>CAIKUF010000310.1 GCA_903830565.1 uncultured bacterium | reverse complement strand
CGTGCCCTTCTGATCGTCGCCATTGCCCCCGCAATGCAGCAGGTCACCGCGCCAACGGCGCCGAGCCAGACTCATCTGGCCCGCCCATCAAAGCGCGGTCTCGCAGCCAGATTTGTGCGCTGGATCACAACCGCCAACACCCTGGAAAGCGTCAGCCTTGCGACGCCCAACGGCCACGTTCAGCGGCTGCTACAAGCCCAACCGCGCCGGATCGCCGCGGCCGCGCCGCACCAGGACCGGCTGGTCGCCGGTCAGGTCGATGATCGTCGTCGGTTGCCGCGGGCAGGCGCCGGCATCGACGACGACATGCACGAGTTTTTGCAACCGGTCCCGGATGTCGGCTGGGTCGTTCAGCGGCTCGGTATCTCCAGGCAGGATCAGCGTTGTCGCCAGCAGCGGCTGGCCCAGCAGTTCGAGCACCGCCTGCGTGACCTTGTGGTCCGGCACGCGCAGCCCGATCGTGCGCCGCGAGGGGTGCGAAACCCGACGCGGCACTTCCTTCGTGGCTTCGAGAATGAACGTGAACGGCCCCGGCGTGCCGAGCTTGATCAGGCGGAACTGCTTGTTGTCGACTCTTGCATAACTGGCCAGTTCGGACAGGTCGCAGCACAGCAGCGTCAGTAGATGCTTGTCATCGACGCCGCGTATGCGGCGCAGGTTCTCGGCCGCGACCTTGTCGTCGAGATGGCAGACCAGCGCATAGCTCGAATCGGTGGGCACCGCGGCCACGCCGCCGTCGTGAAGCAACTGCACGGCCTGCTTCAACAGGCGCGACTGCGGGTTGTCAGGGTGGACTTCGAAGTACTGCGACATGGCAACGATTGTCGCGCTGCGGCGCGGTCCGCTGCGGGTTCAGGCTGCGCCGTTGCGGCGCGGCGGTTCGACGTTGCCTGGCGGCGCCGGCGGGCGCGCGGACGGGTCGAGCGCGAGCGCCGCCTTGACCAGCAGGTGCGCCGAGACCGGCGCGGTCATGAACAGGAAGACGGTGATCAGCAACTCGTGCAGGCTCAGCGTCCCCTGTTGCGCGAACCACAGCGCCGACGCGACGAGAACGCAGCCGACGCCGAGCGTCACCGTCTTCGTCGGGCCGTGCACACGCCTGAAGAAGTCGGACAGGTGGGCCAGCCCCCACGAGCCGATCAGCGCGAGCGTGGCACCCACGATCAGCAGCGCACACAGCGCGAGATCGGCCCACAGCGGCAGGTTGACGAGGTGGGCGCTCATTCGACGATGTCCCCGCGCAGCACGTACTTCGACAGTACGACGGTGCTGACGAAGCCGAGCAGCGCGATCAGTAGCGCGAGATCGAAGTAGATCTCGGTGTCCAGCCAGATGCCCAGCAGCACCAGCAGCGCGAGCGCGTTGATGTACAGCGTGTCGAGGGCCAGGATGCGGTCCGGCAGCCCGGGGCCGGCGAGCAAGCGCCACGCATTGAGCAGCATCGCGAGCACGAACACGGCGGCCAGCCAGGGAAGCAACATGCCGAGAATCATCCTACAAACCGCAGTTGGACGCGCCCGAGTGGGCCGTGATGCGACGCGCTGGCAAGGCGCGACGACGCTGAGGGCTCATGCCCGCGAGGAGGAGCAACGCGGCCAGCGCGTCGCAGCGCGGCTCAATCGGGTGCGTAGCGCTCTCACCCAGACGGTGAGGGTGCGCGTGGGCCCAAATGTCAGTGTTCATGCGGTGTCGCCAGCGAAGGAAAGCGGTCAACTGCGGTTTGTAGGATCATTCGAAGATCTCCATCAGCGGTGCCTCGTAGCGGGTCTTGATCTCGGCGACGAGAGCGGCCTCGTCGCCTACGTTGAAGGCATGGACGAGCAGGTGGCGGCGGTCGTCGCTGAGGTCGGACGACAGTGTCCCCGGCGTCAGCGTCACGATGCCCGCCAGCGCGACGATGCCGTGCGGGTCGCGGATGTCCAGCGGCACCCAGACGAAGCGCGGACTGATAGACGATTCCGGGCCGAGGATGCGCCGCGCAACTTCGACGTTAGACAGAACGATGTCCTTGGCGACCACCGCGGCGAGGCGCAGCGCCGTGCCCGGGCGCTTGAGGCGGGTCCGGTCGGAGCGCAGGCGTTCGCTGAACCACGGGATGACGATCGCCAGCGCGGCGCCGAGAACGATGTGCCCGGCCGAGAGCGAGCCGTTCAGCATCAACCACGTCGCAAGCAGCGCGGCGCTGATCAGCGGCGCGGGCACCAGGGTGGCGAGCAGGCGACGCATCATTTCGCCTCGCCCCGCTCGCGCATTTCACGCCGCACGTCGATGGCCGCCGGAACCGGGCGTGCGCCGAGCACGGCGCTGATGTAGGACTGACGCTCGAACAGCTGCGCGGCCGTCGCTTCAGCGTAGCCCGCAATCGGTCCCGCCGCGGCGGCTGCGCCGATCACGCAGGCAAGGAGCACGGTGATGGCCAGCACATGCGCCGATCGCGTCGCACGGCTGACAGGCCATGGCGCGGTAGCGGGCTGCTGACCCGATTCCCAGAACAGCGCACTGCCGGCGCGCGCCAAGGCCACCAGCAGCACCAGGCTAGCCCCCAGAACGGTGGCGACGGCCCACGCCGCGAGCGGCGTCGATCCGGCGCTTTGCAGCAGCATCGCCTTGCCGATGAAACCCGCCAGCGGCGGCAGGCCGGCCATGGCGATGGCGGCAACCAGGAAGCCGATGCCCAGTGGCGCCCAGCCGCTGCCCAGCGCCATCGGCAGCAACGCATCACTGCCGCCGCGGACGCTCGCGATCCGGTCCGCGAGCAGATACCACGCTGCGGCCGCGAGCGTGCTGTTGACGAGATAGAAGAGGCCCGCCGCCACCGTGCCCGGGGTCGCGAGGCCGACGGCGAGCAGCAGCGTTCCTGCCGAGCCGACGACGAGGTAGGCCACCAGGCCGCGCAGTGTCGTGGCCGCGAGCGCGCCGAGGGCCGCGAGCGCCAGCGTCGCCATCGCGAGCACCGGCAGCATGGGCCAAGCCACCATCGCCACTGCGCCGCCTTCGGCGCCGAAGACCAGCGTCGTCATGCGCAGGACGGCGTAGACGCCGACCTTGGTCATGATCGCGAACAGCGCCGCCACCGGCGCCGTCGCCGCGCCGTAGGTTTCGGGAAGCCAGAAGTACAGCGGCAGCAGCGCCGCCTTGACGGCGAACACGACGAGCAGCATCAGCGCCGCGGCCTGGGCGAGGGCGATGTTCTCGGGGCCGAGCACTGCGAGCTTGTGCGCGAGGTCGGCCATGTTCAGCGTGCCGGCGAGGCCGTAGAGCAGCGCGGCGGCGATCAGGAACAAGGACGAGCCGACGAGGTTGAAGCTCACGTAGTGCAGCGCCGCCTTGAGGCGGGCGCGCCGCCCGTCGGCGTCGCCGTGCAGCAGCAGCCCGTAGGACGCGGCGAGCAGCACTTCGAAGAACACGAAGAGGTTGAACAGATCGGCGGTGAGGAAGGCACCGTTCAGGCCCATCAACTGAAGCTGGAACAGCGTGTGAAAGTGCGGGCCGCGCCTGGCATTGCCGGCGAGCGCGTAGACGAGGGCGCAAAGGGCGACCAGCGCGGTGAGCACGAGCATCAGCGCACTCAGGCGGTCGAGCGCGAGCGCGATGCCGAACGGCGCCGGCCAATTGCCGAGCAGGTAGGCCTGCACCGCGCCGGCCTCTGCCTGCCGCAGCAGCCGCACGGCGATCGCGAGCAGCGCCAGCGTCGACGCCAGCGAGAGCGCCGGCAGCCACGCGGCGCGCCGACGTTCGAGCAGCACCATCAGCGCACCGGCGACGAGCGGCAGCACGATGGGGAGCACGATCCAGTGCGGCCAGCTTGTGCAGTGTTCCATGCTATGCGGCACTCAAGAAGACCGCTGGATTTGTCGTCGTGGCTAGGCGCAAACCGCAGCGATACCTGTAGGTATCGCGAGGATTTGCAACGACGCCAGGGCGGCAAAGGCGCGGTCTGATGTGCCGCATGGCGTGGAACACTGCACTAGACATGCGGCTCCTCGCCATCGACGTGGTCGCTGCCGGTCTCGGCGCGCACGCGCAGGGCCATCGCCAGCAGCAGCGCCGTCATCGCGAAGCCGATCACGATCGCGGTCAGCACCAGCGCCTGCGGCAGCGGGTCGGCGGCATTCGCCAGCGTCAGTGCCGTGCCCTTGCCGGCGAAAGGCGCGGCGGCAGGTTTGAGGCGCCCCATCGCGAAGATGAACAGGTTGACGCCGTAGCCGAGCAGGGCGAGGCCGAGAATAAGGTCGAAAGTGCGCGCACGAAGCAGCAGCCAGACACCGCAGCCGGTGAGTACGCCGATGCCGAGGGCAAGGAGCAGCGCCATCTCAGTGTCGCCCCGCGCTCAGGCGCGCCATCGAGCCGAGGGCCGTCAGCGTCGCGCCGACGACGACGAGCGCGACGCCGAGGTCGAACGCCGCGGCGCTGGCCAGAGGCACCGCGCCTACCAGCGGCCACAAGGGGTAGTCGTAGCTGCTCGTCAGCAGCGGCGCATCGAAGGCCCAGCTTGCCATACCCGAGGCGGCGGCGATCAGCAGGCCCCAGGCGATGAGCGGGCGATCGTCGGTCGGCATGCGCGCGGCCACCCAGTCCTGCCCGTTGGCGACGTACTGCAGCACGAGCGCAATGGCGAGCACGAGCCCGGCGATAAAGCCGCCGCCAGGCTGGTTGTGGCCACGCAGGAAGAGGTAGACCGAGGTCAACACGGCGAACGGCAGGATCAGACGTGCGGTGATTTGCAGCATCAGCGGATGGCGCTCGGCCTCGCTGCCCGGGCGCCTCACATTGCGCGGTGCGAAGCCGCTCATGAGCGCGTGGATGACCAGTGCGGCCAGCGCGAGCACGGTGACCTCGCCCAGCGTGTCGAAGCCGCGGAAGTCGACCAGGATCACGTTGACGACGTTCGCGCCGCCGCCGTCGGGCAGGGCGTGTTCGAGGAAGTACGGCGACATCGAATCGAAGGGCCGCGTCAGCACCATCCAGACGATGGCCGCTATTCCCGCACCCGCCGCGCCGGCGAGCAGCGCGTCGCGCCCCGCTCGCCAGCGGCTGTGAACGGGCGGACTGGTGGCGGGCAGCCAATGCAACGCCAGCATCATCAGCGTGATCGTCGCGACCTCGACCAGCAATTGCGTTAGCGCGAGGTCGGGCGCGGAGAAGAAGACGAAGACGAGGCACACCGCCAGGCCCACCGCGCCGAGAAACAGCAGTGCAAGCAGCCGCTGGCGGTGCACGCGAACGACGCCCAGCGTCGCCGCAATGCCGATGCACCAGACGGCGGCGATGCCGAAGTCGATCCCGCCGAGATGCGGCGCCGCCATCTGCGGCGAGGGGCCGCCGCGCAGGAACGGCCACCCGCCTGCGGCAAGCGCCAGCGCGACGAGCATGAACAGGTAGCGCTGCAGACGCCCGTTTTGCAGCGCGCCCGTCACGGCGCGCGAACAGGCCACCCCGGCATCGCCCATCGCGACGAACACATCGCGCCCGCCGAGGCCGACCCACAGCGGCAGGCGAACGACGCGATGCAGGTCGACGAAGCGGTGCAGGCCGAAGTAGAGCGCGCCGCCACCGGCGAAGGCCAGCACGCTCATCAGCAAGGGCAGGTTGAGGCCATGCCAGAGCGCCAGCGTGTAGGCCGGCAGGGCGTGGCCGGGTGCGCCGTAGAGGGCTGCCTGCGCGGCGACGGCGAGCAGCGGCGCGACCGTCTGCTCCGGCGCCAGGCCGACGGCGACGCACAGCAGCACGAGCAGCAGCACTGGCAGGCGCATGAAGAACGGCGGCTCGTGCGGCGTCTTGGGCAGGTCGACCGGCTCGCCGTTGAAGAACACGTCGTGCACGAAGCGCGCGCTGTAGGCGACGCCCAGGATGCCGGCGACCAGCGCGCCCAGCGGCAGCACCCACTGCATGAGCGGTGCGGTCTGCTTGGCCAGCGCCTCGCCGAAGAACATCTCCTTCGACAGGAAGCCGTTGAGCAGCGGCACCCCAGCCATCGCACCGGCGGCGACGATGCCCAGCGTGGCCGTGAACGGCATGAGCTTGCACAGGCCGTTGATGCGCCGCATGTCGCGCGTCCCGCACTCGTGGTCGATGATGCCGGCCGACATGAACAGGCCCGCCTTGAAGGTCGCGTGGTTGATGATGTGGAACACGCCGGCGACCACCGCCAGCGGTTCGTCCAGGCCGAAGAGCAGCGTGATGAGGCCGAGGTGGCTGATTGTCGAATACGCCAGCAGGCCCTTGAGGTCGTAGCCTTGTCCAACGTGGTATGAGCCTGAACGAGGGGCGTGTTTCCAACGAGGAATGAGCCTGAGCGAGGCGGCGTGAGGCCCAATGGGGGGCGAGTTGATCATCACAGGGATGGTGATCGACATGGACGAGACGCGGCT
>CAIKUF010000309.1 GCA_903830565.1 uncultured bacterium | reverse complement strand
TGGCAAAAGATTACTTCAGCGTGACGAGCCAGGAAGAACGGGACAAGGCTGTGCGCGACACCGGAGTTGCGCTGGTCGCCGCATTGCAGTCCGTCGATGAGCCGGCTGAGGCTCGTGCAGCAATCGCCTTCGTCGCGTTCCTCATCGATAGAGACTACAGGCAGGAGGGCATCCCCGAGACCCTCTTGCTCCAGTTGCGAGATCGCAGCGGCAAGCTCCTGTTCTCGTCGCCGTCCATCGAAGCGCTCGATCTCGGCGGCGACCTCGCGCGTATCACCGAGGTTCAACTGCGGGGCGGGCCGGCCCGCGTGTTCAAGGGGGAAACCCCGCGTTGGTCGATCGTTGTCGCCCAGCCTCGCATCAGCGACCAGTGGATTCTCCGTGAGCTGGCTGCCGGTATCCTGCCGTACGTGTTGCTTGCCTTCCCATTGGTCTTGCTGCCCCTCTGGCTGGCTGCGTATCAGGGCATGCGCCCCGTTCGCAACTTGTCGCGACGGATGGCCGCGCGGGCCACGGACAACCTGAGCGACCTGGACATCGATGTCAAGTACGCGGAACTCGTCCCATTGATCGACGCGCTCAACGGACTGCTTCGGCGCCTGCGCGACAAGATCGGCCGCGAACACGCTTTCGTTCACAACGCCGCGCACGAGTTGCGCACGCCGCTTGCCGTCATTTCCGTGCAGGCCCACGTCCTCGTGACGGCACAAACGCCCAGCGAGCGTGTCGAAGCGGAACTTCGGCTCGACCAGTCGATTTCCCGCGCGTCGCACCTCATGGAGCAGTTGCTGCACTTGGCGACAATCGACGACGAGCACCCGCTCAATCCATGCGCGGTCGATGTGGCAGCGCTCGTGCGCGAAGGGCTCGCAGCCATTGCGCCTGCGGCCGTGAGCCGGGGGCTGGACCTCTCGCTGGACGCGCCCGACGCGCTCGTGGTGCGTCTGGATGTTCCCGCGTTTCGCCTCATTCTCGACAACTTGGTCGCCAACGCGCTGAACTATGTTCCGAGTGGCGGGCGAATCTTCGTCGAGTTGCATAACGCCAAGAACATGCTGACCCTTTCGGTCGGCGACGACGGACCGGGCATTCCAGAGCACTTGCGTACCTGCGTGTTCGACCGCTTTTTTCGCGTCCCCGGGAACGACGCACCGGGAACCGGCTTGGGGCTCGCCATCGTCAAGCAAGCTGCGACGCGTCTTGGCGGCCGCGTAACGCTGGCGACGGGGCCGAATGGCGTGGGTTGTCTCTTCACGGCCGAGGTCTTGGCACCCGCGGCGGAAATCGGCCCCTGAAACCTCAGCCCGGGATGGGCCCCAGGTAGTCCGCCTTGCCAAGCTCGACGCCGTTGTGGCGCAGCAGCGCATACGTCATCGTCACGTGGAAGAAGAAGTTCGGCAGCACGAAGTTCTTCAGGTAGGCCTCGCCCTTGACGACGATGGCGCCGTCACGGCGTGGCACGGTGATGTCGCGCTCTTCGCTGCCGTCGACCTTCTCCGCCGGCACCCACTCGATGAAGGCGACGGTCTTCGCCGCGCGCTCCTTCAGATCGGCGAAGGTGGCCTCGGTATCCGCGAACGGCGGCGCTTCGACGCCGGCCAGGCGGGCGATGCAGAACTTGCTCGCGTCGCTCGCGATCTGCACCTGCCGCATGAGCGGCAGCATGTCGGGAGCGAGGCGCGCGGCGAGCAGCACGGCGGGGTCGAACTTCTTCGCCGCCGCGTGAGCCTCGGCCTTGTCCAGCCACTGCGAGAGGTTGCCGAACATGCGCACGAAGATGGGCGCGCTGGCGGAGTGCATCGAGATTGGCATGGCAAGTCCTTCGGTGATGGGGATGCGCAGCATGCTATCGCGGGCGCACGCGGCGTGCACAATCGCAGTCAAGCCGCATCCGACCTCGCCCCGTGAACATCATCATCCTCGACGACTATCAGGACGTCGTGCGCAAGCTCAAGTGCGCGTCGCGCCTGGAACCCTACAACGCCAAGGTCTTCACCAACACCGTCAAGGGCATCGGCCAGTTGTCGGTGCGGCTGCGCGACGCCGAGGTGCTGGTGCTGATTCGCGAGCGCAGCCACTTCCCGCGCCAATTGCTCGAGAAGCTGACCAAGCTCAGGCTCATTTCGCAGACCGGCCGCGCCGGCTCGCACATCGACATCGAGACCTGCACGCGCCTGGGCATCGCCGTCGCCGAAGGCGTGAGTTCACCGGTGGCGCCGGCCGAGCTGACCTGGGCCTTGATCATGGCCGCGATGCGGCGCCTGCCGCAGTACGTGGGCAACCTCAAGCACGGCGCGTGGCAACAGTCCGGGCTGAAGGCGGCTTCGATGCCGCACAACTTCGCCATCGGCCTGGTGCTCAAGGGGCGCACGCTGGGCATCTGGGGCTATGGCCGCATCGGCACGCTCGTCGCCGGCTACGGCCGCGCGTTCGGTATGAACGTCCTGGTCTGGGGCAGCGAGGCCTCGCGCCAGCGGGCGCTCGCCGACGGGCACGAGGCCGCGACCTCGCGCGAGGCCCTGTTCGAGGAGAGTGACGTGCTCTCGCTGCATCTTCGCCTGTCCGAGGCCACGCGCGGCATCGTCACGATGGCCGATCTGTCGCGCATGAAGCCGACCTCGCTGCTGGTCAACACTTCACGCGCCGAACTGGTGGAGGAAGGCGTGCTCGTCGGGGCGCTCAATCGCGGCCGCCCCGGAATGGCAGCGGTCGACGTCTTCGAGAGCGAGCCCATCCTGCAAGGCCAGCCGCTGCTGCGGCTGGAGAACGCGATCTGCTCGCCGCACATCGGCTACGTGGAGCAGGACAACTACGAAACGCTGTTCAGCTCGGCGTTCGACAACGTCGTCAATTTCATCGAGGGCAACCCGAGCCACATCGTCAACCCCGAGGCGCTGCGCGTGCTGCGCTGATGACGCAGGGCGACCGCATCGATCACGCCGCCGGTGGTTCGCTCGCCGCAGCACGCTGGTCGCTGCTGTTCGGCAACTTCGTCATCGGCTGCGGCGTGATGTCGGTCGCCGGCACGCTCAACGATCTGGCCGGGGATCTGCAGGTTTCGGTGCCGCTGGCAGGGCAACTGGTTGCCATCGGCGCGGTGGTGATGTGCTTCGGCGCGCCGGTGCTGGCCGGCGCCGTGTCGGGCTGGGATCGGCGCCGGCTGCTCTCGCTGGCGCTTCTGTGGTACGGCGCCGGGCACCTGCTGTGCACCTTGATGCCGAGCTTCGGCGCGCTGTGGCCTTTGCGCGCACTGACGATGCTGGCCGCGGCGGTCTTCACGCCGCAGGCGGCGGCGGCGGTCCGCGTCATGGCGCCGCCCGAGCAGCGCGGACGCGCGATCACCTTCATCTTCCTCGGCTGGTCGCTCGCTTCCGTGCTCGGGATGCCGATGGCCGCGTGGCTTGGCGAGAGCTTCGGCTGGCGTTCGGCGTTCGGCCTTGTCGGCGGCCTGTCGCTGCTTGCCGGGCTGTGGGTCCATCGCGTGCTGCCGAGCGGCGTGAAGCCGCAGGCGCTTTCGCGCCGCGCATGGCGCGACGCGCTGACACATCCGGTGCTGATGGCGATGGTCGGCGTGACGGCTTTGCAGAGCGCCGCGCAGTTCACGCTCTTCGCCTACTTTGCGCCCTACTACCGCTCGCAGTTCAACGCCAGCGCCGGCGAGATCGGCCTGCTCTTCGGCTGGTTCGGCTTCTTCGGCCTCGCGGGCAACATCGTGCTCTCGCGCACGATCGACCGCTTGGGCGCCAGCCGCGCCGTGCTGACCGCGCTGTGTCTGGTCGCGGCAAGCCTGCTGCTGTGGCCGCTGGCGACGACGCTTGCCGGCGTGGCCGTGGTGCTGGTGCCATGGGCGCTGGGTTGTTTTGCGACCAACTCCGGCCAGCAGGCGCGGCTCGGCCAAGCCGCGCCCGCGCTGGCCCCGGCGCTGATGGCGCTGAACACCTCGGCGATGTACTTCGGGCAGGCTGCCGGCTCGTCCAGCGGCGGCTGGATGCTCGCCCACGGCGGCTACGCGCCGCTGAGCTGGGTCGGGCTCGCGTTCATGCTGGCGGCGATCGCCGTCAGCGTGTGGGTCGGGCGCCGCACGCCGGTCACGCCTGGCCATTGAGCCGCTGCCATGCAGCCGAATCTGGATAGCGACTCGCCGAACGCCCAGCACCCAGCGCCGCGCTCGCCGCTCGAGCTCTACCGTGTCTTCAACCGTCTCGCGCTGCAGGGTTTCGGCGGCGTGCTGGCGGTGGCGCAGATCGAGCTCGTCGAGCGCACCGGCTGGATGACGGCTGAAGAGTTCGTGCGCACGCTCTCCATCGCGCAGGTGCTGCCCGGCCCCAACGTGTGCAACCTCGCGCTGATGACGGGCGACCGCTTCTTCGGCTGGCGCGGTGCCTTCGCGGCGCTGGCCGGCCTGATGCTGGTGCCGCTGATGATCGTGCTCGCGCTCGCCGCCGCCTACGACCACTGGGCGCACCTGCCGGCCGTCAGCGGCGCGCTGCGAGGCATGGGCGCCGTCGCGGCGGGGCTCGTGATTGCGACCGCGCTCAAGCTCTCGGTCGCGCTCAAGCGCAACCCGCTCGGCGCCGCACTGTGCGTGGTCTTTGCCGGCGCGACCTTTGGCGCCGTCGCGCTCGCCCGTGTGCCGCTGGTGTGGGTGGTCTGCGGGCTGGGCTCGGTGGCGGTCGGCGTGGCATGGTGGAGGTTGAAGTGACGGGCCTTGGCGCAGCCGACCTGTTCGGCCTGTTCGCGCACTTCCTCATGCTCTCGCTGCTCGCCGTCGGCGGCGCGATCTCGACCGCGCCCGATATGCACCGCTACCTGGTGATCGACCAGCACTGGATCACCGACACGCAGTTCACCACCTCGGTCGCGCTGGCGCAGGCCGCGCCCGGACCGAACCTGCTCTTCGTCGCCGTGCTCGGCTGGAACGTCGCCGGCCCGCTCGGCGCGCTGGCGACCATGCTCGGCATCATGCTGCCTTCGACGACGCTCGCGCTGTGGGCCACGCGCTGGGGCGACAAGCGCCGCGAAACCCTGGGCGTGCGCGCCTTCACGAGCGGCCTGGCACCGCTGACCATCGGCCTGCTGCTCGCCACCGGCTGGGTGCTGACCGACCCGATACGCGGCCACTGGGGCTTGATGGCGTTGGTCGGGTTGACCGTGCTCGTGCTGCTGCGAACGAAGCTGAGCCCGATCTGGCTGGTCGCCGCGGGAATGGTGGCGGGCGCGCTGGGCTGGGTTTGACGCGAGCCCGGATTCTCGGCGCGAGATCGACAGCGGCGCTCAGATGCGGCTCGCCTCGGTCCGCGCGGATTGGCAGGCGGCTACCAGGCTCAAGGCCATCATCGCGCCACATGGGTTGCCCGTATCGGCGAGCCGATAATGGCGGGTCGCTGCCCTTTCAGAATTTCCAATGAACGATGATGTAAAGGTGCAAGTGCACCGCAGCGGCCGCCGCTTCGACGCCGAAGCGGTGCTTGAGCTCGGCGCCGATGCGCAGACGGTGTGGGACACCATCACCGACTACGCCGAACTGCCGCGGTTCATGCCGGGCATCCGCCAGTGTCGCGTCGTCGAGCGCCGGCCGCTTGCTCGGCACGGCGAGCAGCTTGTGGTCGAGCAGCAGGGAGAGTTTCGTTTCCTCTTGTTCGCGCAGTCGATGACCGTGCTGCTCAACATCGAGCACCAGGCGCTTCGCGTCGCCGAAGCGAAGGCGGTGCAGTTCGACCTCGGCCTGTTCAAGCGGCGTGCGATCGAAATATTCGAGGGCCGTTACGAACTCAAGCCGCTGGCTGCGCGCGGCGGCCGACCACGCACGCAGTTGCGCTACAGCTCGCGGATCGGCTTGCTGCTGCCACCGCCGCCGACGGTCGGCAGCGTGGCGGTACGGCAGAATCTGGCGGCTCAGCTCCAAGCGGTGGCCCAGGAGGTCGCAAGGCGCAGCGGCCGCACGGCGCAGACGGCGAGCCAACGATGAAGGGAGTGCGCTCCCGCACGTTGACCTCATGACCGCCGCGACGACAAATGAAACTTCGGCCCAGCGCTCGGCGAGCCCGGACCTCCATCGAGGCGCACGGGTGCTGGTGTTCGGCGCCAGCGGCTACGTCGGCACGCACCTTGTGCCGCGTTTGTCGAGCGAGGCCTGCACGGTGCGCGCCAGCGGGCGCAATCTCAAGATCCTGGAGGCACGCAATTGGCCCGGCGTCGAACTGGTCGAGGCCGACGCGCTGCGGCCCGAATCGTTGCCGGCCGCACTGGCCGGCGTGGACACCGCCTACTACCTCGTGCACTCGATGGCGGCCGGGCACGACTTCGGCCGCCTCGACCTCCAAGCCGCCGAGAGCTTCGCCGCCGCGGCGGAAGCGGCGGGCATTCGCCGCATCGTCTACCTGGGAGGTTTGGTTCCCGGCGACGCCGAATCCGAACACCTGGTGTCACGGCGCGAGACTGGCGAGCGACTTCGTACCGGGCGCGTGCCGGTGACGGAGATCCGCGCCGGCATCATCGTCGGCCCCGGCTCCGCGGCCTACGAAGTCATTCGCGACCTCGTCAACCACCTGCCGCTGATGCTCACGCCGCGTTGGGTGCGTTCCAGGTCGTCGCCGATCGCGCTCGACAATCTGCTCGAATACCTGGCGCGCATCGCCCGGCTGGACGAGGCCGCTGGCAAGGTGCTCGACGCCGGCGGGCCGGACTACCTCAGTTACGAAGACATGATGCGCCAGTTCGGCGATGCCGTCGGCAAGCGGCCGCGCATCATCCCGGTGCCGGTACTCACGCCGACGCTGTCGGCGCGCTGGCTGGGCCTGGTGACGGCGGTGCCCTCCAACATCGCCCGCGCGCTGATCGGCGGCCTCAAGCACGACCTCCCGGCCGACGACGCCGAGTTGCGCCGCCTGGTGCCGCAAGCGTTGCTGAACTTTCGCGAGTCGGTGGCCGCCGCGTTGCGGGCAGAGCAGACGCACGCCGTGGCGGCGCGCTGGAGCGAGGGCCTGCTGATGTTTCGCGGCTTTCGAATCGACAACACGTTCTACGCCAAGCGCGCCAGCGGCAGCGCGACAGGCGGCGCATCTCCGGCCGCCGTCTGGCAGACCATCGCCGCCCTGGGCGGCGACACCGGCTACTACTGCATGAACTGGCTGTGGTGGATACGCGCCGTCCTGGACTGGTTGATCGGCGGCCCGGGGCTGACCCGCGGCCGCCGCCACCCGACCGAGCTGCGCATCGGCGACCGCATCGACTACTGGACGGTGCTGGCCCTGGAACCTGAGCGTCGCGTGACCTTGCACTTCGGCATGCGTGCGCCGGGATCGGGCGTGCTGGAGTTCGAGGTCGAGTCCGAGTCCGAGTCTGCGCCGGCCCCCGGCCCACGCTCCCGTCTGACGATCACGGCCTATTGGCATCCGCAAGGAGTCTGGGGCTTGCTCTACTGGTACGCGCTCGCGCCGGCGCACCTGTTCATCTTCCGCCGGATGACCAGCGCCATGATGCGCCGCGCGCATGACATCGATGCCGCTCGCCCCGCGAGCCAGGGCCGCGCCGGGTGACGGGCGAACGGCAACACCTCAACCGCGCCCGATGAACGGCATCTTGGTCGCCATCACGGTCATGAACTGCACGTTGGCGTCCAGCGGCAGGCTGGCCATGTGAAGCACGGCGTTCGCGACGTGGCTCACGTCCATCACCGCTTCGACTGCGATCTGCCCATTGGGCTGCGGCACGCCACGCGTCATCGGCTGCGCCATCTCGGTCAGCGCGTTGCCGATGTCGATCTGACCGCAGGCAATGTCGTACTGGCGCCCGTCGAGTGAAGTCGATTTCGTCAGGCCCGTGATTGCATGCTTGGTCGACGTGTAAGGCGCCGAATTCGGGCGCGGCGCGTGGGCCGAGATCGAGCCGTTGTTGATGATGCGCCCGCCGCGCGGCGACTGGCGCTTCATCAGCCTGAACGCCTCTTGCGTGCACAGGAAGGCGCCGCTCAGGTTCACGTCGACGACCTGCCGCCACTGCTCGAACGTGATGTCTTCGAGCGCGACCGGCGGTGCCGCGAGGCCGGCGTTGTTGAACAGCAGGTCCAGGCGAGCGAAGGCCTGCTCGGTGCGCTCGAACAGCGCGCGCACCGATGCTGGGTCGCTGACGTCGGTCGCATGAGCCAGCGCGCGCTGCGGCCCAAGGCCGGACTCGGCCACCGCCGCATCGAGCAAGGCCTGGCGCCGCCCGGCCAGTACGACGCGATAGCCATCCACCAGCAGCGCCAGCGCGACCGCCTTGCCGATGCCCGTGCCGGCGCCGGTGACGATGGCGACGCGAAGGTGAGGCTGCATGGCGTCGAGCCCCGATTCACTTGGATTGACGATTAGCAATCTCTTCCCGCGTCCCGACTAGCGACCAAGTTCAGCAGCCGTGTCCGCTGGCACCCCTCACCCCAACCCTCTCCCCCGATGCCGGGGGAGAGGGAGTGATTCTCCCTCTCCCGCTGGCGGGAGAGGGCTGGGGTGAGGGTGGTTCGCACGCCGCACGGGCTGATGCTGAGGCTCATCGCCAATCAGGTCCCGCGCTACGACTCGCGCGTGCCGAAGATCTTGTCGCCCGCGTCGCCCAGGCCCGGGATGATGTAGCCGACCTCGTTCAGGTGGCTGTCGATGGCCGCCGTCCAGCAGCGCACCTCAGGGTGCGCCTTGGCGAGCGCGGCGACGCCCTCGGGCGCCGCGACGAGCACCAGCGCGCGGATGTCCTTGCAGCCGCGCTGCTTGAGGAGGTCGATGGTCGCGATCATCGAGCCCGCGGTGGCGAGCATCGGGTCGACGATGATCGCCGTGCGCTCGTCGAGGTGGCCGACGAACTTCTCGAAGTAGTTCTCGGGCTGCAGCGTCTCGTGGTTGCGCGAGAGGCCGACGACGCTGACCTTGGCGCTCGGGATCATGTCGAGCACGCCGTCGAGCATGCCGAGGCCGGCGCGAAGAATCGGCACCACGGTCACCTTGCGGCCGCGAATCTGCTCGATTTCGGTCGGCCCGCTCCAGCAGGCGATGGTCGTCTTCTCGAGCGGGAAGTCGGCCGTCGCCTCATAGGCCAGCAGGCGCCCGAGCTCGTTGGTCAGCTCGCGGAATTTCTTGGTCGAGATGTCGTCCTCGCGCAGCAGGCCGACCTTGTGCTTGACGAGCGGATGTTTGACGTCGATGACGGGCATGGTTTTCCTCAGGCAGTGTGGTTCTTCATCTTTCCCGATTGGCAATCGTGTTCAGCAACCCTGCCCACCGGCCCCTCACCCCTGCCCTCTCCCCCGTTGCCGGGGGAGAGGGAGGAATTCCCCCTCTCCCGCTTGCGGGAGAGGGTTGGGGTGAGGGGAATTCGGACGCCGCACGGCCTGGCGCTGAGGTTCATCGCGAATCAGGTCATTCTTTGCCGCAGCGCCTCGTACAGGCAGACGCCGCTGGCGACCGAGACGTTCAGGCTCTCGACGGCGCCCTTCATCGGCAGGCGCACCAGCTCGTCGCAGGTGCGCGCAGTGAGCTGGCGCAGGCCCGAGCCTTCGGCGCCGAGCACCAGCGCCACCGGCCCGCGAAGGTCGATGTCGTAGAGCGACTTCGTCGCGTCGTCCGAGGTGCCGACGACGCGGATGCCCTGCTCCTTCAATTCGCCGAGCGTGCGCGCGAGGTTGGTGACCATGAAGTAAGGCACGGTCTCGGCCGCGCCGCTGGCGACCTTGGCCACCGTCGCGTTGATGCCCACCGCATGGTCCTTCGGTGCAACGACCGCGTGCGCGCCGGCGCCGTCGGCCACGCGCAGGCAGGCGCCCAGGTTGTGCGGATCGGTCACGCCGTCGAGCACCAGCAGCAAGGGCGGCCCGTCGACCGCATCGAGCGTGTCGTCGAGCGACTTCGCGTGCGCCAGCGGCGCCACCCGCGCCACCACGCCCTGGTGGCGCGACGAACCGCACAGGCTGGCCAGCCGCGCGTCGTCGCTGTCGATCAGCTTGGCCCCGGCCTCGCGCGCGCGCTCGACGAAGGCGCGCATGCGCTGGTCGCGCCGGCCGGCATCGACGTGGATCTCGCTGATCGACGCCGGCGCCGTTTTCAGGCGCACGGTGACCGCATGAAAGCCGAACAGGATCTTGTTGCTCATCCGCCGATGGTAGCGGTTGGCGCAACGCGGCAGGTCAGGCGCGCCACTGCATCCACAACATCAAGGCGCCGATCAGTAGCGGCTGGTGCAGCATGTAGAAGCTCAGCGACCAGCGCCCGAGCACGGCCAGCGGCCGCGCCGCGGCGGGAAGCGTGCCGGTCAACCATTCGCGGCGATGCGCGAGCAGCCACTGGCCCGAGGCCAGACCCCACCACATCACGCCCAGCCAGGGCAGCAGCGGCACGTAGTCTTCGGTGAGCGGCTTGTGCGTCACGAGGCCGATCCAACTCAGGAAACGGCTGTCGAAGAACGGGGCGGCGGCAACGCGCGGCAACGCGATCGCAAGCGCGCCCAGCGGCCACAGCCAACGCCCCCAACCCGCGCTCAGCCGGGCGATGATGAGCATCACTGCCACGCCGTGCAGCACGCCGAAGGCGATGAAGCTGTTCGGAAACATCAGGTACGAGCCGATGGTCACGAGCAGCGCACAGCCGGCCACCTGCGCCCAACGCCGCCAGAAGCGCGGCCAGCCCTGGCCCTGCTGCCATGCAACGGCCTGCCCCATCCCGGCGCAAAAGATGAACATGCTGACGATGCAGGTGCGCTGCACAGTCCACAGCGGGTCGTGATAGAAGTTCTGCTTGGCCACGAGCCCGAAGTGATTGAGATCGAACGCGAAGTGGAACAGCGCCATCCACACGATGGCCAGGCCACGCAGCGCGTCGAGGCGCTCGAAGCGGTGCAGTGCGGGTCGGTTTCGGTCGGTCACGCTGCGACGATATCGCAAGGCCGTGCGATCGCCAGCAGTGGCCCGCTGCTTGCGGCCCGTTGCAGTCGTTCCCGCGCGCCGGCTCTGCCGCACGCGAATGTCGGCGCGCGATCGGGACGACGGTGCGCTCTGCTGCGCTCGTGTCCCCCGGCCCGGTCTCTGACCGGGCCTCCTCCTTTACCTCGCTGCGCAGAACGCCCCGCCG
>CAIKUF010000308.1 GCA_903830565.1 uncultured bacterium | reverse complement strand
TGCTGGTCGACGTACTGCTTGATCGCCGCCACGCCGAGCGCTCCGGCGGGCTCCAAGATGCTGCGCGTGTCCTGGAAGACGTCCTTGATCGCCGCGCAGACGGCGTCGGTGTCGACGAGTATGAAGTCGTCCACGAGTTCGCGCGTCAGGCGAAAGGTCTCGACGCCGACGAGCTTGACGGCCGTGCCGTCGGAGAACAGGCCCACGTCGGCGAGCTGGACGCGCTTGCCGGCCCGCACCGAGCGCACCATCGCATCCGAATCGGTCGTTTGCACGCCGATGACCTTGATCTCGGGGCGCACGGCCTTGATGTAGGCCGCGATGCCGGAGATCAATCCGCCGCCGCCGATGGCGACGAACACGGCGTCGATCGGCCCCTGGTGCTGGCGCAGGATCTCCATCGCGATCGTGCCCTGGCCGGCGATCACGTCGGGGTCGTCGAAGGGGTGGACGAAGGTCAGCCCGCGCGCCTTCTCGAGCCCCTGCGCGTGCAGGTAGGCGTCGGAGTAGCTGTCGCCGTGCAGCACCACTTCGCCGCCGAGCGCACGCACGGCGTCGATCTTGAGTGCGGGCGTCGTCACCGGCATCACGATCACCGCCTTGCAGCCAAGCCGCCTCGCGCTCAAGGCGACGCCTTGTGCGTGGTTGCCGGCCGAGGCGCAGATCACGCCGCGCCGCAGTTGCACCGCGCTCAGGTGCGCCATCTTGTTGTAAGCGCCGCGCAGCTTGAAGCTGAACACCGGCTGCTGGTCTTCGCGCTTGAGGAGCACGGTGTTGCCAAGGCGCTCTGACAGGCGCGGCGCAAGCTCGAGCGACGTTTCGGTCGCCACGTCGTAGACGCGGGCGGTGAGGATCTTCTGCAGGTAGTCCGGCCTCGTCGCGCGCCGGGGCCGTGCCAGGGCCTGTGAGCGCGGTGGGCGTGGGGCGGCGGCCATGGGGTCTCCAGCGAGGTTTGCGGCGCCGCATCTTACGTCAGCGCCGACTCGCGTCGCGCGGGCGCCGCGGCCGGCAGCGCATGCGCGCGCTCAATCGAAAAAAAGCCCAAGGCATCGCTGCCTTGGGCTGAATCCACCCAGGGGGGTGGAGGAGACAACCGGATGGACGGCAGCGATCTGGATTCGCTGGATACCGTCTTGATGCGGATCAGTGTAGTCGCTGGCTTGCCGCGTCGCAATACGCGCGCCCTGTCGGCTCTAGGGGAACAACTCCAATACCGGCGGCCGGCGGCACAATGATGCGATGGAATGCACGATCAACTGGATCCCGGCGAGCGGCATGGGCTTCGTCGCCGAGACCGGCAGCGGCCACCTGCTGACCATGGACGGCGCGCCCGACGGCGGCGGGCGCAACCTCGCGCCGCGGCCGATGGAAACGCTGCTTGCCGGCACGGGAGGGTGCACCGCCTACGACGTGGTGCTGATCCTGCAGCGCGGGCGCCACGACGTGCGCGGCTGCCGCGTCGCAGTCAAGGCCGAGCGTGCGAGCACCGACCCCAAGGTGTTCACGAACATCCACTTGCACTTCACCGTCAGCGGCTGCGGCCTGGCCGCGGCGGCGGTCGAGCGGGCGATTGCGCTCTCGCACGAGAAGTACTGCTCGGCGAGCATCATGCTGGCCAAGACGGCGCAGATCGGCACGAGCTTCGAGGTGATCGAGGTCTGAAGGCAGCGGCGCGGCGCGAACGCGCGCGCCCGATCACACGTAGTGGGCCGTCGCCGTCATCACCCTGGCTGCGGCGCGCATGGCCCAGCGTAGCGGCAGCGGCAGCGGCGCCGCGCCGGCATCCTCGGCCTGCCC
>CAIKUF010000307.1 GCA_903830565.1 uncultured bacterium | reverse complement strand
GGGACAACGCCCAGGCCTTCGGATTGACCACCGGATCGCCAAACATCTCGATGAAGATGGTCTGCGTGAGGCTGTCCAGTTGCGCCAAGGCTTCCCGGCGCTTGGCTCTGAGCGCATCGGCTTGCTCGAGGATGGCGGCGATGCGGCGTTGTTCGGGGAGGGGTGGGAGCGGAAGCAACAAGTCGTCAAAATGCTCGCTCTTGAGATTGTTGATGTTCGCGCCTGCCGCAAGACTCGAAATCGTTCGCCGATAGCTGGGCGTCTTGAAGAACTGGGCAAGATATCCTGCGACCACCTTGCCGTTCGGACGAATGACCTTGCAGAAGGCACCGAAGCCGCCATCGAACGCAGCCAATGCTGGCGCGGCCTTTCCCACAACATCAAGACTGCCACTCGATGCGGCGATGACGATGTCGCCGCGCCTGATTTTCTGCTTCGCCGAAACCTTGGCTGCGGGCACGTAGACCAAGTCGTCGAAGACTAGGCCGGTGTCAGTAATGTTGCCAGCCCGAAGAACGGGTAGGTAGCCAGCCGCCGGTGTTCTGGATGCGTCGTCTTTGCCATAGGTGACGCCGCGAACTTGCTCAGCCAAGTCGCCCACACGAGCAGACGGAACCATCACTGGAGCATCCCCTCAAGCTCCTTCATCCCCGCTTGAATCTCAGCCTCCAGCGCCGCGAGCTTGGCCAGAATCTCCTTCGGCGGCCGATGCTCCACCGCGTCGTGCACCACCTCCTTGTAGCGATTGATCGACAGGGCATACCCATTGCCCGCAATCTCGGCCTTCGGCACGCAAAAACTCTGGTCGGTACGCGCACGCTGCCGCTCGGCCCCGCCCCTCTGCCGCCAGCGCGCCAGCACATCGGGCAGGTTGTTCTTGGCATGCTCGGCATCGCTCAAGGCCATCGCCGGGTTCACGCCCAGCAGGTTCTCAGCCAGCATCGGCGCCCGCTTGTCGTCCAGGCTCCAGCCGTCGGCGCGCATGTCGTAGAACCACACGCGGTCGGTGCCGCCGGAATTGGTCTTGGTGAAGAACAGGATCGCGGTGGACACCCCCGCGTAGGGCTTGAACACGCCCGATGGCAGCGAGACCACGGCGTCGAGCTTGTGGTCTTCGACGATCAGGCGGCGCAGTTCCTTGTGCGCGTTGCTGCTGCCGAACAGCACGCCGTCGGGCACGATCACCGCGGCCCGGCCGCCGGGCTTGAGCAGGCGGATGAACAGCGCCAGGAACAGCAACTCGGTCTTCTTGGTCTTGACGATGGCCAGCAGGTCCTTGGCCGTGTTCTCGTAGTCCAGGCTGCCGGCGAACGGCGGGTTGGCGTGGATCAGCGTGTAGGCCTCCTCAATGTCGGCGTGGTCTTGCGACAAGGAATCCTTGTAGCGGATGTCGGGGTTGTCCACCCCGTGCAGCGCCAGGTTCATGCTGCCGATGCGCAGCATGGTGTTGTCGAAGTCGTAGCCGTGGAACATGCCGTGGTGGAAGTGCGCGCGCAGCTTGGCGTCCCGAAAGATCTCGGGGTGCTTGTCGCGCAGGTACTCACCGGCCACCACCAGGAAGCCGCAGGTGCCGGCGGCCGGGTCGCACATCACGTCTTTCGGCGTGGGCGCGGTCATCTCGATCATCAGCCGGATGATGTGGCGCGGCGTGCGGAACTGGCCGTTCTGGCCGGCGCTGGCGATCTTGCCCAGCATGTATTCGTAGAGGTCGCCCTTGGTGTCGCGGTCGTCCATCGGCACCTGATCGATCATGTCCACCACCTTGGCCAGCAGCGCGGGCGTGGGGATGGTGAAGCGCGCGTCCTTCATGTGGTGCGCGAAGGTGCTGCCGTCGCCGCCCAGGCTGCGCATGAAGGGGAACACATGCTCGCCCACCACGGTGTACATCTCGCCCGGCGCGAAGTTCTTGAAGCGTGACCAGCGCAGGTCGGCGTAGTCACGCCCCTTGGTGTCGGCGCCCAGCGGGTAGACGCGGCGCTCGATGGGCTTGCCCAGGCGGATGGCTTTGTTCTCTTCGAGAGTGTGCAGATCGTCGAGCCGGCGCTGGAACAGCAGGTAGGTGATCTGCTCGATCACCTCGATCGGGTTGGCAATGCCGCCGGACCAGAAGGCGTTCCAGATGGCATCGACCTGGCTGCGGAGTTCGCCTGTGAGCATGGTATGTGCGGTCGATGTGGCGGGGTTCTGGCGGGGGATCTGCGGCGCTCCGCTCAGTCCGCGATGGTATCGCCCAGGGCGTCCTGTCTTGCCGGCCGAAGGCGGGCGACAGTGCTGGCAGGCTCAGAAAACGTTCGAACTGGCACTCACTCCAAACTATTCGGTCGCTGATCTGACGTGAACACGGCCGGGGTAGCAAGCGATTGCGGCTACCCCGCTCGATGATTGGGCCTCGCTTTTCTCGGCACCATGACACGGGAACTACACAAAGCACAACGGCTTGCCATGCGCGAACACATGCAAGCCGTTGATTTGTATGGTGGCCTGGGGCGGAATCGAACCACCGACACGCGGATTTTCAATCCGCTGCTCTACCAACTGAGCTACCAGGCCGAGCCCGAAATTATAGCCGCTGGGCGTCGCCCGCCTTCGAGGGCTGGGGCACGCGCCGCCGGGCGCGGCCTCAGTTGCGCTTGTTGCGCGAGAGGTCGACGCCGAGCTGCTTGAGCTTGCGATAGAGGTGCGTGCGCTCCAGGCCCGTCTTCTCGGCGACGCGCGTCATGCTGCCGCCTTCCTTCGCGAGGTGAAACTCGAAGTAGCTCTTCTCGAACGCGTCTCGCGCCTCGCGCAGCGGGCGGTCGAGCCCGAAGCTCTGCTCCGATTGCGGGCCCACCAAGGGTGCGGCAATGCTCTGCGCCGCGCTGACCGGGGCGGCCGCTTCGCCGGGCGCCGCCGCCTCGACGCGCGCTGGGGCGTGCGCGGGCTGCGCGCTGCGCGGCGCGGGCTTGGCCAGGCCCTGCTCGACGGAGCGCAGCAGCTTTTGCAGCGTGATCGGCTTCTCCAAGAAGGCCATGGCGCCGAACTTGATGGCCTCGACGGCGGTGTCTATCGTGCCGTGGCCCGACATCATGATCACCGGCATGGTGAGCTGCGCGGTGGCGGCCCATTCCTTGAGCAGCGTGATGCCGTCGACGTCGGGCATCCAGATGTCCAGCAGCACGAGGTCGGGCCGCAGGCGCTCGCGGCAGGCCCGCGCCTGCACGGCGTTCTCGGCCAGGTCGACGCTGTGGCCTTCATCGGTCAGGATTTCCGACAGCAGGGCGCGAATGCCGAGTTCGTCGTCGACGACAAGAATGTTGGCCATGATCTCAGACGGCGCCGGGCCGCTCCCAAGCCGAATGAGTTCCCCCTAGGGGGGGCGCGAGCGAAGCGAGCTTGGGGGTCGTGGTCATATTCAGTGAACCCGCGCCAAGCCCGGCGCTGCGGTTGCAGCGATGCGGTCGGCCGGGGGGAAGTTGGAAAATGATAACGAAACTTGCGCCCCGTGGACCGGGCCTTCGCCCTGCGATGGGTCGGCCTCGTCTTCGCCCGCTGCGCCGAGGTTGGCAATGCGCACGCGCGCGCCGTGTTCGTCGGCGATCTTCTTCACCACCGCGAGGCCCAGGCCCGTGCCTTTCGTCTTCGTCGTGACATAGGGTTCGAACGCGCGTTTGAGCACCTTGTCGCCGAAGCCCGGGCCGTTGTCGACGACGAGCAGGCGCACCGAGCGCAGCTCGCCGCCTTCGCCGCGCGACGCCTCGGTGCGCACGCGCACCAAGCCATCGGCGCGATCGGCGACGGCGTCGAGCGCGTTCTGCACGAGGTTGTGGATGACCTGCCTGAGCTGCGTCGCGTCGCCGACGATGAGCGGCAGCGCCTCGGCGCAGTCGGCATGCAGGCGGCCCGTCTCCTGCTCGGTGGCGTAGAGCGCGAGCACTTCGCCGACCAGCGCGTTGAGGTCCAGCGGCTTCAAGTTCGCCGCCGGCAGCCGCGCGTAGTCGCGGAACTCGTTCACGAGCTGCTTCATCGCCTGCACCTGGTTGACGATGGTCTCGACCGAGCGCGCGAGCATCGCCTGGTCCGCGCCTTCGAGCTTGGGCGAGAGGCGGTGCGCGATGCGCTCGGCGGAAAGCTGGATCGGCGTCAGCGGGTTCTTGATCTCGTGCGCCAGCCGGCGCGCGACTTCGCTCCACGCCTGCGCGCGCTGCGCGGAGACGACTTCGCTGATGTCGTCGAACACCATCAGCCGCGCGTCGCCCGGCATATCGGCGCCGCGCACGAGCAGCGTGAGCTTCTCGCGCTCGGGCGCGGTCTGCAGCTCGAACGCGTCCTGCCAGTGGTCGCGCTCGCCGGCCTCGCGGTTGGCCGCCTGCGACTCGAAGCGCGCCGCCACCGCGCCCGCGAAGCCTTCGAGGCCGGGCACCTCGTCCAGGCGCCGCCCGCGGTAGGCCGAGAGCGGCAGGCGCAGGATGCGCGTCGCGCCGGGGTTGACGGTCTCGATGCGCTCGGCGCGGTCGAACACGATCACGCCGGCGGTCAGGTTGTCGAGGATGGTCTGCAGGTTCGCGCGTGCGCTTTCGAGCTGGGTCACGCTGCGCTGGACCATCGCGCGCGCATCGGAGAGCTGCGAGGTCATGTCGGCGAACGACCGCGTGAGGCCGCCCAGCTCGTCACGCGACGCGAACACCGGCCTGGGCGTGAGGTCGCCCTGCGCGACCTGGCGCACGCCTTCGGCGAGCATCAAGAGCGGTCGCGCGAGCTGGTTGCCAAGCATCACCGCGAGCAGCAGGGCGCCGAACACGGCCAGGATCAGCGACAGCGTCAGCGTGCCGATGTACATGCGGCGCAGCCCGTCGCGCGCCAGCGCGCGCTGCTGGTATTCGCGGTACGCGGCCTGCACGGCGAGCGCGTTGGCAGCCAGCTTGGGCGGCAGCATCTGCGTCGCGAGCAGGAAGCGGTCTTGCCCGCCGAGGGCGATGTTGCTGCTCGGGATCTGCGCCAGCGCGCGCACGCGCGCCTGGTTGGCGCCGGCTTCGTCGTCCAGGCCTTCGAGCTGGCTGGCCACGCGCGCGCTGCGCGCCTGGCGCATGAGCGAGGTCGTCGGTCGCTCGGGCGTGAGCTCACTGGACGCACTGCCCGCGGCGAGCAGAATCTGCCCGCTCGCGCCGACGATGGCGACGTCGCGTGCCGAGAGCTGCTCGCGCAGTCGCTCGAGCGCCAGCGGCTGCGGCAGGGCCGCGGTTTCGCCCAGGCGCTCGGCGGCGAGCAGGGTCTTCTCCCCAAAATCGCTGACCTGCACTTCGATGGTGTCGCGGCCGAGGTTCAGGCCCGCGTCCAGCGCGCCTTCGACCTTGACGTCGAACCAACTCTCGATGCTGCGCGAGACGAACTGGTACGACACCGTGTAGACGAGCAGCCCCGGCACGATGCCGGCGAAGGCGAAGATGCCGACCAGCCGCAGCAGCAGCCGGCTGCCGAATTTGCCGCCGCGCACGCGCAACTGCAGGCGCACGACGGCGACCACGATCACGAGCACGAGCAGCGCCGCGACAACGACGTTGACCCAGAACAGCCAGACGTAGTAAGTCTCGTACGCGGCCCGGTTGCCGGTGGCGATGGAGAGCAGGAAGAACAGCACCAGCGCGGCCGCCGTGAGGGCCACCAGCGAGACCATCCAGCCCCAGCGGTTCGCCTTGGTCATCGCGGCCCTAGTTCAAGCGCTGCGTGCGCTCGACCGACAGCGACCACGCGGCCTCGCCGCCGATGCCGATCTGCATCGGCCGCGGCAGCAGACTGGTGTCCAGGCGGTAGCTGAAGACGACGTAGTTGCGCGCGTCTTCCTCGATCTGCCCCGGCTCGGCGATTTTCCAGCGCGAGCTTCGGCGCAGCGAATCGAGCGCCTCGACCAGGGTCTCGAAGTTCTGGTTCAGGCCGCCGGTGCTGACGCGGTACATGCGCGTCAGCGGCTGGTAGGTCAGGCGCCAGCTCCGCGTCGCGTGGGCGACGCGCTTGTCGCGCCAGTACCAGCGCGACTGCAGCACGTTCGCCTCGGCCTCGAAGTACAACGGCACGCCGCGGATCAGCGCTTCCTCGACGCTGCGCGGGAGCTCGAAGTTGGCGGTGAAGCTGAGCAGCACGCCTTCGTCGGTGCGCTCGAGGTTGAAGACCTGCAGTTCCACCGATTCGGCGCGCGCCTGCAGCGGCCACGCCAGCGCGCAGACGGCCAGCAGCAGCCCGAGCAGGGACCAGGCGGCCCGGCGTGAGGCGCCACGCCCGGCAAGACGGGTCGCGGCCTGAGCAGCGCAAGTCGGGTTCAGCGGGTGGCCTTTTCGAGCAACGCGTAGAAGAAACCGTCGGGCCCCACGCCCAAGGCTGGGGCAGCGCCCTCGCCCGCATTGTCGGGCAGCGGCAGCAGGTGCCCGGGCGACGGCAACAGCCGCGCAGGGCCGGCGCCGCCGTGGCGTTGCAAAAAAGCGTCGATCTGGTCCTGCCCTTCGGCCTTGAAGACCGAGCATGTGCAGTAAAGCAGCCGCCCGCCCGGCACGAGAAGCGGCCACAGGGCGTCCAGCAGACGGGCCTGTATCTTCGCGAGCGCCGCGATGTCGCTCGCGCGGCGCAGCCAGCGCACATCGGGGTGGCGGCGCACGATGCCCGACGCGCTGCACGGCGCGTCGAGCAGGATGGCATCGAAAGGCACGCCGTCCCACCACGCCGCTGGGTCGCCCGCATCGCCGGCCAGCAGGCGCGCGGTGAGCCGAAGACGATCGAGCGTGCCCTGCACGCGCGCCAAGCGCGCGAGGTCGTGGTCGAGCGCGAGCACGTCGAATTCGGCGAGTTCGAGCAGATGCGCCGTCTTGCCGCCCGGCGCGGCGCAGGCGTCGAGCACGCGCGCACCGGGCGCGAGCACTGCGCCACCAAGGCCGATCAGCAGCGGCGCCGCAAGCTGCGCCGCGGCGTCCTGCACCGACACCTCGCCCTCTGCGAAGCCCGGGATCTGCAGCACCGGCCGCGGCGCACCGAGCTCGACCGCCTGCGCACCGACGGCGCGCGCCGCGATGCCCTGCGCTTCGAGGCGAGCGACGTAGGCGTGTGCATCCGTGCGCCGCGCGTTGACGCGCAGCGTCAGCGGCGGGTGCTGGTTGTCGGCGGCGAGCAGGGCCTGCCACTGCTCGGGCCAGTCGCCGCGCAGGCGAGCGATCCACCACGCGGGGTGGTTCCAGCGCGCCGGTGCGTCGTCCGTGAGCGCAGCGACGAGCGCCTCGCGCTCGCGCAGGAAGCGGCGCAGCACGGCGTTGACGAACGGCCCGCTGCCGCGCCCGCCGCCGCGCAGGCGCGCCGCGCGCACGGCTTGGTCGACCAGCGTGTGCTCGCTGTAGGGCGGCGGGCCAGCCGGCCACAAGAGCGCGAGCGCGCAGGTCAGCAGCGCATCGACCGGCGGCGGCGGCGCACGCGGCGCCAGGCGCTCGCGCAGCGCCTGCGCGCAGCCCAGCCAGCGCAGCACGTGAAACGACAGCGCCTGCGTGCCCGGGCGCGCGTCGGCGGGGCACTGTGCGAGCGCATCGGTGAGCGAATGCCCGCCGCGCACGGCCTGCAGCGCGTCCGCCGTATGGCCGAGCAGGCGCCAAAGAGGCAGCGACTTCGCGGCGAGGGCAGCGGGTTCTGTCACGCTCCGGAGTCTATGGGCGCGGCGGCCTCAGCGTGCGCTCGGCCGGCGCCGCCACGGCAGCATGCGAACGAGAACGTCGTCGCGGGCGATGACGTGGTGCTTGAGCGCCGCTGCCACGTGAATGACGACGAGGACCAGCAGCACGATGTTCAGGCTCTTGTGCAGCAGTTCGAGCGACTTGGCGAGCTCCTTGTCCTTGCCGACCAGGTCGGGCAGCGGCAGGACGCCGAACCACACGGTCTGAAAGCCCGTCGCCGAGCTCATCACCCAGCCGCTGAGCGGCACCGCGAAGATCAGCGCGAAGAGCAGCGCGTGCATCGCCACTGCGGCACTGCGCTCCCAGCGCGGCATCGCCGCCGGCAACGCGGGCGGCACGAAGGCGACGCGCGCCGCGACGCGCAGCAGCGACAGCGCAAAGACGGAGGCGCCGATCCACTTGTGGTAGCTGAAGAGGCGGAGCTTGTCGGGGCTGAGCGGCAGGTCGCTCATGTAGACGCCGAGCGGAAACGCGGCAAAGATGAGCAGCGCGATGACCCAGTGCAGGCCGACGACGGGCCGCGCGTAATAGGCTGGCGAAGTGGTCATGCGACTCCTACGCGCCGATGAGCTTGAACTCGACGACCACCTCGTCCTTTACCGCGATCAGCCCGCCGAGCAGCGAGAACGGAACGACGCCGAAATCGGTCTGCCGCAGCACGACCGCGCCGCTGACCGACAGCCGCTCGGGCAGGCCTTCGACGACGAGCGGAACCCAGAACTCGCGCGTCTGGCCGTGCATCTCGAACTGCACCTTGGCAGCCAGGCGCGGCCCCTCGCCGACGATCTCGACCGAGTGCACACGCACGAGCGGGAAGCGCTCGGCCTGCATGTTGTCGTTGCCGAGCATGTTCTGGCGCGTGCGCTCGATGGCCTCGCGCGAAATCACCGACGCGTAAGCCGGCCCGAGCGCCGCGCGCTGGGCTGGGTCGTCGAACCGGAGTTGATCGAGGCGGAACTCGAGGTCGAAGCGCTCCGCGGCGGCGCCGTCCGGCGAGAGGAGCACGAAGCCGCTGAGGACCGGTGCCGACAACACGTGGTTGTGCGCCACCTTGGCCGCCCGGCCGCCGCGGAACACGTAGACCCTGACCGTCGAGGCCGCTGCGTCGAGCGCGATCACCCTGCCGCCCGCTGCCGCCAGGCGCGCATACGACGATGGCAGGCCGCCCGGTTCGCCGGAAGCCGTGCCGCCTGGCCCACCCGGAAGCGGCGCCGCGCACCCCAGCAGGCCCGTCACCGCAGCGGCGACGCAGCACGTCGACAAGGCCTTCTTCAAGTTCATCTCGACTCCGTTCATCCGCGCGCCCTCGCCGCGGCCGAGCACGCCAGCCCGCTTCAGCGCCTGGCCACCGGCGCCAGCACCAGCCTGACCTTGACGGGGATTGCGTCCGCAATCACGTCGCCCTGGTTCCAGACACCGCCACCGATGCCGAAACGCGACCGCGCAAGCGCGAACTCGCCGTTGATGATCGTCTTGCCGTCTGGCTGGTCGACGCTGCTGAACTGGAACGCGATGTCGCGCTCGGTGTTGCGAATGCTCAAGAGCCCTTTGGCCTCGTAGCGCCCAGCGGCCAGCACGCGAATGTTCGTGCTCCTGAACATCGCGGTGCGAGCGTGTGCCTTGTCCAGCCAGTCCGCATCGACGGCGATGGCGTCGGCCTCGTCGTTGCCGGTGGTCAGCGAGCCGACATCGACGCGCACCGTGGCGCTGGACTTCTCGGGTCTGGCAGCGTCGATGTCGATCGCCGCATCAAAACGCTTGAACCTGCCCGACACGGCGACGCCCATCTCCTTGACGCTGAACTCGATCGCGCTTTCGTCGGGCAGCAAGGTGCGCGGCGCCGCCCAGGTAGCGGCCGGTGCCAGTGCCAGACAGGCCGACAACAAGAGTGCTGGTTTCATGGCGACTTCGTCGGCGCGGGTGCGCACCGCAACGCGTGCAGGATACGCGGCGCGGGCCAAGATCGACATCGCGACATGGACATGAACCCGGGCACGGCGCCGCCAGCCCGGATGCCGCGCCGGCTTCATCGCGCTGGAGTACGCTCCGGCTTGAATCGACCCTGAGCCCCCTTCCATGCCTGCCGATACGCCACGCCCACCGCAGACGCCCATCTTTCGAAGCGAGGAAGAGCTCGCGCGCCTGCCGGCGTCGCGGCGCATCCGCTATCGGCTGGTCGGTGCCGACTGCCGCTATCACGCCAACGACAACATCGCCGCCTTCATCCGCGACGGCGAGCTGGGCGAGATCCAGGCCGAGGTCGAGTCGCACATGCAGAAAGTGCTGGAAGCGCTGGTGATCGACACCGAGAGCGACCACAACACGCATGAGACCGCCAAGCGCGTCGCCAAGATGTTCCTGACCGAGGTCTTTCGCGGCCGCTACGTGCCGATCCCGTCGGTGACCGAGTTCCCGAACTTCTCGCGCCTGAACGAGCTGATGATCGTCGGCCCGGTGAAGGTGCGCAGCGCCTGCTCGCACCACCTGTGCCCCATCCTCGGCCGGGTCTGGATCGGCATCCTGCCCAACGAGCACTCGAACCTGATCGGCCTCTCGAAGTACGCGCGCATCTGCGACTGGATCATGAGCCGGCCGCAGATCCAGGAGGAGGCGGTGACGATGCTCGCCAACGAGTTGCAAATGCGCGTCAAGCCCGACGGCCTCGCGATCGTGATGGAGGCCGACCACTTCTGCATGCACTGGCGCGGCGTCAAGGACGACGAATCGATGATGACCAACAGCGTGATGCGCGGCGCCTTCCTGAAGGACGCCAACCTGCGGCGCGAATTCCTCTCGCTGCTCAGCAAAAAGAACCGGGAATAGGAGCTTCGCGATGCTCGTTCGACTTCTCTACGCCAGCCGCGCCGCGACTTCGCTCGACGCCGATGCGCTGGGCCTCATCCTCAAGCAGTCCAAGACCAACAACCCGGCCCTGGGCGTGACGGGCGTGCTGTGCTTCTCGGGCGGCCTGTTCATGCAAGTGCTCGAGGGCGGGCGCAGCGCGGTGAACCGGCTCTACAACCGCATCGCCGCCGACCCGCTGCACACCGACGTCGTGCTGCTGAGCTACGAGGAGATCAGCGAGCGGCGCTTCGCGGCCTGGTCGATGGGCCAGGTGAACCTGGCGCACCTGAACCCTTCGCTGCTGCTGAGATATTCCGAGACCGAAGCACTCGACCCCTACGCGATGTCGGGCCGGATGGCGATGGCGCTGTTCGAGGAACTGGTGGCCACCGCTTCGGTGGGCGGGCCGGCGTAGCTCGCGCGCTGCGGGCGGCATCGGTTTCTCAAGACGCAGCGATCAACACCGACCGCTCGCGGCCGTCGGCTCGTCAGCGCACAAGCTCGGCGTCTAGCGGTAGAAACGATTCTCGCGTGCCGGCGGCCTCTGCAGCGGCGGCCCGCTGTGCACCGCGTCTCGCGTCGCGGCGAGCGCGCGCGACATGCCGGCTTGGCACACGCCTGTCGATCGGTGGCCGAGCGCCGTCGCCAGCAGACCCTCGCTCGGGTCGCCGAGTGGGTGGCCGAAGTCGTCGTCGGCCGCGCACGTGGGCGCGAAGCCGTCGGCATAGTCGCCGAAGCCCAGCTGGTTGACGCCCTGGAACTGGATCGCGAAGTAGGTCGTGCCGCAGTTGTCCGTCGGATAAAAGCCATAGGGCTTGCCGCAGGTCTTGCCGCCGATCAGCACGACGTCGACGCCGACGCCGCGCAGGCCATTGACGACGGCCTCGCTGGCCGAGCAAGTCCCTGCGCCGGCCAATAGGTAGACCCGTCGCAGGTTGAGCCTGGGCAGCGACTGCCCGCGGGCGGCCGAGAAGCCGACGGCGGCGTCATGGAACCCCGTGCTGCGCTGGGCGTCGCTGAGCTGGAACGGGTTCTTGTCGTTGAAGCTCATGCGCTCGAAGACCTTGCCTGCCGTGGGCCCCGGGCCGGCGACCATGAATGCCAGTTCGCTCGCGATGTCGAGATAGCCGCCGCCGTTGTAGCGCATGTCCAGCACGAGATCGGTGACGCCTGCGGCGACGAACTGGTTGATCGCGTTCACGAGCTGCAGCTCGGCCGGAGCGATGTGGTCGTTGAACTGCAGATAGCCGACGCTCCGGTTCGGAGCCGCGAGCGTCTTCACGTTCTGCACCGGCGCCATCGTCAGCGCGGATGCCGTGAGCGTGACGGTGCGCGGGCTTGCGCTCCCGCGGTCGAGGAGGGTGAATGAGTGGCTGCCCGCAGCAGCCGGGAACAGGCCGGCATTGAGCGCATCGACGCCGGCCGCGGTCTGGTCGTTGACGAGGTCGACGCCGTCGACACTCAGCACCCGCGCGCCGCGAGCGATGCCGGCATTCGCCGCCGGCGTGCCAGGCTGCGTGTAGGCCACGACGGCGCTGCGCGGTGCGCGGGCGCTGATGAACGAGATCTCGAACCCGTAGCCATACGAGATGCCCGAGCGCGACAGCGCGACCCAGCTCGGCGTGTCGTAGACGAAGTGGTAGGCGTCCTTGGGCTTGCCCGAAGCCGTGATCGCCGGCGTCTTGAGGGCGTCGAAATAGTCGGCCGGGCTGGCGTAGCGTGCCGCATCGAGCGTGGCCGCGCTGAGGCCGCGAACGTCCTGGTACCAGAGGTAGGTCTCATCGATCCAGGTCCGCACCCAGCTCAGCTCGTTGGCCAGCGTGCCCGGCTGGTCGGGGTAGGGCCGCCCATCGGCGTCGACGATGGACGCGCCGCGCGGCGCGACGCAGTGGGCCGCCAACACCGCCGAATCCGCGCCATTGCCGGCGGGGCCGGACGACGAGGAGCCGCCGCCACCGCCGCAACCGCCCAGCAGCCCGACGGCGGCGCACAGGCTCCAGCCGAGCGCGCGCAGGCGACGCTGGTCGGTCCGGCTCGGGTTGCAACGCTTGCGCACACCACCTGTTGTTGTCATCGCCCGGTCCTCGTCAGTCGCGAACAAAGTCCAGCACGTGCACCGACACCGCTGCGAGGTGCGCCAGCATCAGGCCGCCGAAGCAACGTGCCAGCACGACGTGCACGTCGCACCACGCCATCGCTGCATCCGTGCCCTGCAGAACGAGCCACGCCGCGCCCGTGAAACCCGCGGCCAGCAGCGTCAGCAGCAACAAGCCTTCGATCATCGCGAAGAGGCCGCCGCCTTCGACCGTCGGCATGCGGCCGCGCGCGATGCCGACCACGTCGCTGCCGACGGCGCCCATCGTACCCGCCAGCCACGGAAAGTAGAGCCGCCAGCGCCCGCCCTGGCTGCAGATCGCGATGTAGACCAGCACGAGTAGCAAGGCCACCAGCCCGAGTGCGAGATGGCCGAGGTTGATGAAGCCGGCGGGTCTCGGCAGGCTGCGGTACATGTGCAGCCACGGGCTGCTCGCCAGCAGCCAGGCGGCGCCCGCGGCAAGCGCGAGGTGCAGCGGGCCGGACAGCCTGTCGAGCATTGCCTTCATCCTCAGCCGGCCCGGCCGCCGGCCAGCGCGGCCACTTGCCCGGCGAAGCGCTCGACCTCGTCCCAGTTGGTGAACGCGACCTGCGTTTTCGGGTCGGTCGGACCCTTGTTGATCCACATGACGAACTGCATCATGCGGCGGTCCAGCGGCCCGTAGCGCGAGTAGTCGAGCTCGCCCGCGAACACGCCGAGCAGCTTGGGCTGCCATGGGCAAGCGGCCATGAAGCGCCGCAGATAGGGGTTGGTCTGCGGCGTGTTCTTGGTCGGCTTGCGCGCGACGAGGTTGACGCAGAAGAACGCGCTCGGCTTGGCCTGCAGCACAGCGAGATGCCTACGCACGAAGTCGAGCACGCTCGGGTTGTGCTTGCCGTGGCGAATGCTGGCGCCGATGACGATGGCGTCGTAGGCCGCCGGGTCCAGCTCCGTCTCGGCCAGCGCGGCCACGTCGGCCTCTTCGCCGCGCGCCGCGAGGCTCGCCTGAAGGCGCTCGCAAATGCGCCGCGAGAGCCCGTAAACGCTCGAATACAGCAACAGTGTCTTGGCCATGGCAGCGAGGTGAAATACTGCCAAGAAGCATAGTCGATCGCAATGCAGCGAAGCGCCCGCTCGCCGGCAACGATTGACGCCGATCAGGCCGCGTACGCCCAGAACCGCTCCGCAAATCGGACGGCCCTCAGCCCAGGCTGTCGGCCCAGATCGTTCGCGCCCAGTTCCAGGCGTAGCGGCCCTCGATCTCGCTCGCCCCCGGCGACACGCCGCCCGAGCCGGGCACGACGCGGAAGGTCTTCTCGGCAGCGACGTACTCGTGCACGCTCGTGATGTGCATCGCGCGCCGCGCGTCGGTGAAGCTGTAGCAGACGTTGTTGAGCATCGGCGCCGGGTCGATGGCCACGCCACTCAGTTCGGCGACGATCGCCGCCGCGGCGACCTTCGCATGGCCGTTGGCCATGTGGCCGCTCTTGGGCATCGCCGGTGCGATCTGTATCGAGTCGCCGAGCACGTGGATGTCCTTCGCAGCGGTCGACTCGAAGTCGAGGTAGTTCACGTGGCACCAGCGAGCGTTCGCGTTCGCGAGGCCCGTCTGCACCGCGATCGCACCGGCGCGCATCGGCGGCAGCACGTTGAGCACGTCGGCGGCGACTTCTTCCTGCAGCTCGAAGCGGACGCTTCCCGCGCGCGCATCCACCGCCACCGCCTTGTGGTCGGCCCGGTACTCGACCATGCCGGCGTACTGCTCGGCCCAGACCTTTCTGAACAGCGGCCCCTTCGAGGTGACGTCCGGGTTGGCGTCCAGGATCAGCACTTTCGAGCGCGGCTTGGCGGCCTTGAAGTAGCTCGCCACCTGACACGCGCGCTCATAAGGCCCGGGCGGGCAGCGGTAGGGCGCCTCGGGGATCGTCAGCGCATAGACGCCGCCATCGGGCATGGCCTCCAGCTGGCGCCGCAGTGCGAGCGTCTCCGGCCCGGCCTTCCAGGCCTGCAGGATGCGGCCCTGCGCATGCGCGCTGCGCAGCCCGGCGACTTCGTCCCACATCAGCTCGACGCCAGGCGAGAGCACGAGCTTGTCGTAGGCGATGCTCGGCCCCGAGGCGAGCGTCGCGATGCGCCGCGCGGGGTCGATCGCGGCGACGCTGTCCCGTACGACGCGCACGCCGTGCTGGCGCACGAGGCCCTCGTACGAGGTCGTGATCTCGGCCAGTTGCCGGCTGCCGCCGAGCACGAGGTTGGAGACCGGGCACGACACGAACGCCGCTTCGGGCTCGACGAGAACGACCTCGATGCGATAGTCGGAAAACAGGCGGATGTGCTTGGCGGCGGTCGCGCCGCCGAAGCCGCCGCCGACGACGAGCACGCGCGTCTTCGCCGGCACGTTGCTGGCGCAACCGACAAGCCCGAGCGCGCCCAGCGCAGCGGTCCAGCGCAACACGTCGCGGCGCTGCACTCGGGCGTTCGTGACGAGCGAGCTCATCTCTTCTGCGCGGCGAAGTACGCCGCGAGTTGTTCGATCTGCGCCGGGCTGTAGCCCTTGGCGATCTGGTGCATCAGCGTCGCCTGGCGCGTGCCGTTCTTGAAGGCATTCATCTGCTCGGCGAGGTAGAGCTGCGGCATGCCGGCCAGCCCCGGCACCGCCGCGCCTTCGATGGCACGGCCGTCGGTGCCGTGGCAGGCGGCGCAGGTGGCGGCCAGAGCGCGAACGGTCGTCGAAACCTGCTGCGCCCGCGCCGCACCGGCCCACGACGCGGCCGCCGCGGCCAGCGCGATGAATGCCACGCCATCAAGCCGTGGTCGCACGCGCATCTCGCTGGCGGCCGCCGGGCGCTACAGCGTCCCCGCGACGCGAAAGCCGAACAGGCCCGCGATGAGGCGGGTCGGGAACTGCTCGATGCTGCGGTTGTAGTCGAGCGCGCTGGCGTTGAAGGCTTCGCTCGCCGCGGCGAGGCGGTGCTGCGTCGTCGTCAGCTCATCCAGCAACTCGCCGACGCGCGTGGAGCCGGGCAGCGAGGCGTGCGCCTGCAAGGGCGCGACGACACTCGCCAGCGCGCCCCGCAGCACCTGCTCGGCCAGCGCCAGGCTGGCCACGCGCCCGGCGTTGGCGGGGCGCTGCGCGACGCGCTCGGCGGCGACGCGTGCCTGGCGGCGCGCGGCGTCGAGCGATGCGGCGTCGTCGGTGGCGTCTGCGCCCAGCGCAAGCGCGCTGTCGATCAGCCCGGAGATCAATTCGTGGCGCTGCTTGAATTGCGCGTCGATCGCGGAAAACGCGGTCGAGATCGTATGCCGCAGCCGCACCAGGCGGTTGTAGGCGCCAAGCATCCAGAACGTCAACACCGCGACGACGGCGATGACGACGATCTCGTTCGTGCTCATGCTCATCGCTGGGGCTGGCCTCGCAAGCTCAGCCCGAACGGCCTGCGCTCAGGACCGCACTTCCCCATGCCCGAGCACGACCCACTTGAGCGAGGTCAGCCCGTCCAGCCCGACCGGGCCGCGCGCGTGCAGCTTGTCGGTGCTGATGCCGATCTCGGCGCCGAGGCCGAACTCAAAGCCGTCGGCAAAGCGCGTGCTGGCGTTGACCATCACGCTCGCCGAATCGACCTCGCGCAGAAAGCGCATCGCGTTCGAGTGGTTCTCGGTCAGGATGGCGTCGGTGTGGTGCGAGCCGTAGCGGTTGATGTGGGCGATGGCCTCGTCCAGGCTGCCCACGACCTTCACGCTGATGATCGCCGCCAGGTACTCCTCGGCCCAGTCGGCCTCGGTGGCTGCGGCCAGCTTCGCGCCGGCAACGCCGCGCAGCAGCGCGAGCGCGCGTTCGTCGCCGCGCATCTCGACACCCTTGGCCGCGAACAGCGCGCCGATGCGCGGCAGGAACGCCGCCGCAACGGCCTCGTGCACGAGCAGCGACTCGGCCGCGTTGCACGGGCTGTACTTCTGCGTCTTCGCGTTGTCGGTCACGCACAGAGCAAGTTCGAGGTCGACCTGCGCGTCGACGTAGACATGGCAGTTGCCGTCCAGGTGCTTGATGACCGGCACCCGCGCCTCGCGGCTGATGCGCTCGATCAGGCCCTTGCCGCCGCGCGGGATGATGACGTCGACGAACTCGGGGCTGGTGATCAAGAGGCCGACCGCGGCGCGGTCGGTGGTCGCGATGAGTTGCACCGCGTCGGCCGGCAGGCCGGCCTCGGCGAGCGCGGCGCGCACCAGATCGCACAGCGCGCGGTTCGAATGCAGGGCCTCCGAGCCGCCGCGCAGGATGCACGCGTTGCCGCTCTTGATGGCCAGCGTCGCGGCGTCGACGGTGACGTTGGGTCGGCTCTCGTAGATCATGCCGAACACGCCCAGCGGCACCCGCATGCGGCCGACGGCGATGCCGCTCGGGCGCTGGCGCAGCTCGGTGATCTCGCCGATCGGATCCGGCAGCGCGGCCACCTGCTCGCAGCCCTCGGCCATCTGCGCGATCACGCCGTCGGTGAGCTTGAGGCGATCGACCATAGTCGCCACGAGGCCCGCCGCCTGTGCGGCGGCGACGTCCTCGGCATTGGCCGCTTGCAGCGCCGCGCGCTGCTCGCGGATGCGGCGCGCGAGCGCGAACAGCGCGGCGTTCTTGGCCGCCGTCGATGCGCGGGCGAGCACCGCCGACGCCGCACGCGCGGCTTGGCCGACGCCGGTCATGTAGGGCTGGAGTTCGAGGTTCACCATGGGCGGCATTTTCGCACTCGCGGTGGCGTCTGCGCCAGCAGGCGTGCAGTTCAGCCAATCCGGCCCAGCACCAGCAGCCACAGCGGCGCCGTGAG
>CAIKUF010000306.1 GCA_903830565.1 uncultured bacterium | reverse complement strand
GTGCGACGCGGCGAGGACCATGCCGTCGCTGACGCCGAACTTCATCTTGCGCGGCGCGAGGTTGGCCACCATCACGGTCAGCTTGCCGACCAGATCCTCGGGCGCGTAGGCCGACTGGATGCCGCTGAAGACGTTGCGCGGCGTGGCCTCGCCGACGTCCAGCGTCAGCCGCAGCAGCTTGGTCGAGCCCTCGACGCGTTCGGCGGCGACGATCTTCGCGATGCGCAGATCGACCTGCGCGAAGTCGGCGATCGAGATCGTCGGCGCGATGGCCTCGCCGCCGGGGACGACGACGATCGCTTCGGCCGGCGCCGGCGCTTCGAGCAGGGCGTCGAGCTGGGCCGCGTCGACGCGCTGCATCAGGTGCCGGTAGGGCGCAACCGTGTGCCCGGCGGGCAGCAGCGTCGCCGAGCGGCTCCACGCGTCCAGCGGGCAGTTCAGGAACTGCGCTGCGCGTGCCGTCAGATCGGGCAGGATGGGGCCGAGGTAGAGCACCAGCAGGCGAAACGCGTTGACGACGTCGGTGCAGACGGCGTGCAGCGCGTCGCGATGCTGATCGAGGTCCTTGGCGAGCAGCCACGGCTTCTGGGCATCGAAGTATTCGTTGACGGTGTCGGCCAGGGTCATCACTTCGCGCACCGCTTTGCCGAACTCGCGCTGATCGTAGAGCGCGGCGAGGTCGGTGGCGGCTTCCAGCGCCTCGTGCAGCGCCGGGCACACGGGAGCCTCGATGTGCTCGCCTTTGTAGTCGAACCAGCCATAGGCGACGCCAGCCAGCCGGCCGTCGAAATGGCGCTGCAGGAAACTGCTCGCGCGGCTGGCGATGTTGACGAGCTTGCCCACGAGGTCGCTGTTGACGCGGGCGACGAAGTCGTCGGGGTTGAAGTCGATGTCCTCGACTTTCGCGTTGAGCTTGGCCGCGATGTAGTAGCGCAGCCACTCGGCATTCATGCCGAGTTCGAGGTAGCGCAGCGGCGAGATGCCGGTGCCGCGGCTCTTGCTCATCTTCTCGTCGCGCAAGGTGATGAAGCCGTGCACGAAGACGTTGGTCGGCGTCTTGCGGCCGCTGAAGTGCAGCATCGCCGGCCAGAACAGGGTGTGGAAGTAGACGATGTCCTTGCCGATGAAGTGGTACTGCTCGACCTGCGGGTCGGCCATGAATTCGTCGAACGAACGCGTCTCGCCGAGCGCGCGCGCGCCGCCGCTGTCGAAGTGGTTCTTCAGCGACGCGAGGTAGCCGATGGGCGCGTCGAGCCAGACGTAGAAGTACTTGCCCGGCGCGTCGGGGATCTCGATGCCGAAGTAGGGCGCGTCGCGGCTGATGTCCCAGTCGCCGAGCGCGCCGCGGCCGTCTTCGTCGGCCCGGAACCACTCGCTGATCTTGTTCAGCACCTCGCTCTGCAACTGGCCCTGCTGCGTCCACTGGGTTAGGAAGGCGATGCAGCGCGGGTCGGAGAGCTTGAAGAAGTAGTGCTCGCTGCTTTTCATCACCGGCGTCGCGCCGGTGAGCGTGGAGTAAGGGTTCTTGAGGTCGGTCGGCGCGTAGACGGCGCCGCAGACGTCGCAGTTGTCGCCGTACTGGTCCTTCGCGCCGCACTTTGGGCACTCGCCCTTGATGTAGCGGTCGGGCAGGAACATCGCCTTCACGGGGTCGAAGAACTGCTCGATGGTCTTGGTTGCGATCAGCTCGTTCTTGCGCAGCGCGCGGTAGATGCCCTGGCTCAGCGCGTGGTTCTCGGGGCCGTCGGTCGAGCTCCAGTTGTCGAAGCTGATGTGAAAGCCGTCGAAGTACTG
>CAIKUF010000305.1 GCA_903830565.1 uncultured bacterium | reverse complement strand
TGGGAACTCACCACGGCGTCAGCCAGCAGCACCTCCAAGCCTATCTGACCGAGTCCGTCTTCCGCTTCAATCGGCGCTTCTACCAGATGACGGCGTTCAATTCAGTGCTCGGCCTGGCTATACACGCCCTGCCACCAACCTACGAGCAGTTGTATTCCGGGATGTGGGTTCATCCGCGCGTGTGGCGGTTTGGCAAGCAACCGGATAGGCATGGTTCAATGCTTCAACCAGGCGCGGCCAGCCGATCTCGCACACGTCGGGGCTCAAAGCCGAGTTGAACCTGCCCGCGCACCACGAGCACGGGCGTGCCGGGCGACATCAAGGCGCGAAAGCGGGCAGCGCAGGCCGGGTCACGCTCGATGCTGCATTCTTGAAACGGCACCTTGTGCGTACTGAACCAATGGCGTGCCTGTGCGCAGTAGACGCAGGCATCCGACGCCAGCATTTCGATGCCCCCCGGCCGCGCGAGGGCGGCCACCTCATCGCCCAGGCGCATGGCAGACCAGGCGCGCCAACCCTCGCTGACGCCGCTGACGGTCAACACGATCCCGAGCAGTACCAGACCGGAGCGCAGGCGTGAATCCACTGTGATGGCGCCCGCGCTGGCGATCTACTCGGTCCAGAGCGCCGCCGTGATCACGATCTCGATCTTCCACTCGGGCCGGGCGAGGAGTGCCTGCACCGTTGCTCGCGTGGGCGCGTCGCCGGGCGCGACCCAGTCTTCCCAGACTTCGTTCATGGCCGCGAAATCGGCGATGTCGACGAGGAAGATCTGCGCGCGCAGGATGTGCGCCTTGTCCGTCCCCGCCTCGTGCAGCAAACGGTCGATGGCAGCCAGCACCTGGGCCGTCTGGCCGCGAATGTCCTGCGAGCCGTCGCCCGCCACCTGGCCGGCCAGGTAGACGGTGCCGCGGTGGATGGCGATCTCGCTCATGCGGTCGCCGACATGGAAACGCTTCACGCCTTCGGTCATCGCTTGTCTCCGCTGTGAGCCTTCTTGCGCGCCGCGTGCGCGGCGTTGTGCGAGTGTTTGTGTCCGCCGGGTGCGTGATGCACCGGCAGCGGTGCAGGCGCGTGCGCAGCCAGCTTGTGGCCGATCTTGCTCTCGGTACCGGCGAGCAGCTTGCCGATGTTGGCGCTGTGGCGCCAGATGAGCAGCAGGCTCATGCCGATGATCGCCAGCACCTGCGGTTCCATGTCCCAGAACAGCAGTTGGTAGAACGGCGCGAACAAGGCAGCCACCAGCGAAGCCAGCGAGGCATAGCGAAAGAAGAACGCAATGATGAGCCAGGTGGCCAGCGTCGCCAGCCCGAGCCAGGGGTTCAGGGCCAGCAGCACGCCGGCGGCCGTGGCGACCCCCTTGCCGCCCTGAAAGCGAAAGAACACCGGCCACAGGTGACCGACGAATGCGGCCAGGCCGACCAGCCCCTGCGTGACAGGGCCCATGCCCCAAGCCTCGCCGAACAGCACGACGAGCAGCACCGGCAGGTAGCCCTTCAGCGCATCGAGCGCGAGCGTCAACGCGGCGGCGGCCTTGTTGCCCGAGCGCAGCACGTTGGTCGCGCCAGGGTTGCCCGAGCCGTAGCTGCGCGGATCCTTGAGGCCCATCGCCCGGCTGATGACGACGCCGAACGAAAGCGAGCCGATCAGGTAGGCGAGGACGACAGCGAGGGCGGGATAGAGAATCTGCATGGGTCTATTCTGCACTGGCGCAATGCACCGCTCGGGCCGCGAGCAGGCTGACGACGACGCCCGGGGTTATGCCGACCAAGTATCCACGCTGGCCGCCGTTGATGTAGATGAGCGGCAGATCGAGCACACTCGCCTCGACGTAGACCGGCATCGCCTTGCGAATGCCAAAAGGCGAGGTGCCGCCGACCTGGTAGCCGCTGTGGCGCTGTGCAACCTCGGGCGTGCACGGATCGACTTTCTTGCAGCCGATCTGGCGCGCGAGGTTCTTCAGGCTGACGCTGCGGTCGCCATGCATCAGCACGATGAGCGGTTGCGCGCGCTCGTCCTGCATCACCAGCGTCTTGACGACCTCGTGCTCGGGCACGCCGAGCTGGCGCGACGATTCCGCCGTACCGCCGTGGTCGACGTAGGTATACGGATGCTCGGTGAAGGCTACGCCATGGCGGCGCAGGAATTGCGTGGCAGCCTTGTCCAACGTGGTATGAGCCTGAACGAGGGGCGTGTTTCCAACGAGGAATGAGCCTGAGCGAGGCGGCGTGAGGCCCAATGGGGGGCGAGTTGATCATCACAGGGATGGTGATCGACATGGACGAGACGCGGCTG
>CAIKUF010000304.1 GCA_903830565.1 uncultured bacterium | reverse complement strand
GAATCTTGCCAATCATGTCCATGGTGATCACTCCTTGTCCTCTGCTGCACAAAAATGCAGCAGGGTAGTCGTTCACCTGGCTCAGTTTTGGGTCGGCACAACCCTCAAAAGTGGCTCAGTTTTCGGTCGGCGCCAACAATCCTGGCCGAGCAGAGCCTGCGCGACCGGCGCTTTGCCGTCGTCATCGACGAAGCGCACAGCAGCACCGGCGGCAGCACGGCCGACGATCTGCGCTACGTGCTGACGGGCCAGAGCGAGGCGGAGTGGGAAACGCTGAGTGCCGAGGAGCGGCTGTCGGTCTGGCAGGCGTCGCGCCAGCGGCCGGGCAACGCGAGCTACTTCGCCTTCACGGCCACGCCCAAGCACAGCACGCTGAGCCTGTTCGGGCGCCCGCGCGATGCGGCCCTGCCGGCGAGCAAGGACAACCCGCCGGTGGCCTTCCACCTCTACACGATGCAGCAGGCGATCGAGGAAGGCTTCATCCTCGACGTGCTGCGCAACTACACGAGCTACAAGGCGGCGCTGCGCATCGGCAGCAAGTTCACGGAGGAAGACGACAAGCGGGTCGACAAGAAGAGTGCCGGCCGCGCGTTGGCCAGGTGGCTCTCGCTGCACCCGACGAACATCGCGCAGAAGGTGGCGCTGATCGCCGAGCACTTCCGCGCCAACGTGGCGCACCTGCTGGGCGGCCAGGCCAAGGCGATGGTGGTCACGCCTTCGCGCGCGGCGGCGGTGAAATGCCACTTGGCGCTGGAGCGCTACTGCAAGGAACGCGGCTACGACAACGTGCACGCGATGGTGGCGTTCTCGGGCGACGTGCCGAACAAGGACGTGAACGACAGCGCCTTCCCCGACAGCCACGCGTTCAACGAAACGAACCTGAACCCGCAGCTCAAGGGCCGCGACATGCGGCGCGCCTTCGACACCCGCGACTACCGCGTGATGATCGTCGCCAACAAGTTCCAGACCGGGTTCGATCAGCCCAAGCTGGTGGCGATGTACCTCGACAAGAAGGTGTCGGGCGTGGAGGCCGTGCAGACGCTCTCGCGCCTGAACCGCACCTTCGCCGGCAAGGACAAGACCTACGTCATCGACTTCGCCAACGAGCCGAAGGAGATCGAGGCCGCGTTCAAGACCTTCTTTCGCGACGCCCAGGTGTCGGACGTGCAGGACGCGAACATCGTCTACGACATCAAGCAGAAGCTGGACGCGATGCTGCTCTACGAGACGGCCGAGGTGCGCGCCTTCGCCGAGGCTGTGGTGGACCCCGGCGTGACGCACCAGAAGCTCTACAGCCTGACCCAGGCGCCGACCGACCGCTTCAACAGCAAGCTCAAGGCACTGAGCGAGGCGATAGCGCAGTGGGAGCACGCTTGGCGGCGCGCCAAGACCGACGGCGACGCCAAGGGCATGGCCGACGCCGACGCGCAGCGCTCGGAACTGGCGACCGAGCGCGACAAGCTGATGGTCTTCAGCGAGGGGCTGACGAAGTTCGTTCGCACCTACGAGTACGTCGCGCAGTTGGTGGACTTCGGCGACCCGGTGCTGGAGGGCTTCGCCAGCTTCGCGCGGCTGCTGCGCAAGCGGCTCAAGGGCATCAGCGCCGAGCAGGTGGACTTGTCGGACCTGAAGCTGACCCACTTCAAGGTGTACCCCAAGGGCGGGCTTGACGGGGTGCTGGTTGCCGGCGAACCACCGCCGCTGGACCCGATCACCGACAACGGACTGCGCAGCGCGCGGGACCGCGAGAAGGCCTATCTGTCGGAACTGATCCGGCGGCTGAACGACGCCTTCGGCAAGGAGATCGGCGACAAGGATCAGGTGGCCTTTGCCGTGCACGTCTCGGAGAAGCTGCGCGACGACGCGGTGGTGATGGCGCAGGTGCAGAACAACGCCAGGGATCAGGCGATGAAGGCCAACCTGCCGGCGGCTGTTGGCGGTTTTGAGCCAGCGTAGGAATCTGGCTGCGAGACCGCGGTCTGATGGGTGGGTCAGCTGAGTCTTGAATGACGTTGTTGGCCCGTGACGGGCAGCGGCCCTGGTGCAATGCTGCCGATCGGAACGGCACGTCG
>CAIKUF010000303.1 GCA_903830565.1 uncultured bacterium | reverse complement strand
CGCGCGTCGACCATGGCCGCTCTGGCGATAATCGCGGGCCGCGAGATCAAGCCCGCCCACCATCACCTGAATGATCCTACAAACCGCAGTTGACCGCTTTCCTTCGCTGGCGACACCGCATGAACACTGACCTTTGTGCCCACGCACACCCTCACCGTCAGGGTGAGAGCGCTACGCACCCGATTGAGCCGCGCTGCGACGCGCTGGCCGCGTTGCTCCTCCTCGCGGGCATAGGCCCGCAGCGTCGTCGCGCCTTGCCAGCGCGTCGGATCACGGCCCACTCGGGCGCGTCCAACTGCGGTTTGTAGGATGATGCGTCTGCTGCGCTACACCCTGGTCGGCGCCATCGCCACGGCAACGCATTACGCGTTGCTGGCGCTGTGCGTCGAGGTCGGCGCCTGGCCGCCCTGGCTGGCGTCGGGGTTCGGCGCTGTCGTCGGCGCGCAGGTGGCCTACTTCGGTAACCGGCGGTTCACGTTTGCCTATCGCGGCGAGGTCGGTTCGTCGTGGGCGAGATTCCAGTCCACGGCCTTGCTGGGCGCCTTGCTCGGCATGCTGATCGTCGGCACCGCCGTGCACTTGGGCTGGCACTACCTCGCTGCGCAGGTACTGGCGACGCTGGCGATGCTCCTGCTGACCTTCGCGATCAACCGCGCTTGGACCTTCCGCTAGCGCCGAATCCCGCCCACAGCAATGCGAGCGCCGACGCGAACACCATCGCACCGTAGGTCGCCATCATTCCATCACGGCCGAAGTAGGCGAGACCGCCCACCGAGGCAGTCGCAGCCGCAGCGCCGGACCACAGCGCCAGCCGTAGCCAACGTACGGCGCGCAAGCCGCTTCGCCAGACCAGTTTGGCCAGCCCGGCAGTCAGCAGCCCCATCGCCAGGGCCGGCAGAAAGAAGCCGAGCACATGATTCAGCGCGTCGATTGCACCCAGGAGACGCCCTCGGTCAGGTTTGGCAATGCTTGATGTAGATCATTCCCCACGAACTCGCCCGCGGGGCTACCATCGCGGCTCCGGATTTTATAATTTTGAGATGAGTGTCTTCGCTCTCGGCTTGAACCACACCACCGCGCCGCTCGACATGCGCGGACGCTTCGCGTTCTCGCTCGAGCAAATCGGACCCACACTGCACGGCTTTCGCGACCGCCTCGCGTTGCAGGCCGCCCGAAGCGGCCCCGAGGTGGCATTGCTGTCGACCTGCAACCGCACCGAACTCTATTTCTCCGACGCCACGGTGGCCGATTCTGGCCTCGTGCGCCCTGCCGTGGACTGGCTCGCCGGCCTGGGCGGCGTGCCCAGCCACGCATTGATGGACCATAGCTACGTCCTCGAGGACGGCTCGGCGGCCCGGCACGCGTTTCGTGTCGCCAGCGGCCTCGATTCGATGGTCCTCGGCGAGCCGCAGATTCTCGGCCAGATGAAGGATGCCGTGCGCGAGGCCGACAGCGCAGGCACGCTAGGCACCACGCTGCACCAGCTTTTCCAGCGCTCGTTCGCGGTCGCCAAGGAAGTGCGCAGTTCGACCGAGATTGGCGCCCACTCCGTCAGCATGGCCGCAGCCTCCGTGCGCCTGGCGGCGCAGTTGTTCGAGGACCTTTGCGAGGTCAAGGTGCTGTACGTCGGTGCTGGCGAGATGATCGACCTCGTGGCGACGCACTTCGCCGCGCGCACGCCGCGCGCGACGGCAGTCGCCAACCGCACGCTCGAGCGCGGCGAGAAGCTCGCGTCGAGGCTGGGCGCCGAAGCCTTGCGCCTGTCGGACCTGCCGCACCGCCTGGCCGAGTTCGACATCGTGATTTCCTGCACCGCAAGTTCGCTGCCCATCATCGGCCTGGGCGCCGTCGAGCGCGCGCTGAAGGCACGCAAGCGGCGGCCGATCTTCATGGTCGACCTCGCGGTGCCGCGCGACATCGAGCCCGAAGTGGCGCAACTCGACGACATTTATCTCTACACCGTCGACGACCTGTCGGCACTCGTGCAGACGGCGGGCGAAAAGCGCCAGGCCGCGGTCGAGCAGGCCGAGGCGATCATCGAGAGCGGCGTGCAGAGCTTCGTGCACTGGCTCGACCAGCGCGGCAGCGTGCCGCTGATCCAGGCCTTGAATGCGCAGGCCGACAGTTGGCGCGCCGCCGAGATCGCGCGTGCGCAGAAGATGCTGGCGCGCGGCGAGAGCATCGAGAACGTGCTCGAAGCGATGTCGCGCGGCCTGACGCACAAGCTGCTGCACGGCGCGCTCGCCGAGTTGCATTCGACGGCCGGCGAGCAGCGCTCGCAGCTCGCGCATACGGTCTCGCGCCTGTTCCTGCGCACGAGCAGCCGCGACCCGGCGGACGACGGGCGTTAGCGGCAGTTTCCGCCGCCGCGGCGCGCCGGGGACGACCCGGCTCGCGCCTACTCGTTGACCCCCGCCAGAACCGTGCGTCCCTTCGATGAAAGACTCTTTCCGCGAGCAGTTCCAGCGCCTGGCGCTTCGCCTGGCCGAACTCGATGCCACGCTAGCCGACCCGGCCGTGTCGGCGGACATGAAGCGTTATCGCACGCTCAGCCGCGAGCATGCGCAGGTGCAGGGCGTGGTCGCGATGTTTCGCCGTTACGAGGAGCGCGAGCGCGACCTTGCCTCGGCGCGGGAGTTGCTGGGCGACCCCGAGATGGCCGCGCTGGCGACCGAGGAAATCGCGACCGCCGAGACGGACCTGACGCGCCTGCTGGGCGACCTGCAGACCGCGCTGCTGCCGCGCGACCCCGACGACGCGCGCAACGCCTTCATCGAAGTGCGCGCCGGCACCGGGGGCGACGAGTCGGCGCTGTTCGCTGCCGAACTGGTGCGCATGTACCTGCGCTTTGCCGAGCGCCGCGGCTGGCGAGTGGAGCTCATGTCCGAGAGCGTGTCGGACCTCGGCGGCTACCGCGAGTGCGTGCTGCGCGTCGAGGGTGAAGACGTCTACGCGCAGCTCAGGTTCGAGTCCGGCGGCCACCGCGTGCAGCGCGTGCCGACGACCGAGACGCAGGGCCGCATCCACACCAGCGCCTGCACGGTGGCGGTGATGCCCGATCCCGACGAGGCCGACGAAGTGACGCTCAACCCGGCTGAGCTGCGCATCGACACCTTCCGCGCCAGCGGCGCCGGCGGGCAGCACGTGAATAAGACCGACAGCGCGATCCGCATCACGCACTTGCCGACCGGCCTCGTCGCCGAGTGCCAGGACGACCGCTCGCAGCACCGCAACAAGGCCAAGGCGCTTGCCGTGCTGACGGCCAGGCTGAAAGAGAAGGACCGCAGCGAGCGCGCCGCGCGCGAAGCGGCGCAGCGCAAGGGGCTGATCGGCAGCGGCGACCGCAGCGACCGCATCCGCACCTACAACTTTCCGCAGGGACGGTTGACCGACCACCGCATCAATCTCACGCTGTACCGGCTGCAGTCCGTGCTCGATGGCGACCTCGATGAAGTCATCGCCGCGCTTCAAGGCGCGCGCGCCGCGCAGCAACTGGCGGCGCTCGAAAGCGGGGCGTGAACCGGTTGACGGTGGCGCAGGCGCTGGCCGCAGCGCGCGTGAAGAGGCTGGATCGGCTCGACGCGCAACTGCTGCTCGGCGACGCGCTGGCCCATCCGCGCAATTGGCTGCTTGCGCACGGCGAGCACGTGCTTGACGCGGCGCAGGCGGCGCGTTTCGCGGCCCATTGCGAACGCCGCGCGGGCGGCGAGCCGGTCGCCTACCTGCTCGGCGAGAAGGAGTTTCACGGCCTCAGGTTGAAGATCGATCGCAACGTGCTGGTTCCCCGGCCCGACACCGAGACGCTGGTCGATTGGGCGCTTGAATTGCTCGCCGCGCGACCGGCCAAGGCCGCCGTCGCCGACCTCGGGACCGGCAGCGGCGCGATTGCGCTGGCGCTGGCGAGTGCGCGGCCCGACGCCGGTTTTTGCGCGACCGACTTCAGCGCCGACGCGCTCGCCGTCGCGCGTGCCAACGGCCAGCGGCTCGGCCTCGCCGTCGAGTGGCTGCAGGGCGACTGGTGGCAGGCCGTCGGCGAGCGTCGCTTCGACCTCGTCGTGAGCAATCCGCCGTACATCGCCGAGGACGATCCTCACCTGCTCGCGCTGCGGCACGAGCCGCAGGCCGCGTTGACTCCGGGCGGCGACGGGCTGGGCGCGATCCGGACCTTGATCGCCGACGCCGCGGACCACCTGCGACCGTGCGGATGGCTCTTGCTCGAGCACGGCCACGAACAGGCGCAAGACGTGCGTAGTCTGATGCAACGACATGGCTTCGCGTCGCCTACGACACGGCGCGACTTGGCCGGCCTGCCCCGCTGCACGGGCGCGCAGCTCTGCGCGGCCAGGTAGCATGGACTTGGATGTGCGCCGTGCCCTTGCGCGCGGTATGCCGTATAACCCTGTCCATCGTCCCAACGCCCACTTTCAGCGAGACCCAGACCATGAGCAATGCTTCCGCCACCGACGTTCAACAGCGCATCGATGATCTCGTCAAGTCCAACCGCGTCGTGCTTTTCATGAAAGGCACGGCGCAGTTCCCGATGTGCGGCTTCTCGGGCCGCTCGATCCAGATCCTGCAAGCCTGCAAGGTGACCGACCTCGTCACCTTCAACGTTCTCGAGGACGAGGCCGTCCGCCAGGGCATCAAGGACTATGCGAAATGGCCGACCGTTCCGCAGCTCTATGTCAAGGGCGAATTCGTCGGCGGCTCGGACATCATGATGGAGATGTACGAGGCCGGCGAGTTGCAAGCCCTGTTAAGCGCGTGACACGCGCCTTCGGCGTTAGGCGGGCTGCGCGATGAGCCTGCGCGTCGTCGTCGGCATCACCGGTGCCACCGGCGCGACCTACGGCGTGCGCCTGCTGCGTCGGCTGCGCGAGTGCGAGGTCGAGACGCACCTGGTCGTGACGCCGGCGGGCGTGCTCAATGCGCACCACGAACTCGGGCTCGATCGCAAGGCGCTCGAAGCGCTGGCCGCGGCGTCGTACAACCCCGCCGACGTCGGCGCTGCGATCGCGAGCGGCTCGTTCGAGACGCACGCGATGGTGGTCGCGCCGTGTTCGATGAAGACGCTGGGCTCGGTCGCGCACGGCCTCGCCGACAACCTGCTGACGCGCGCTGCCGACGTGACGCTCAAGGAGCGCCGCCGCCTGCTATTGATGGTGCGCGAGACGCCGCTGAACCTCGCTCACCTGCGCAACATGGTCGCCGTGACCGAGATGGGCGGGGTGATCTTCCCGCCGCTGCCGGCGTTCTACCATCAGCCGCAGAGTGTCGACGAGTTGATCAACGACACCATCGAGCGCGTGCTGATGCTGCTCGGTGTGGCTGGCGCTTCGCCGCGGACCTGGTCCGGCCTCTGAGCCTGCAGCGGCGCGCTCAGGCGCGCGCTTTGTCGACCCACTCCCAGCGCTTGCGCGCCGCGAACACGGCGGCCGGATACTCGCCACGGCCGCGGCTTCCGTTGTATCGCCCGAGCGCGAGAAACATGTCGCCCCGCTCAGTGTTCAGGTAATGGCGAAGAATGACGCAGCCAAAGCGCAGGTTGGTCTGCATGTGAAAGAGCCGGCTCGCATCGCCGTCGCCGATCAGACGGGCCCAGAACGGCATCACCTGCATGTAACCGCGCGCGCCGGCACTCGAGACCACGAACTTGCGAAAGCCGCTTTCGACCTGCACCAACCCGAGAACGAGCGACGGCTCCAGGCCCGAGCGCTTGCTTTCGTACCACAGCGTCTCAAGGAACTCGACGCGCGTCAGGTGCTCGTCCTGATAGCGTTTCAGGCGTTCGCTCATCGCACCCAGCCAACGCAGGAACTTGAGCCGCTCGTCCATGGAGTCGAACTCGGGCCGTGGCGGCGCAGCGTTGGCGATGGCCTTGGCCAATGCCGAGCGCACGGCATCGGCCAGCGGCTCTTCGATCTGCGCTCCAGCCCGCGCCGTGCGCGGCAGCAGCGGCAACAGGGCGAAGGCAAGCAGACCGCGTCGGCGCGTCATGCGCTGAGCTTGCCCTTCACGAAGGCGTCCGCTTCGGCCAGCGGCACGCGCGATGCCTGCGCGTCGCGGCGGCCCTGGTATTCGAGTTGGCCCTCCTTGAGCCCGCGGTCGGAGATGACGATGCGGTGCGGAACGCCGATCAGTTCCCAGTCGGCGAACATCGCCCCCGGGCGCTCACCGCGGTCGTCGAGCAGGACGTCGATGCCGAGCGCCGCCATCCCGTCGTGCAGGCGGTCGGCGGCTGCCTTCACGTCGGCGGACCGGTCGTAGCCGATCGGGCACAGCACGACCTCGAACGGCGCCATCGAGGCAGGCCAGATGATGCCTCGCTCGTCGTGGTTCTGTTCGATCGCCGCGCCAAGCAGGCGCGTGATGCCGATACCGTAGCAGCCCATCTCCATCAACTGCGGCTTGCCGTTCTCGTCGAGGTAGGTCGCGCTCATCGCCGACGAGTACTTCGTGCCGAGATAGAACACGTGCCCCACCTCGATGCCGCGCTGGATCGCGAGCACGCCCTTGCCGTCTGGCGAAGGGTCGCCCGCGACGACGTTGCGGATGTCGGCCACGAGATCGGGCTCGGGCAGGTCGCGCCCCCAGTTGACGCCGGTGATGTGAAAGTCGGCCTCGTTGGCGCCGCAGGTGAAGTCGCTCATCGCCGCCACGGTGCGATCGGCAACGACCTTGACCGGCCTCCTCGTACCGATCGGCCCGAGGTAGCCTGGCTTGCAGCCGAAGCGGCTCTCGATCTCAGCCACCGTCGCGAAGCGAAAGCCTGCCTTCAAGCCTTCGACCTTGCCGGCCTTCACTTCGTTGAGGCCGTGGTCTCCGCGAACCAGCAGCAGCCAGACCGTCGTGCCCACGATGTCACCTGCAGCATTCAACTCGTCAGTCGCGAGCACGAGCGACTTCACGGTCGTCGTGAGCGCAGTCCCGAGCAGCGCCGCGGCGTCCTCGCAGGTGCTCTTGCCCGGCGTCGGCGTTCGCGTCATCGGCAGCGTGGGTGCGGCGCGCGGCGTCGCCGACGGCAGCGCTTCGGCGAGTTCGATGTTGGCGGCGTAGTCGCTGTCGGGGCAATAGACGATCGCGTCTTCGCCGGTGTCGGCGATGACCTGGAACTCCTGTGACAGGTCGCCTCCGATCGCGCCGGAATCGGCACCGACGGCGCGGTAGCGCAGGCCGAAGCGGTCGAAGATCGCGCAATACGCGCGCGACATCACTTCGTAGCTCTTCGTCGCCCCGGCCCTGTCGCGGTCGAACGAGTACGCATCCTTCATCGTGAACTCGCGCCCGCGCATCAGCCCGAAACGCGGGCGCCGCTCGTCGCGGAACTTGGTCTGGATGTGATAGAAATTCTTTGGCAACTGGCGGTAGCTGCGCAGTTCCTGGCGCGCGATGTCGGTGATGACCTCCTCGCTCGTCGGCTGGATCACGAAGTCGCGATCGTGGCGGTCTTTCACGCGCAGCAGTTCGGGGCCGTAGGCCTGGAAACGCCCGCTCTCCAGCCATAGCTCGGCCGGCTGCACGACCGGCATCAAGATCTCGACGGCACCGGCCCGGTTCATCTCCTCGCGCACGATGGCCTCGACCTTGCGGATCACGCGCAGCCCCATCGGCATGTAGCTGTAGATGCCGGCGCCCAGGCGCTTGATGAAGCCGCCACGCATCAGCAACTGGTGGCTCTTGACTTCCGCATCCGCGGGCGCTTCTTTCAGCGTGGAGACGAAGAACTGGGACGCTTTCATGGGCCTGCGAAGGGATAGGCGAAGGGGAGGATCAAGCTGCGACCGGCTGCGAGCGGGCCTGCCAATGCCCCTTGCGGGAAAGCGCAGGGTTGCGGGCCGTGATGCCGGTGCAATAATGGTTTCAACGAAAAATCTGGGGTTGATTATGCTCGACCGTGAAGGGTTTCGACCCAACGTCGGCATCATCCTGCTCAACCATCGGAACCAGGTGTTCTGGGGTAAGCGATTGCGCACCCACTCGTGGCAATTCCCACAGGGTGGCATCAAGCATGGTGAGACGCCCGAGCAGGCGATGTTCCGCGAGCTGCACGAGGAAGTGGGCTTGCATCAGCATCACGTGCGCATCATTGCGCGCACGCGCGACTGGCTGCGCTACGAGGTACCCGACCACTTCATTCGCCGCGACGCGCGCGGCCACTACCGTGGCCAGAAGCAGATCTGGTTCCTGCTCCAGTTGATGGGCCACGACAGCGACCTCAACCTGCGCGCGACCGACCACCCCGAGTTCGATGCCTGGCGCTGGAACGACTACTGGGTGCCGCTTGAAGTGGTGATCGAATTCAAGCGCGGCGTCTACGAGATGGCGCTCACGGAGCTGGCGCGCTTTCTGCCGCGCAACGGCCATCACAACCGATTCCTGCGGACCGGTATGCGTTCGCCGCGTCAGGATGACGAGCCGCCACCGCATGGCAACGACGGCGAGACGCCGCCTCCTTACGACACGGCGCTGCCGGGCGCCGTCTGACTCTCGCGCCGGCCGGCGCCTCGCACTAGGCGAGAACCATGTTGTCGCGGTGGATCATCTCGGGCTCGCCGGTGAAACCGAGCAAGCGCTCGAACTCGGCTGACGGCTTGCGAGCGATCAAGCGCGCTTGCGCGCTCGCGTAGTTCGCGAGGCCGCGCGCCACTTCGACTCCGGTCAGGCTGCGCACGGCAATCACGTCGCCGCGCGCGAACTCGCCCAGCACCTCGACCATGCCGATGGGCAGCAGGCTCTTGCCTTCGTCGCGCACCTTGGCCACTGCGCCGTCGTCGATCAAGACCGCTCCGCGCAACTGCAGGTGGTCGGCCATCCACTGCTTGCGCGCCGCCAGCTTGGGTGTGGACGCGATCAGCGCGGTGCCTATCGCCTCGCCCGCCGCCAGGCGCAGCAGCACATCGGGCTCGCGCCCGGAAGCGATCACGGTCGAGGCGCCGCTGCGCGCGGCGCGCTTGGCGGCGAGCACCTTGGTCAGCATGCCGCCGCTGCCGATGGCCGAGCCCGCACCACCGGCCATGCGCTCGAGTTCAGGCGCACCGGCCTGCGCCTCTTCGATGAAGCGCGCAGAGGGATTCTTGCGCGGGTCGGCAGCGTACAGGCCGCGCTGGTCGGTCAGGATCACGAGCACGTCGGCCTCGACGAGGTTGGCGACCAGCGCGCCCAAGGTGTCGTTGTCGCCGAACTTGATCTCGTCGGTGACGACGGTGTCGTTCTCGTTGATGACCGGCACGACCTTCAGGCCCAGCAGGGTCAACAGCGTCGATCGCGCGTTGAGGTAGCGCTCGCGGTCGGCCAGGTCGGCATGCGTGAGCAACACCTGCGCGCTGCGCATGCCGTGCGCCCGCATCTGCGTTTCGTAGATGTGCGCAAGGCCCATTTGCCCGACCGCGGCGGCGGCCTGAAGCTCGTGGACTTCCTTCGGGCGCAACGCCCAGTTCAGGCGCTTCATGCCCTCGGCGATGGCGCCGCTGGAAACGATGACGACTTCGCGTCCCTGCGCTGCCAGGACCGCAATCTGGCGGCACCAGTGGTCGATCGCGCCCGCGTCGAGGCCGCGGCCTTCGTCCGTCACCAGGCTCGAGCCGACCTTGATGACGATCCGTCGCGCGCTGGCGAGCACCTCACTCATGCGCGCCGTCCATGGGCGCGCCGCCGTCGCCCAAGGCGAAGCGCGGGTCCGGCAACTCGACCGGTGGATTGCGCATCGCCGACACATGCTTGTACACGGCGCGTATCAGCGGCTCGCAGCCTTCGCGCGTGAGCGCCGAGATCTCGAACACCGGGCCTTTCCATCGCAGGCGGCGCACGAAGTCCTTCACGCGCTTGGCGCGTTCTTCGGCAGGCACCATGTCCATCTTGTTGAGCACGATCCAGCGCGGCTTGGCATGCAGGCCGGGGTCGTACTTCTTCAATTCGGCAATGATCGCCCGCGCTTGCGCGACCGGGTCGATGCCGTCGTCGAACGGCGCCATGTCGACCAGGTGCAGCAACAGGTGCGTGCGCTGCAAATGACGCAAGAAGAAATGCCCGAGCCCGGCGCCCTCGGCGGCGCCTTCGATCAACCCGGGGATGTCGGCAACCACGAAGCTCTGTTCAGGCGCGACGCGCACGACGCCCAGGTTCGGGTGCAGTGTCGTGAACGGGTAATCGGCGATCTTCGGCCGCGCGTTCGAGATGGCCGCGATCAGGGTCGACTTGCCTGCGTTGGGCATGCCGAGCAGCCCAACGTCGGCCAGCACGCGTAGCTCGAGCTTGAGCTTGCGCGCCTCACCCGGCCAGCCCGGCGTCTTCTGGCGCGGCGCACGGTTGGTGCTGGTCTTGAAGTGCAGGTTGCCGAACCCGCCATCTCCGCCCTTGGCGACCAGGACCTTCTCGCCCGGCACCAGCAGTTCGGCGAGCACGGCGCCGGCATCGAGATCGGTGATGATGGTGCCCATCGGCATGCGCAGCACGATGTCGTCGGCGGCAGCGCCGAACTGGTCCGAGCCGCGACCCTGTTCGCCATTGCGCGCTTCGTGACGGCGCGCATAGCGATAGTCGATCAGCGTGTTCAGGTTCGGGTCGCCGACCGCCCACACGCTGCCGCCGCATCCGCCGTTGCCGCCGTTGGGACCGCCGAAAGGAATGAACTTCTCGCGGCGAAAGCTCACGCAGCCGCTGCCACCGTTTCCAGCGGCCACGTCGATGGTGGCTTCGTCGACAAACTTCATGGTGACTCTCGTTCAGCCAATGGTACGGCAGCGCTGGTGGCGGGCCGGCGGCGCGCAGCGGCGCAAACGAAGAAGCCCCGGCAGGCCGGGGCTTCGTGGCTTGCAAGCCGCCGCGGCGGCCGGCGCTCGTCTATGGAGCAGTGACCGAAACGGTCTGCCGATTCAGCGCGCCCTTGACGGCGAAGCTGACTTGGCCGTCGACCAGCGCGAACAGGGTGTGATCCCTGCCGCAGGCGACGTTCTGCCCCGGATGAAACTTGGTGCCGCGCTGGCGAACGATGATCGAACCGGCCGAAACGACCTGCCCGCCGAACACCTTCACGCCGAGCATCTTCGGTTGCGAATCACGGCCGTTGCGGGTGGAACCGCCGCCCTTTTTCTGTGCCATGGTTGAACTCCTTGTCCTGGTTCGCGAGCGTCAATCAGGCGCTGACGGCGCTGATCTGGATCTCGGTGAAATTCTGACGATGGCCCTGCCGCTTCTGGTAGTGCTTGCGACGGCGCATCTTGAAGATGCGCACCTTGTCGTGCCTGCCTTGGGCAAGCACGGTGGCCTTCACGCTGGCGCCGGCAACCAAGGGAGTCCCGACCTTCAGGTCAGCGCCGTCTCCGACAGCCAGCACCTGATCGATCACGATCTGTTGGCCAACGTCCGCAGCAATCTGTTCTATCTTGATCTTCTCGCCAGCGGCAACCTTGTATTGCTTGCCACCGGTTTTTATGACCGCGTACATATCAGCCCTCTCCGGTAAATTCTCTGCACCTGCCCTTGCTTTGCGACGACAGGCGGCCCTGCTTGGAACGCAGAGCTTTTTATTCTAACATGAGGTGGCCGCACGCCTTTGGCCCGCGCGTGCGCGTGCGCAGGCGTTCAACAGCGCTCGCCGAGTGTGCGAGGCCGGCGCCCCTTCGGAGCTTCCTATAATCCGCCACGTCCTGTCGAGTCCAGCTTGCATTCACTATCACAGACCCCCTTGGCTCCGGCGCCGGCTCCGGCGTCCTTACTGCCCATGAGCGCAGAGATGGAGCAGGTCGATGCCGTCATACGGGCGCGCCTCGTCTCGGAGGTCGCGCTGATTAACCAGATTTCGGCCTACATCATCGGTGCCGGCGGAAAGCGGATTCGGCCGCGGCTGGTGCTGCTCTTTGCCAGCGCGCTCGGCTTTCACGGCCCCGAGCGGCTCGAGCTGGCCGCCATCGTCGAATTCATCCATACGGCCACACTGCTGCACGACGATGTGGTCGACGAGTCCGGCCTGCGGCGCGGGCGCGAGACCGCCAACGCACTCTTCGGCAACGCCGCGAGCGTGCTGGTCGGTGACTTCCTTTACTCGCGCGCGTTCCAGATGATGGTTTCGGTGAACCACATGCGCGTGCTCGACGTACTTGCCGACGCGACCAACGTGATCGCCGAGGGCGAGGTGCTGCAGTTGATGAACATGCACGACCCGGACCTGGCGGTCGAGTCCTACTTGCGCGTGATCCGCTTCAAGACGGCCAAGCTGTTTGAGGCGAGCGCGAGGCTGGGTGCGGTGATCGCGAACGCCTCCGGGCCTGTCGAAGAGGCCTGTGCCGATTACGGGCGCTCGCTGGGCACGGCCTTCCAGTTGGTGGACGACCTGCTCGACTACGAAGGCGCGACGACCCAGCTCGGCAAGAACGTCGGCGACGATCTGCGCGAGGGCAAGCCGACGCTGCCACTGCTGATTGCCATGGCGCGCAGCAGCGACGCCGAACGCGGGCTGATCCGGCATGCCATCGAGCAAGGCGAAGTGGCACGCCTGGCCGAGATCGTCGAGATCGTGCGTCGCACCGGCGCGCTGGACGCGACGCGCGAAGCCGCACGTGCCGAAGCGGACATCGCGCATCAGAGTCTGGCCGCCCTGCCGCCGTCGCCCTCGCGTGATGCTCTGATAGAATTATGCGTTCGATCAGTCGAACGTTCGTCTTGAACGTTTGCGCGCGGTAGCACGCGACTGCGTTGCCTGATTCGGCAGCGCAGGCAACCGTCGACATCGGGGTGTAGCTTAGCCTGGTAGAGCGCTACGTTCGGGACGTAGAGGCCGGAGGTTCGAATCCTCTCACCCCGACCAGATTCAACTGTTCGCCTGGGCGTGCACCGTTGAGAGCGCATAGCAAACGGTTGCAATCGGGCGGTGTCTTAACGGGCGATTTGTTGTCAATTTGCCGCCTGTTCAAGGTTTACAGGCCCAGGTGAATCGGCGATGATTCGCGAGGAATTCACCTCGTGAAATGGCATCCGTAGCTTTGGACACTTTGGCCGACGCGACTCAGTCGAAGCTCTCGGGAGTCGCGCGCGTTCTCGTTCATGCGGGCAAGCTGAACGTCAAGACGGCCGAAGATCTGGTTCAAGGCGCCAAGGGCAAGCGCTCGGCGTTCATCTCGTCGGTGATCAGTTCCGGCGCCATCTCTTCGGCCGATCTGGCCCAAACGCTCGCAACCTCTCTGGCGCTCCCGCTGCTGGATCTGGCGTCGGTCGATCTGCAGCGCCTGCCGCGGGATGTGATCGACAACAAGCTCGCCTCGCAGTGCCAGATCCTGGTCCTGGGCCGGCGCGGCAACCGTCTCTTCATCGGCGGCGCCGACCCGACCGACCAGGAGGCCGTCGAGCGCATCAAGTTCGCGACCCAGTTGACGCCCGAGTGGGTGATCGTCGAGCACGACAAGCTGAGCAAGGTCGTCGAGACCACCGGCACCAGCGCCACTGAGGCCCTCGAGGCCCTGACCTCGGGCGATTTCGAGTTCGATGTCACCGAAGAGTCGACGACTGGCCGCGAAGCGGCCGATATCGTGTCGGACGTCGAGGACGCGCCTGTCGTGCGCTTCCTGCAGAAGATGCTGATCGACGCCATCAACGCGCGCGCGTCCGACCTTCACTTCGAGCCCTACGAATTTCACTATCGCGTGCGCTTCCGGGTCGATGGCGAGTTGCGAGAGATCACCCAGCCCCCGATCGCGATCAAGGACAAGCTGGCCTCGCGCATCAAGGTGATATCGCGCCTGGACATTGCGGAGAAGCGCGTGCCGCAAGACGGCCGCATGAAGCTCAAGTTCGGCAGCAAGGCGATCGACTTTCGCATCAGCACGCTG
>CAIKUF010000302.1 GCA_903830565.1 uncultured bacterium | reverse complement strand
GAGGCCGGTGAGCATGTAGTGCGCGGCCATCGTGACGATGAACAGCACCAGCACCGACGCGCTGGAGAGCGGCCGGTAGGCGATGCGGTAGAGCATCGGCCCGAGCGGCACGACGATGAGCAGCGTGAGCGCCATCTGGTAGCCGAGCTCGAGCTTGCGCGGCGCCGCCCAGACGGCGAGCGCGGCGATCGCGAGCGGCAGCGCAAGGTGCAGCGCGAGGATGCGCGGCAGCCGCCGCACGGCCTTGGCGCGCAGCGCGGCCGTCGCCTCCAGCGCGGCGATCAGCACCCCGCCGCCGACCAGTAGGTAGACCGTTCCGGGGAACTGGCCGACCTGCAGCGTGCCGAGCGTGAGCCCGGCGTAGGAAATGAAGTCGCCCTGCGGAACGAAGATGATCCGCGTCACCGCGAACACCAGCAGCAGCGCCAGTGCGAGCAGCGCATAGATGGCGCCGGTGGTGACGCCATCCTGGATCAGCCAGAGCGCGATTTCGGAGTTCATGACGGCCCCTCGCCCGACGGGTACATCGGGCGATCCCCCGAGGGGAGAGAGTGGCGCGGCTCCAAGCCGGCCTTCGCCGGCTTGGACGCCACGAGCGCCAGCCGCGTCTCGCGCCTGGCGCGGGCCGGCTTGGGAGCGGCCCGGCGCTCGGCCCGCTCCATCATGGTGCACGCCCCGATCGCGCCGCAGGCGCGAGGCTCACTTCAGCAGCCGCCATTCGCCGTTGACGACCTGCACCAGCACGCGTGAGCGCTCGTCTTCGCCGTTGTGGTTGGCCGGCGTGATGTTGTAGACGCCGTGGGTGCCGATCACGTTCTTCAGGCCTTCCAGCGCGTCGCGCAGGGCTTCGCGGAATTCCGGCGTTCCGGGCTTGGCCTTCTTCAGCGCAACCGCCGCCGCGGCGTCGAGCAGCAGCACGCCGTCGTAGCTGTAGCCGGCGAAGGCGTTGCGGCTGCCGGCGCCGAACGCGGCTTCATAGCGCTTCGTGAAGTCCAGAGACACTGCCTTGGTCGGGAAGTCCGCCGGCAGTTCCTCGGGCACGATCAGCGGTCCGGTCGGCGCGATCGCGCCTTCGGCGGCCTTCTTGCCGGTCTGGATGAAGGCCAGGTTCACCGTGCCGTGGTTGTGATAGATCGGCCCCTTGTAGCCGCGCTCGACCAGCGCCACCTGGGGCGTGGCGGCCGGCGAACCCGAGCCGCCGACGACGACCGCGTCGGGCGAAGAGCCGATCACCTTCAACACCTGCCCGGCGACGCTGGTGTCGGCGCGCCCGTAGCGCTCGTTGGTGACGACCTTGTAGCCGCCGTCCGGTGCGAGCTGCACGATCGCGTTGTAGACGAGATCGCCCCAGGCGTCCGAGAAGCCGATGAAGGCCACGTTCTTGACGCCCTTGCCCTTCATGTGCGTCGCCACCGCACCCATCATCAGCTCGGTCGGCTGCGGGACGACGAAGGTCCAGCGGTGGCGGTCGGGCGCCAGCGGCGGCAGCGGCGTGAGCGCGATCAGCGGCGTCTTGAATTCGGTGGCCACCTGCGCCATCGCCATCGCCGAGGGCACGCCGGTCGAACCCATCATCGCGTCGACCTTGTCCTCTGCTACGAACTTGCGCGCGTTCTTGGCGGCGCCGTCGGGCTTGGACTCGTCGTCGAGGATGATGTAGCGCACCGGCTCGCCGCCGAGCGTCTTCGGTGCGAGCTGGAAGCCGTTCTTGTACGGGATGCCCAGCGAAGCGCCGGGGCCGGTCGTACCGAGCGAGACGCCGACCGTGATCTCGGCGTTGGCGACACCGGCGGCAAAGGCGCCGACGAGGGCGAGGACTGCAAGGCGAATCTGACTCATGTCGTCTCCTGTGGTGGTGTGGACTCTTGGAATCGGCCACTGGCGGTGGCCCGCGCGGAAAGCGGGTGCTGGCCAGTGGTGGGCATAACGCTCGAAATGATTATCGGAGCGCGGCCGCGGCGCACACCCCCGTGTTCGCCCTTGCGCAGGCCGTTCATGCGACGACGCCGGCGCCGTACAGCGCCTGCACCTCGTCGCCCGTCAGCCCGGCCTCGGCGAGCACGCTGCGCGTGTGCTGGCCGTACTTGGGCGGGAAGGCGAGTTCGCTCGGCGCACCCGCGATCTCGACCGCCATCGGCGGCATGCGAACGACGCGCCCACCCGGCATCACGGTGCGCGTCAGGCGGTCGGTGAGCGGGCCGAGCTCGCGCACCTGGCGGATGTTCTGGATGCGCGTCGCGGGAATCGTCGCCCCTTTGAGGTCGGCGAGGATCTCGTCGGCGCTGTGGGCCCGGGTCACCGCGCCGATGTCGGCGTGGATGGCCTCACGCTGGGCGTGCCGGCCTTCGTTGGTCGCGCGCACCTCGTTCGCGACGCAGGCGAACTTGGGGATCGCGGTCAGGCGCCGCCATTGCACGTCGCTGCCGATGGCGAGGAAGATGTAGCCGTCGCTCGTCGGGTAGACGTTGGTCGGGATGAACTTGCGGTGCTCGTTGCCGGCGCGCGTGATCTCGTCGGGCTGGCAGCCGAAGTCGACAAGCGGCAGCACCGTGATCAGCCACGACGCCGCGGCCTGCAGCATCGAGACGTGGATGTCCTTGCCCTGGCCGGTCTCGTAGCGTTCGAGCAGGGCCAGCATCACGTTGGCGTAGAGCTCGTCGCCGGCCTTGAGGTCGATCACCGGCAGGCCCATCAGCATCGGCGGGCCGCTGCGCTCGCCGGTGACTTCCATGTAGCCCGTCATCGCCTGCAGCACCGGGTCGTAGCCCGGCGCCTCGGGGTAGCGCGGCCCCATTGCCGAGATGCCGGCCCAGATCAGGTCCGGCTTCACGGCACGCAGGATGTCAGGCGCGATGCCCAGCCCGGCGTAGCGCGACGGCACGGTGTTGCAGCAGAACACGTCGACATCGAGCTCGCGGATCAGGCGCGCCAGCACCGCCTGCCCCTGCGCGTGCTTGAGGTTGAGCGCGATCGCTTCCTTGCCGACGTTGGGGGCGACGAAGTAGCTGCGCCGGTCATCGTCGCTTTCGTCGGTCAGGCGGCTGCCGATGTAGCGGTTCGGGTCGCCCGGCAGGCCCTGGCCGGTCGGCGTGCCCTCGATGCGGATGACGCGCCAGCCGAGCTGCGCGAAGCGCAGCGTCGCATACGGCAGCGACAGCGCCTGCTCCATGGAGAGCACCGTGCGGCGCATCATGGCGCAGCCTCAGCAGCGCCAGTTTTCGCCCTCACCCCAGCCCTCTCCCGCAAGCGGGAGAGGGGGTCGAAGGCGCAATGCCGCTCCCTCTTCCGCTTGCGGGAGAGGGCTGGGGTGAGGGTGGGGTGTCGCGCACGCATGCCACTACTTCGACTGCGCGATGATCGGCGTCGGCCGCAGCGCCGGCAGTGCGCCGTGCAGCGCGCGGTAGACGCGCTCCGGCGTGAACGGCAGGCTGGTGATGCGAACGCCGGTCGCGTTGTAGATCGCGCTCGCGGTCGCCGCGGCGATGCAGATGGCCGGCGCCTCGCCGACGCCCTTGGCGCCTTGCGGGCCTTCGCCGTCCAGCGACTCGATGAAGGCGATGTCCATCTCCGGGATCTCGGGCGCGGTGACGAGCTTGTAGTCGCGGAAGTTCGGGTTGCGGATGCGCCCGTTCTCGACCACCAGGCTCTCGGTCAGCGCGTAGCCCTGGCCCATCACGATGCCGCCTTCGATCTGGCCTTCGATGCCGAGCCGGTTCAGCACGCGGCCGACATCGTGCGCGGCCGTGACCTTGACCATGCGCACGGCGCCGGTGCCGGTGTCGACCTCGACCTCGACGACCTGCGCCGCCCATGCATACGCGGCCGAGACGTCGCCCTTGAAGGCCTTGTCCTGATGCACGCTCGGCGGTTCGTAATAGAAGCTCGTCATCACCAATTCGGCGCGGTCGCTGAAGTGCAGGCCGCGCAGGAAGCGCGCCAGCTCGGTGAGCTTCTCGCCGGTCGCCGCGCGAACGATGTTGCCGCCGCGCAGTTCCAGCGTTTCGGGCGCGCAGTCGAAGCGCGGCGCCGCCGCGGCAAGGATCTTGGCCTTGGCCTTGCGCGCCGCGCCGATCGCCGAATTGCCGGCAATGAAGGTCGTGCGGCTGGCGTGAACGCCGACGTCCCAGGGCGTGATGTCGGTGTCGTTGTTGACCACCGTCACCGCCGTCATCGGCAGCCCGAGTTCCTCGCAGACGAGTTGCGAGAGCACGGTCTCCGAGCCCTGGCCGATCTCCGACGCGCCGGTGATCAGCGTCACGTGGCCGAAGTCGTCGAGCTTGAGGATGGTGCCGCAGCCGTCCGAGGGGTAGATCTTCGCGCCGCCGCCGACGTGCAGCATCGAGGCGATGCCCACTCCGCGCCTTATCGCGGAGTTCCCGTTCTCGCGTTTGATGGCACCAGGTGCGGCCCACTGCGCCGCATATTCGCGGTGCTTGCGCACGAAGTCGCTGCGCTCGGCCGCGGTGCGCAGGCACTCCTGGAAGCCGCAACTGCGAAACACCATGCCCTGGCCGGTGACCTCGCCCGCAACCTGCGCGTTCTTCAGCCGGAACGCGAGAGGGTCCATGCCGATCGCCTCGGCCATCTTGTCCATGTGCGCTTCGACGGCGAAGGTGGCCTGCAGATTGCCGTAGCCGCGAAACGACCCCGCATACGGGTTGTGCGAATAGACCGCCACCGTGTGGTAGTCGCAGTTCGGTACGCGGTACAGCGACGAGAAGGTCTGCATCATCACGAACGGCGTCGTCGCGCCCCACGACGTGTAGGCACCGTTGTCGTGCAGGGTGTGCACGCTGCGGAAGGTGAGCGTGCCATCGCTGGTGCAGCCCGAGCGCAGCGTCAGCCGCACCGGCTGACGCGTCGGCGAGGCGAGGAACTCTTCCTCGCGGCTGTAGATGAGCTTGACCGGCCGCCCGGTCGCGCGCGCCAGCCAGACGCAGATCACCTCGAACGGGTAGATGTCGAGCTTGGAGCCGAAGCCGCCGCCGATCGGCGGCTGGACGATGCGGATGCGCCCCGGGTCCATGCCGAGGATCTCGGCGAACTCGCGCTTGTGCAGGAAGGGCACCTGCGTGTTCGAGTACAGCAGCAGGTTGCCCTTCGAATCGAACTCGGCGATCACGCCCGAGACGCCCAGGCAGCAGTGCGTCACGTAGTGCAGCTCGAACACGTCCTCGACGACCACCGCCGACTCGGCCTCGCCCTGCACCACATCGCCGTGGCCGTAGTCGAAGCGCATCGCGATGTTGTCGGCCTTGCCCGCGAGGCCCACCGGCGCGCCCGCCGCGGCACCGGCGATCGGCGGGTGCACGAGAGGCGCCCCCTTTGCCAGTGCGGCTTCGGCGTCGGCGACGATGGGCAGGTCTTCATACTCGACGACGATCAGGCGCAGCGCGGCGATCGCGATCGCCTCGCTGTCGGCAGCCACCGCGGCGATCTCGTCGCGCTCGCTGCGAACGAGGTCGCGCTTCAAGGGCAGGTGGTCCTTGGCGACGCCGATCGGGCGCTGGTCGGGAACGTCGGCCGCGGTCAGCACCGCGTGCACGCCGGGCAGCGCGCGCGCGGCCGAGGTGTCGATGCGCACGATGCGTGCGTGCACCCTGGACGAGCGCAGGATCGCGGCGTGCAACTGCCCCGGCAGATCGATGTCGTGCACGTAGCGCGTCTTGCCGCTGGCCTTCTCCGGCGCGTCCATCTTCGCGATGCGCTGGCCGATCAGGCTGCCGGCGACCGGCGGGCGGGTCAGGGTCTCGTTCATGGCGTACCTCCGACGCGGTCCTGGCCTGACGTGCGAGACACGCCAGGCCCTGTCGCAGGCATGAGTTCGCGTGCAGGCGCGACCTCATGTCCGGCTCCAGCCTCGACGATCGCCTCGACGATCTTGTGGTAGCCCGTGCAGCGGCACAGGTTGCCCTCGATGGCGCGCTTGGCCGCGGCCGCGTCGGGGTGCGGCTGCGTTGCCAGCAGGTGCGTGGCTTGCACCATCATCCCCGGCGTGCAAAAGCCGCACTGCACTGCGCCGTGGGCGACGAAGGACTCCTGCAATGCGTGGGCGATCGGGTCGCCGGCCAAGCCTTCGACGGTCGTCAGCTCGCGCCCGTCGCACTCGACCGCGAACAGCAGGCACGAATTCACCGACTTGCCGTCGACGATGATCGTGCACGCGCCGCATTCGCCCTCGCCGCAACCGTACTTGGTGCCGGTCATGCCGATCACGTCGCGCAGCATCTGCAGCGCGCTCATGCCGACGCCGACCGTCACGCGACGCTGCACGCCGTTCAGCGTGAAACCGATTTCAGTGGTCATAGACATCGCCGAGCATCCTTTGTGTCATGTTGCGCACGAGTTCCTTGCGGTACCAGGCGGTGGCGCGAACGTCGTCGATGGGCCTGGCCTCGTCGGCCGCGCACGCGGCGGCCGCGGCCGCCAGCGCGGCATCGAGACGCTGGCCTTCGAGCAGGGCTTCGGTGCGCCGCGCGCGCAGTGGGATAGGTGCCACCGCGCCGATCGCGAGGCGCACGCCGCGCAAGCGGCCATCGCCTTCGCGTTGCGCAGCGAAGGCGAGCGAGATCGTCGAGATGTCCAGCGCCGGTCGCGTGCCGGCCTTGTAGAAGCGCGCGACGCGGCCTTTCTTCGCGAGCGGAATGCGCACTGCGGTCAGCAGTTCGTTCGCCCCGCGCAAGGTGCGGCCGGGGCCGGTGAAGAAGCCGTCCAGCGCCAGCCAGCGGCGCTGGACCGTGCCGCCCTTGGCGAGCGAAGCAAGCTCGACTTCGGCGTCCAGCGCCAGCAGCGGCGGCAGCGTGTCGCCGGCCGGCGAGGCGTTGCACAGGTTGCCGCCGAGGGTCGCCATGTTGCGGATCTGGTCGCTCGCGAAATGGTCGGCCGCGTCGGCGAGCAGGGCAGCGTGTTCGCGCACCAGCGGGTGCGTGAGCAGCGTCGTGATGCTGACGAGCGCGCCGATGCGCAACGCATCGCCACCCAGCTCCACCCCATCGAGCCCGGCGACGCGGCGGATGTTGAGCAGCGTGCGCGCGGGCCGCAGGCGGCCGGAATTGCCTTGCGGCATCACGTCGGTGCCGCCGGCCAGCACGATGGCGCCGCCTTCGTCGCTCAGCGCGGTGAGTGCCTGCGCAAGGTCAGTCGGCGCGAGATAGGCCTCGACGCCATTCATGTCGTCAACTCCTCATCCCGATGATCGAAGCGCACCGGCTCGACGAAGCGGCCGAAGACGCCGACCATGCGCTGCGTGATCTCGCCGACGCTGGCGTAGGCCTTCACGGCTTCGACGATGGCCGGCATCAGGTTCGCGCCCGAGCGCGCGTCGGCCTCGACGCGGTCCAGCGCGCGCGCCACCGCTGCCGCGTCGCGCTCGGCGCGCACGCGCGCCAGCGAGGCGATCTGCGCCTTCGCATCGTCGGCCTTGTAGGGGTGCATCTCGACCTTGTGCACCTCTTCGGCCGCGCTCCGGTAGCGGTTGACGCCGACTTTCGGGAACGCGCCCGACTCGATGGCGCGCTGCATGCGGTAAGCCTGCGCCGACACGCGCGACTGGATCGTGCCCTCGGCGACCAGCTTGACGATGCCGCCCGCGGCGTCGGTCTCTTCGATGATGCGTTCCATCTCGGCGCGCATCTGGTTGGTCAGCGTCTCGACGTAGAACGAGCCGCCGAGCGGATCGACCGTCTCGGCCAGGCCCATCTCCTCGACCAGCAACTGCATCGTTCGCAGCGAGATGCGCTGCGCGTATTCGCTCGGAATCGTGTAGGCCTCGTCGTAGCAGCACAGCGCCATCGTCTGCGCGCCCGAGAGCGCGGCGATCAGCGCGTAGTAGGCGCCGCGCACGATGTTGTTCTCGGGCTGCTCCAGCGTCAGCCCGCCGCCGCCGCCGCCGGCGATCATGCGCAGCCACATCGAGCCGGGCTTGGTGGCGCCGTACTCCTCCTTCATGATCTTCGCCCACAGGCCGCGGCCGGCGCGGAACTTGGCGACCTGCTCGAAGAGGTTGCCGAAGATGTTGAAGTTGTACGACAGGCGCCCGGCGAATTCGTCGACCGCGAGGCCGCGCTTGATGACGTCGTCGGCATAGGCGCGGGCGATGCAGAAACCCCACGCCATTTCCTGCGCCGGCGTCGCCCCCGACTCGCGGATGTGGTAGCCGCAGACCGACACCGGGCTGTACTTGGGCGCGTGCTCGGCGCAGTACTCGATGGTGTCGCCGACCAGCCTTATCGACGGCTGCACCGGAAAGACCCAGGTGCCGCGGCCGATGAACTCCTTCAGGATGTCGTTCTGCGCCGTTCCGCGCAGGCGCTTGACGTCGAAGCCGCGCTTCTGGGCACAAGCGAGGTACATCGCGATCAGGATCGCCGCCGCGCCGTTGATGGTCAGCGAGACGGTGATCTTGTCGAGATCGATGCCCTCGAACGCAACCTCGAAGTCGCGCAGCGTGTCGACCGCCATGCCGACGCGGCCGATCTCGCCCTCGGCCTGCGCGTCGCCGGAGTCGATGCCGCATTGCGTCGGCAAGTCGAACGCGACGTTCAGGCCCGTCTGCCCGTTCTCGATCAGGAACTTGAAGCGGCGGTTGGTGTCCGCCGCGTTGCCGAAGCCCGTGTACTGGCGCATCGTGAACGGTTGCTTGCGGTACATCTGCGGGTGGATGCCGCGCGTGAACGGGTAGTCGCCCGGCTCACCCAGCATCGCAAGGCCCCCGCTCGCCTCGACGTCGGCCGCGCTGTAGAGCGGCTTGATCGCGATGCCCGATTCGTTGCGCACGCTGCGCGCTGGCTTGTCGTTGCTCATGGCCGGTTCGCCTTGATGAAGTCGCAGATCGCATCCAGCCGGGAGCCGGTCTGGAACACGCCCTTGAAGCCGAGCGCGCGCAGCGCGTCGTGGTCTTGCGCCGGCAGGTTGCCGCCGATGATCCACAGCTTGCCGCCAAGGCCCGCAGCTTCGAGCAGCGGCGTGAGGCGGGTGCAGAACGGCAGGTGCGAGCCGGCCATGCTCGAGAGCGCGATCACGTCCGCGTTCTCGCGCAGCGCCGCGGCGACGACCTGCTCGGGCGTTTGCCGCAGGCCGGTGTAGTGAACGTCGAAGCCGGCGTCCATCATCGCCCGCACGACGACCTTCGCGCCCTGGTCGTGGCCGTCGAGGCCGGGCTTGGCGAGGACGACCTTGATGGGTTTGGTCTGAACAGTGTTCATAGCGGCCTCGTCATTCCCGCGCAGGCGGGAATCCAGATTTCTTCGAGCAGTCGACCGCCGTGCAGGGGTCGAGACCTGCCCCCGGCGTAGGCGGGGGTGGATTCCCGCCTGCGCGGGAATGACATCGCAAACAGCATCGCGCTGGCTTCGCTCATGACGCAACCTCTTTCGCAATGATGAGCTTCAGGATTTCGCTCGTACCGCCGCCGATCAGCGTGAAGCGAACGTCGCGCAGGTAGCGCTGCACCGGGTAGTCCATCGCATAGCCGTAGCTCGCGAGCACGCGCGCGGCCTGGTCGCAGATGCGCGCCGCGGCCTCGGTGGCGTTGAGCTTGGCCATCGCCGCTTCCTTGTGGTGCGGGCGTCCGGCGTCGTGCAGCCAGGCGGCGTAGTGAACGAGGTGGACGGCGGCTTCGAGCTCGGTCGCCATCTCGGCGAGCTTGAACTGGATCGCCTGGAAGCGGTTGATCGGCTTGCCGAACTGCTTGCGCTCGGCCGCGTAGGCGACGGCCGCGGCGAGCGCCGCGCGCGCGACGCCCAGCGCCATCGCGCCGGTGATGATGCGAATCTCGGCCAGCGTCTTGCGCAGGTGCGCTTCGCCGTCGCCTTCCTCGCGCGAGAGGCGGTGGCTCAGCGGCACGAAGCAGTCGTCGAACGCGACTTCCGAGGTCGGCAGCGCCCACACGCCCATCTTGTGGATCTCGCGCCCGACGGTGAGGCCCTTGAAGTGCTTCTCGACGAGGAAGATGGTGAGCTTCCTCGCCTCGCCGGCCTTGGCGAAGACGGTGAAGAAGTCGGCCAGCGGCGCCGAGGTGATCCAGGTCTTCTGGCCGTTCAGCACATAGCCGCCGTCGACCGGCTTCGCGGTGGTGGCGATGCCGCCCAGGTCCGAACCGGCATTGGGTTCGGTCATGCAGATCGCGCCGATCTTCTCGCCGCGCAATGCGGGCTTGAAGAGGCGCAGGGCAATGTCTTCGTTGCCGAGCATGTGCAGGAACTTGGTGCCCATCAGCGACTGCATCGCCGCCGCGCCGGCGAGCGACATCGAGCCGCGCGCGATCTCGGCCAGCGCGAGCGCGAACTCCGTCAGGCCGGTGCCACTGCCGCCGACGTCCTCCGGGTAGCGCATGCCGAAGAAGCCCAGGCCCGCGAGTTCCTGGAACAGCGCGCGCGGAAACGCATGCGCCTCGTCGATGGCCGCTGCCTGCGGCGCGATGCGCTCGTCGCAAAAGCGCGCGAACGCGTCGCGGATCGCGCGCTGCTCTTCAGTGAGGTCGAAGTTCATTGCCGCTCCTCCACTGCGGTTTGCTCGGCACGTTCCGCCGTGAGAGCGAGCAAAGCCGTGCTCGGTTGCCCGGCTCCGTTCAGCCAATTCCTATTCACTCCGCTGGGCAATCGAGCACGGCTTTGCGGGCCGCGGCTTGGCTTTTCGATGTCACGAACACCACCACGCCAGCCGGGAGCGGGGTCGCAGCCTACGTGAACAGGAATTCCCTGAGCGGAGCCGGCGACCCCGCTCCCGGCTGGCTGCATGGACAGCAACGGCAACGTGCCGCACACAGGCCACCGAGCCACTCCGATGCGCAAGCGCTTCATGCCAGCTCCGCCTCGCTCATGCCGTAGTCGCGCAGCGCCGCCTCGCGCGAGATCACGCCGTTGCGCACTTCCTCGGCCAAGGTCTTGCGGTCGCGCTTGGCCGGGTCGCCCCAGCCGCCGCCGCCGTTGGCGACCTGGTGATAGATGGTGCCACGCGCAAGACCGGTGATCAGGTCCTTGTTGCGCGGGACGACGGTCTGGCCATCGGGGTCCAGCAGGCGGATGAAGTTGAGCCCCGCGCCGTGCCCGCCGGCAAGGCCGAACGCGCCTTCGAAGTCGCCGTCGCCGAAGGTCACGAGCTGCGTATCGTCGGAGCCGATCTCGAAGATCGTCTCCACGCCCAGCCCGCCGCGCCACTGGCCGGCGCCGGCCGAATCGGTCAGCAGCTCGTGCTTGATCAGGCGGTGCGGCGTCTGCTGCTCGAACATCTCGTAGTCCTGGTCGAGCACGCCGCCCGAGGCATCGATCATCCCGATGTGGTCGTAGCCGTCGCAGCCCTGCATCGCGCCCGAGCCGCCCTTGAGACCCATGAAGCCGATGTCGACGTACTTCTCGCCCGTCTTCGGGTCGATGCCGGTCGTGAGCGACGCGAGCAGGTTGTTCCAGCCAGCCGTCACGCGATCGGGCAGCACCGGCGCCAGCGCACGCTGGATCGCGTCGGCATTCGGCGGGCACAGGTGGTTGCCAAAGGTTGTCGCCTTCGGGTAGGCGGCGTTCAGGATCGTGCCTTCCGGGATCACGATCTCGATCGGCTCGATCATCCCCTCGTTGTGCGGAATGTCGGGGTTGACCATCTGCAACAGCGTCAGGATGGTCGCCGACGCGCTCGACGTGAAGGTGCCGTTGACGAAGCCGTTGGTCTGCGCGTCGGTGCGCGAGTAGTCGAACTTGATGCGCTTGCCCGCGACCTCGATGTCGACCCGGATCGTGAACTTCGAACCCTCGTGGCGGCCGTCGTAGTAGACGTAGCCTTCGCCGCTGTAGCGGCCACTCGGGATCTTCGCGATCTCGGCTTCCATCATCCGCCGCGTGGCGTCGAACAGGGCCTGCTTGTGGGCCTCGAAACTCGCCACGCCGTACTTGCGCAGCAGCTCGACGAAGCGCCGCTCGCCGACCGTGCAGGCGCCCATCTCGGCCTTCATGTCGTGCTGCACGATGTCCAGGCGCACGTTGGCGAAGATCAGGTTCCACACGTCCTGGCGCAGCTTGCCGCGCTCGACGATCTTCACCGCCGGAATGCGCAGCGCCTCCTGCCAGACCTCGACCGCATTCGGGTTGTAGCCGCCGGCCACGTTCCCGCCGATGTCGGCCTGGTGGCCCTTGACGGCCGTCCAGCCGACGAGCTCGTCCTCGAAGAACACCGGCTTGAACGCGGCGACGTCGTTGTTCTGGTTGCCGAGGCTGAACACGTCGTTGTGGAAGAACACGTCGCCGGGGTAGATCTCGCCGTCGAAGGTCTTGCGGATGTGCTTGCACACGGGCGCCAGCGAGAAGGCGAGGATGGGCAGGTTCTCGGTCTGCTCGAGCATGCAGCCGTCGGCGTCATAAAGGCCGGTGACGTAGTCCTTGGCCTCGCACAGGATGGGCGAGCGCGTGGTCATCTGCATCGAGATGCTCATCTCGTCGGTGATCGCCTTGAAGGTGCGCGCATAGACGCTCAAGAGGATTGGGTCGATGGTGGTCATGACAGCCCCTCGTCCGACGAGTACGTCGGCCGATCCCCTGGGGGGATGCGGGCCGGCTTGGGAGCGGCCCGGCGCTCGGCCCGCGAAAGATTGAGTGAGTTATGCATTCGATTTCCTCTCACGATCGCGCCAGGCTCGCGTCGAGCAGGTCTTCGCGCCCTTTGGCGTAGAGAACGAAGGAACCGAACGCATCGACCACGCAGTCGTACGAGGCGCTGACGAAGATCGCGGTCGTCTGCTGCTCGATCAGTGCCGCTCCGGCGACGCGGTGGCCGCAGTGCATGCGGTGGCCGTCGTATACCGGCACCTCGGCGAAGGCGTCGCGCTCGGGGATGTAGACGCTGCGCCGGCCTTTGAGCGCCGCGCTGGCGTCGGCGTTGCCGGCGGCCTCGCTGCGGTAGGCCGGGCGCTCGGTCGCGCCGATGGCCTGCAGGCGCACGTTGATGATCTCGACTGCCGAGCCCTCGACTTCGAGCGAATAGCCGAACAGCCGCTGGTGCTCGGTGTGGAAGGCGCGCGCGATGGCATCGGCGTCGTGGGCGTCGATGAAGGCCAGCGGCACGGCGACCGAGATCTCGTGGTACTGCTTCAAGTAGCGGCAATCCAGGCGCAAATCGACGCGCCGGCGCTCGGGCGCGATGCGCTCTTCGGCGAGGAGCCGCATGCCCTCGGCAGCCATCGCGTCGACGAGCGACTTCAGACGCGGCCAGTCGATGCCTTGCAGGCGCGAGACGAAGGTGCGCACGAAGTCGTGCCGCAGCTCGGACATCAGCATGCCGAAGGCGCACAGCACCGAGGCTTCGCGGGGGACGATCTGGAGCGGGATCTCGAGCTCGCTGCAGATCAGGCAGCCGTGGATGGGCCCGGCGCCGCCGCCGGGAATGAGCGGGAACTCGCGCGGGTCGAAGCCGCGCTTGATCGTCACCTCGCGCACGCCCTGCGCCATGTTGTTGCAGGCGACGCGGTACATGCCGGCGGCGGCCTGCTCGATCGTGAGGCCCATCGGGCGCGCGATGTGTTCCTCGATCGCGCGCCGCGCGGCGGCGACGTCGAGCGTCATGCGTCCGCCAGCGAAGAAGGCCGGGTCGAGGTAGCCGAGCACGACGTTGGCGTCGGTCGTCGTCGGCAGCTTGCCGCCGTGCCCGTAGCATGCCGGCCCGGGCGCGGCGCCCGCGCTTTGCGGGCCCATGCGCAGCAGGCCGCCTTCGTCGAGCCAGCCGATCGAGCCGCCGCCCGCGCCGATGGTGTGGATGTCGAGCATCGGCAGCGCGATCTTGTGGCGCGCGATCTCGCCGTCGTTCTTGACCATCGGCGCGCCGACCGCGACCGAGGCTTCGAAGCTGGTGCCGCCCATGTCGGTCGTGATGCAGCGGTCGTGGCCGTGCGCGCCGACGTAGAACAGGCCCGCGCCCGGCCCGCCCGCGGGGCCGGAGAGCAGCGTCAGCGCGGCCTTCTCGCGCGCCGCCTGTGGCGAGATCACGCCGCCGTTGGATTGCATGATCAGCAGCAGCCCGCCAAAGCCGATGCCGCCCAGCCGGCCGACCAACTGGTCGAGGTAGTGCAGGAGCTTGGGGCCGACGTAGGCGTTGAGCGCCGTCGTGCTGACGCGCTCGTAGAAGCGGATCGACGGCAGCACTTCGGTCGACACCGACACATACGCGCCCGGCATCTCGGCGCGCACGATCTCGGCCGCCGCGTGCTCGTGCGCCGGGTTGGCGAACGAGTTCATGAAGCACACCGCCACGGCCTGCACGCCTGCCTCGCGCCAGGCGGCGACGGTTGCGCGAATCGCATCGACATCGAGCGCGGCGAGCTCGTTGCCGTCGCGGTCGATGCGGCCGCGGATGCCGCTGCGGCGCTCGCGCGGCACCAGCGGGCGTACGTTGGTGTAGCGGTTGTCGTACTGCGCCTCGCGGATGCCGCGCCGCATCTCGAGCGCGTCGCGAACGCCTTCGGTGGTCAGCAGCGCGCAGCGCGCGCCGGTGCTGGTCAGGGTCGCGTTGGTCGTCACCGTCGTGCCGTGGACGATGGTGGCTATCGACCGCGCGAATTCTTCGAGCGCGAGCGGCGGCTGCATCGCCGCGGCGATCTGAGAGAGGCCCTCGACGACCGCGATCGACGGATCGGCCGGTGTCGACAGCGTCTTGTGGATGCGCGGCGGCTCGCCGTCGCGCGCGACGACGAAGTCAGTGAAAGTCCCGCCGACGTCGATGCCTATCTTGAGCGCCATGCCACCTGCTCCTCATGCTTGCCGGCCACCGCTGCCATGCGCGCGGCGACGAGTTGCCGCACGTCTTCCTTGCGCAGCTTGCCGAGCGCGGTGCGCGGCAGTGCGTCGACGACGAGCACGTCCTTCGGATGCTTGAACCGCGCCAGCCGGCCGCCGAACAGCGCCTGCACGCCTTCGGCCGTCAGCGTCGCGCCGGGCGCGGGAACGACGACCGCGACGACGGCCTCGCCCCAGCGCTCGTCGGGCCGGCCGACGACCGCGGCCTCGGCGATGTCGGGGCAATCGAGCAGCACTGCTTCGACCTCGGCCGGGCTGACGTTCTCGCCGCCGCTGATGATCATGTCCTTCAGCCGGCCGTCGATGGTCAGGAAACCTTCGTCGTCCAAGTGCCCGCTGTCGCCCGAATGGAACCAGCCACCGGCGAGCGCCCGGCGGCTCGCCGCTTCGTCGCGCCAGTAGCCGCTCATCACATTGCGCCCGCGCACCAGCACTTCGCCGCTCGCGCCGGTGGGCACGTCCTGCCCTTCGGCGTCGACGATGCGCAGCTCGCAGCCGGCTGCCGCGCGCCCGGTGCTGCCGACCTTGCGCAGCGCTTCGCCCGCGTGCAGGCAGGCCGCGATGGGCGAGGTCTCGGTCGCGCCCCAGACCTGGATCAGCGGCACGCCGCGCGCGTGCACGGCGCGGCACAGCCGGGCGGGCACCATCGTCGAGCCGGTGCTGATGGCGCGCAGGCTGGAGAGGTCGGCGCCGTTCCAGCGCGGGTGGGCGATCATCGCTTCGAGCTGGGCCGGAACGAGCACCGTCAGCGTGATGCGATCGCGCGCTATCGCGTCGAAGGCGTCGACGGGGTCGAACTTGGCGTGCAGCGTCACCGTGCAGCCGGCGCGCAGGGCCGGCGTGGTCTGGATGTTCAGGCCGCCGACGTGAAAGAGCGGCAGCGTCGTCAGCACGCGGTCGTCAGCGGTGAGCGCGTGCATGTCGACGCTGGCGTCGGCGTTGGCGGCGAGCGCGCCTTGCGTCAGCACGACGCCCTTGGGGCGGCCGGTCGAGCCCGAGGTCCAGCACAGCAGCAGCGGTGTTTCGGCGTTAGCCAACGCGTCGGTGACTTGCAAGGTGTTGCCGGCGCCGATGAAGTCGTCCCAACATTCCCAGCCCGCAGGCACTGCGCCGAGCGCGATACAGTGCGTGCCGGCCGGGGCGATGCCCGCCTCGGCGCTTGCTGCCGCGAAGTGCTCGTCGACGCACAGCAGCGCGGGCGGGCAATCGTGCAGCATCGCGCGGTGCTCGGGCGGCGCCAGGCGCCAGTTGAGCGGCATGAAGATGGCCGACAGGCGCGCGCAGGCAAAGAGCGTCGCCAGCATGTCGGCGCCGTTCAGTCCCAGCCAGGCCACGCAACCGCCGCGCGCGATACCGGCCGCGGCCAGAGCGGCGGCGATCGCATCGCAGCGCCCGGCGAGCTCGGCGTAGCAGAGGGTCTCGCCCGCGGCGCGCAGAGCCGGCTTGTCCGGCGTGCGCGCCGCGTTGGCGGCGATCCAGTCGGCGACTTCCACGGACGGCCTTCCCTAGCTCAGGCGTCGCAGACTTCGAGCACGACCGACATCGCGGTGTCGCCGGCCGCACAGCCAGTGAAGAGGCCGAAGCCGCCGCCGCGAAGGGCGAGCTCTTCGATCACCTCGATGATCGCCCGCGTTCCCATCGGCGACTGCGGGTGGCCCCAGACCAGCGAGCAGCCGTAGTTGTTCATCGCCCGCCAGTCGATGCCGGTGGCGCGCGCGAAGTAGAGGTCGTTGATGGCAAACGGGTTATGCGACTTGAAGACCTTGACCTGGTCGATGCCAATGCCGGCTTGAGCGAGCGCGCGCTGCGCTGCGGGCACCGTCGCCTCGGGCATGTAGGCGAGCTCGGCGCGGGCGAGGCCAAAGCCATGCAGGCGCACCGCGATCTTGCGGTCGGTGGAGAGCTCGCGCGCGCGTTCGCGCGTCGTGACGACGACGCCCGCGTTGCCGTCGGCAGGGTGGGTCTGGCCGCCGAAGGTGACCGTGCCGCCGGGCAGCACGGGCCTCAGCTTGGCGAGACCTTCGGCCGTCGAGTGCGAGATGCCCTCGTCGCCTTCCATCGTCACCAGCGTCTTTTTGTAGCCGGGCGCCGGCACCTCGAAGGGCAGGGTCATGAAGCGCTTGAGGAAGGCCGAGCCGTCGGCCAGCGCCTGCGCGTACTGCGCCTCGCGATGCAGCACCACCTCGTGCTGCTCGGCGGTGCCGATGCCGTGCCGCTTGGCGACGTTCTCGGCCGTCTGCAGCATCGAATGCCCGCCCAGCGGATCGCAGCCGAAGTTGTCCATCACCCAGTCTTCGGCGACGCCGGTGCCGCCGGGGCCGCGCGGCGCCGGGTAGTAAATGTGCGGGCCGTTGGAGGTGCGGTCGCAGTTGACGACCAGCGCCGTCGTCGACATGCCGACCTCGACTTCCTGCGCCGCGGCGAGCAGCGTGCGCACGCCGGTCGCGCAGGCCTGCATCAGCATCGGACCGCCGGCCTGGCCGGCGCCGATCATGCCCATCAGCCACGGTGCGCCGAAGAAGGAGTGCTTCTGCGGCACCGAGAGGCCCAGCACGCCGTAGTCGAAGATCGCCGGGTCGATCTTGCGCTTTGCCAGCTCGGCCTTGGCCACGTGGGCCGCGAATTCGACCGCGTTCAGGTGCGCGAGGCTGCCCTGCCAGCGCGCGAACGGCGTGCTCCAGTAGGCGCCGTAGGGAATTTCCGCCTTGTAGCTCATGAAATCTCCATGGTTTGTGGGTTCGCTGCGATATCGCGTGCCGGCACCATTCCCTCACCCCAGCCCTCTCCCGCAAGCGGGAGAGGGAGTGATCCGGGCATGCCTGCCCCCTCTCCCGCTTGCGGGAGAGGGTTGGGGTGAGGGCAGGTGGTTCATGCCTTGGCGTTCCGCTTGCGCGCGACGGCCTTGCCGCCCAGCCCCGTGGCTTCGATGAAGGCGCGGTGCGCTTGCTGAAGATGCTCGTGCATGGCCGCCGCGGCGGCGTCGCCGTCGCCCGAGGCCAATGCGGTGGTGATGCGCTTGAGGCCGCGCAGCACGACGGTGCGCACGCCGGCGTCATCCAGCGTCAGCGTGCGCAGGTGCTGAAGATGGTCCGCGTACTGCTCGACGACGCGCACCAGGCGCGCGTTCGGCAGCAACGCCAGCCAGGCCGCGCGATAGCGCACGTTGAACTCGCGAAACGCCTCGCCGTCGCCGACGCGGTGGGCGGCGCAGGCGTCGGCGAGCGCGTCCTCGATCGGCCGCCGCGCGACCGGGTCGGCGGCGATGGGCGCGATGCGCCTCAGCGCGGCCGGCTCGACGAGGAAGCGCACTTCGTAGATGTCGTCGACGTCCTGGCGCGTCAGCGCCGGCACCGTGAAGCTGCGGCGGTCGGTCGCCAGCAGGCCTTCGCTGGCAAGCCGCGCCATCGCCTCGCGCACCGGCGTGCGCGAGACGCCGAGCTGCTCGGCCAGCGGCACCTCCTGCAGGGCCTCGCCGGGGCGGATCGCGCCCTCGCGCAACTGTGCCCGCAGTGCGTTGTAGACCTGTTCGCCGAGTCCCAGCGTGCGTTCGACGGGCTTGAGCGAGCGCTTCGTCACCGGTGGACTCCGACGCCGGAGCGAGGGCCGGCTTCGAATGCATACTGCATACATAGGCTTCGGCGAGCAAGCGGGTTGTCACTAGGGACGGTTGCGCTGGATCAAGCGCGATGTTCCGCGCTGCCGGCGCGGATGGGCGGGCTCGGGTGCCCGCGCTCAGAGGCTGAGCAGGAAGTCCGTCACCGCCTCGGCGAAACGCTCGGGCATCTGATCGGGCAGCGGCACCATGCCGCCCGCAATCTCAAGGTAACGGCTGCCCGCGATGCGCTCCGAGAGCGGGCGCGCGGCCGGATAGGCGTGCGGGTCGGCAGTCGGCCCGACGACGAGCACTGGGCAGCGGATCAGCGGCAGCCGGGTTTCCATCACGTAGCGCGCCACCACCGCATGGCCCTCGGCGGCGCGCGGCCCGGCCTTGACGGCGTCGACGACGAAGCGCTCGAGGAGGTCGATGTCGCCCTCGGGGTACCACGGCTGGCGGATGCGCCACAGCTCGGCGAGGTGCGAGCCGTCGGCGCGGCGCAGCGCGTTGTCGATGTGCGAAGGCACGGCGTGGCGCTCGCGAAAGGCGGCATCGACGAACGGCGACGCCGACAGCACCGCAGCGTCGATGCGCTCCGGGTAGGCGGCCGCCATCTCGATCGCGATCACCGCGCCCGTGTGGTGGCCGACGACGGCGAAGCGCGCCAGGCCCAGCGCGTCGGCGACGCTCGTCGCGACCTCGGCCCAGTGCTCGATCGAGTCGTTGCCGAGCGGCGGCTTCGACGAATCGCCGTAGCCGATGGTGTCGATCGCAATCGCCTGGAAGTGCCGGCCGAGCAGCGGCAGCACGTCGCGGTACTCGTCCCACGAGCGCGGCGTCTGGTGCAGCAGCAGCACCGGCGCCCCGCGGCCCGCGATCGCGCAGTGGATGGTGCCGGCGGGCACGTCGACGAAACGGCGGGTGATCATCGCTTGGGCTCCAGCGCTGCGTCAGGCGAACGACTTGCCTGGGTTCATGATGCCACGTGGGTCGACGCCCTGGCCACCGCCTTCGCACACGTGCTCGCAGATGAACACGCGCGCCGCTGCGCCGCGAAGACAATGGCAGGCATGGCCGCCTTCCTGAGGGCTGCCGAGAATACCGTCCTGTCGGTACGCCAGGCCGAACTCGCCGGTCGCGAGCAGTCGCATCGCGGAGCCTGAATCATGTTCGATCCAAGACATCCCACACTCAAGAAGCGCCTCGCCGTCGGCGACTGCCTCGGCGTCGCCTGGCTGTCGCTCGGCAGTGCGGCGGTGGCCGAACTCGCCGCGCGTGCTCGGCCCGATGCGATCGTGCTCGACGAGCAGCATGGCCTGTGGGAGCGGCGCGAGATGGAGGCCGCGATCGGCCTCGTGCCGAGCGAGATTCCGGTGCTGGTGCGTGTGGCCGAGAACTCGGCGCGGGCGATCGGCACCGCGCTCGACGCCGGCGCCGAAGGCGTCATCGTTCCGCTGATCGAGAGCGCCGAGGCGGCCGCGCAGGCCTTGAGCTTCAGCCGCTACCCACCGCTGGGCATGCGCTCGGGCGGCGGCCTGCGGCCGCTGGTCGACTTCGCCGGATACGCGGCAGGTGCCAGTTCGATCGCGACCCTGCTCATGATCGAGACTCGTGCCGGCCTGGCCGCGGCGAGCGCCATCGCCGCGACCGAAGGGCTGGACATGGTTTTCATCGGCCCCGCCGACCTCGCGCTCTCGCTCGATGTCGCGCCGACGCAGCCCGAGCACGCCGCAGCGTGCAGCGCGATCCGCCGTGCGAGCGAAGCAGCCGGCGTGCCGTGCGGCATCTACACCGGCTCGGCAGACGCGGCGGCCGCGCGCCGCGCCGAGGGCTTTCGCATGGTCGTCGTCGCGAGTGACCTCGACCTCGCACTGCGCGGCTTCGCCAAGGCCAGCGCGGGATTTCGCGCGCCTTGAGGGCATGCGCCGTTGCCGATGGAGCGATGCCTTCTCCTCGGTCTAACGCTTGACATCAACTGCGTGAGAGTTCGACCTGCTCGCGGTGGCCGAAGCCGCGGCTGTTGTCGATGAAATGCAGCCGCTCGGCCCGCAGCCTGTACCAGCGCACCTTCGCCAGCGCGGCGAGGATGGCCGCGGGCGCGCCGTCCAGCTTTCCGGCGAGCGGGAACTTGGCACCGTAGATCTGCCGTGCGCGCGCCTCCTCGGCGCCGTGGAGTTCGCTCACCGCGCCTTCGAGCTGCACGCCCTTGATCCGCACCCAGTCACTGGTGTCGTCCTGCACGGTGGCCGCGCAGCGCGCATCGAGCGCGAGGTTGCGGCAATGGCGGCTCGTCGGCGAGGAAAGGAAGAACAGGTCCTCGCCATCGTTGACGTAGAAGACCGCCGCCGCCCACGACCCGTCCGGCCCGCAGGTGGCGAGCGTCATCACGTGGTGGCGCTCGAGGTAGTCCGCCAACGGCGGCGGCAGCGCTTGCGGCATCGAAGCTGAGAGTCTTTCAGGGCACGGCGTGCGACGTTCCCGGCCCAGGCGCGCCTTGCGCCATGCTCAGGTTCGCATCCGCCTCGTGCAATCTCTTGAGGCGGTAGGCCAGTTGCGGGCGCGTCAGGCCGAGCATGCGCGCTGCGGCCGACAGGTTGCCGCGCGCCTTGTCGACCGCCGACTCGATGAGCATGACTTCGATCTGCTCCAGCGTCATCACGCCGTTGAGGACGGCGTCGCACAGCGCTGCCGCTGAGCCGCCTTGCTGCAGGTCGAGGCCGCCGTTCAAGTCGACACCGAACTCGTGCGCCTGCTCCTCTACGAGCGAGGAGAACAGGTGGTTGACTTCGATGCGCGTCCCGCTCGGGGCCAGGATGACGCCGCGCTCGATCATGTTCTGCAGCTCACGGATGTTGCCCGGCCAGGCATAGCTGAGCAGCGCGCGCTTGGCCTTGTCGGTGAAGCCGCGTAGCTTCTTACCGTGCAAGGCGCTGTATTTTTCGAGGAAGCGCTTGGCCAGCGGCGAGATGTCTTCCTTGCGCTCGCGCAGCGGCGGGATGTTGACCTGGAAGGCGTTGAGCCGATAGTAGAGGTCGGAGCGAAAGCGACCCTCCTTCACACGCTGGCGCAGCTCGTCGTTGGTCGCGGCAATGATGCGAACGTTGACCTTGCGCGTCTTCTGGTCGCCGACGCGCTCGATCTCGCCCTCCTGCAGCACGCGCAGCAATTTGCTCTGCGTCGGCAGCGGCAGCTCGCCGATCTCGTCGAGGAACAGGCTGCCGCCGTCGGCGCGCTCGAAGCGCCCCGGGCGCGAGACGAGGGCGCCGGTGTAGGCGCCTTTCTCGACGCCGAACAGTTCGGACTCGACGAGTTCGTTCGGGATCGCCGCGCAGTTGAGCGCCACGAACGCGCGCTCGCGCCGCGAACCGAGCTCGTGCAGCGCGCGCGCGAAGAGCTCCTTGCCGACGCCGGTCTCGCCGAGCAGCAGCACCGTGATCTGGCTCGCCGCGGCGTGCTTGAGAAGGTCGTAGGCGGCGGCAAAGCCAGGCGATCTGCCGATGAGGTCGGCCGGCAATTTCTCCTTGCCGGCGATCGCCCCGCGCAACTGTACGACCTGCGTCTGCAGCTCGATGAGCTGGTCGACGATCGATTCGGGCGTGAAGAAGCGCATGTGCTCGGCGGCGTCGGGCCACTCCTGGACCGGCTTGCCGACGATGCGGCAGTTGTCGTGCCCCATGCCGACGCACTCGACTTCCTTGTACAGAACAGGGCGGCCCATGAAGGCCGACGTGTAGCCGCAGGCGTAGCCGATCTGCGTCCAGCACACTGGCTCGGAGTGGATGCCGTAGTGATGCCGGTGCCACTGCCCTTCCCACGAGTTCTCCCACAGGAATTCGCCGTAGAACTTGCCGCTCGCGCGGTCGAGATCGAGCTTGACCGGCGTGACGTGGACGATGCCTTCGAGCGTGTGCAGCTTGGGCCCGGTCATGAAGGCTTCGAGGTCGCCGACGTTCTCGGCCCGCGTGCGCGCGAGCTCGGCGTCGCGCAGGCCGGACGCGTAACCCATGCGCGTGAGCAGGCCGCGTGCGCGGTCCATGCCCAGGCTGTCGATCAATTCCTTGCGCAGCAGCGCCTGCGCCTCGGCGTGCACGAGCAGCATGCGGTGCTCGTGCAGCCAGATCTGCCCGGTCTCGGGGCAGAAGTGGACGCGCGCGCGCAAATCGTCGCTGGCGGCGTGGGCGATGCTGTGCAGTTTGGTCATGGGCACCTTGGCGTGCTGAAGGGTCCGCTTGTAGTCGTCTGCCCGCGACGTGGATTTGACGTGCGGCAACAAGTTCGCAATGTAGCCGCGCACGCGCGGTTCACCAAATCATCGGATCGCGCACACCGGCGGCGTCGGAAATCACGAAATGATCAAGCGCCGACGGTTGCGCGCGAATGCGGCACTGCGGTGAACCCGCGCCATCTGCGCACGCGCGCCCACCCATGAGCAGCGCCTGATTCGCGCGTGATGTGCAGCGCAGCAAACGAGGCTGTGGCACGGCCCATGCGAATGAAGCGCACGACCGGCAGGCGCGCCAACGCAGCGCGGTACAGCGGCGGCAGCCAACGAAACACCCAGGAGACAAACCATGAAGTTTCCCGTTCCGCACGACGTGAAGGCAGCGACCATTCCCGGCACCGAAGGCTGGGAGCGGATGTATCCGTACCAGTACCAGTTCGTCAGCGACGACCCGGTGCGCCACCAGTACGAGAAGGACACGTTCTGGTTCTACGACGGTCTGCACTACCCCGAGCCGCTGTATCCGTTCGACACCATCTGGGACGAGGCCTGGTTCCTTGCCCTGTCGCAGTTCAACAACCGCATCTTCATGGTGCCGCCGGTGCGCGGCGTCGACCACCGCATCATCAACGGCTACGTCTACATCTCGCCGGTGCCGGTGAAGGACGGCGCCGAGATCGGCAGCCGCGTGCCGCACTTCATGGAGCGCGCGGGCTACTACTACAAGAACTGGGACGCGCTCGAAGCGAAGTGGAAAGTCAAGATGGAGGCCACGATCCGCGAGCTCGAGGCGCTGAAGATTCCGCGCCTGGCGGACATGGAAGAGATGTCGGTCGTCACCGACGCGCTCGGCGAATCGCAGGGCTACCACCTGCTGAAGAACTACGACGACCTGATCAACCTGGGCATCAAGTGCTGGCAGTACCACTTCGAGTTCCTGAACCTCGGCTACGCGGCCTACGTGTTCTTCCT
>CAIKUF010000301.1 GCA_903830565.1 uncultured bacterium | reverse complement strand
TCGTGGGCCACGATGCTCGCGCCGGCCCTCAGCAGCGCGCCGATGACGACGCGGCTGGGCGCTTCGCGCATGTCGTCGGTGTTGGGCTTGAACGCGAGGCCCCAGAGCGCGAAGGTCCGCCCTTCGAGGTCATCGCCATAGCGGGCCAGTAGCTTGTTGACGAGCGCGTGCTTCTGGTCGTCGTTGACGGCTTCCACGGCCGCCAGCACGCGCAGCGTCTGCCCGTGCTCGCTGGCAGTGCGCGCCAGCGCGCGCAGGTCCTTCGGGAAGCAACTGCCGCCGTAGCCGGTGCCGGCATAAAGAAAGCTGTAGCCGATGCGCGGGTCGCTGCCGATGCCCTGGCGCACGAGCTCGATGTCGGCGCCCACGTGGTCGGCGAGGTTCGCGAGCTCGTTCATGAAGCTGATGCGGGTGGCCAGCATCGCGTTGGCGGCGTACTTGGTGAACTCGGCGGAGCGCACGTCCATCACCCGCGTGCGCTCGTGGTTGCGGTTGAAGGGCGCGTAGAGCGCTCGCATCGTCGCCAGCGCGCGCTGTCCGGCGGCGCCTTCGGCAACGCCGATGACGATGCGGTCGGGGCGCATGAAGTCGTCGACCGCCGCGCCTTCCTTCAGGAACTCGGGGTTGCTGACGACCGAGAAACCGAGGTCGGCACGCCCACGCCCGGCGAGTTCCTCGGCGATCACCGCCGAGACCTTGTCCGCGGTACCGACGGGCACCGTGGACTTGTCGACGACGACCATGAAGCCGTTCATGTGGCGGCCGATGTTGCGTGCCGCGGCGAGCACGTACTGCAGATCGGCGCTGCCGTCCTCGCCCGGCGGTGTGCCGACGGCGATGAACTGGATGTCGCCGAAAGCCACCGCCGCCGCGACGTCGGTCGAGAATGTCAACCGGCCGGCGGCGACGTTGCGCCGGATGATCTCCGCCAGCCCGGCCTCGTGGATGGGCGCGCCGCCGCCATTGAGAATGGCGATCTTGGCGGCGTCGACGTCGAGGCAGAACACGTCGTTGCCGAGCTCGGCCAGACAGGCGCCCGTGACCAGGCCCACGTAACCGGTGCCGACAATGGTGACGTTCATTGATGAGGGCTTCGGGCCGATGCCATCGGAGCGAAGCGGCAGTGGCAGGGTCTCATGGGTGCGCGAGTGCCGGTGGCGAGGGAGCGACGGGCGGTCGCGGACCCAGAAAGTGTACCGAATCGTGCCGCCGGGCCGGGCGCGCCGAGGCCGCGCCCAGCGCGGTGCGCGCCAGCCCATAGACTCGCCGCATGCCCGCCTTCGCGCTCTGCCTCGTGCTTGCCGCAGCGCTGCTGCACGCGAGCTGGAACCTGGTCGCGAAGAAGGCCGGCGGCGGCAACCACTTCGTGCTCCTCGGCGCGCTGTTCGTCGCCGTGCTCTGGGCGCCGGCGGCGGTGTGGGTCGGCATCGCCGCGGTGCAACGGCTCGGCCCGCGCGAGTGGCTGGTGCTGGGCGCGAGCGCGCTCGTTCACGTGCTGTACTTCCGCTCGCTGCTGCACGGCTACAGCGTGGCCGATCTGACCGTCGTCTACCCGGTGGCGCGTGGCAGCGGCCCGCTGCTGAGCTCGCTCGGCGCGGTGCTGCTGCTCGGCGAGACGCTGTCGATGGTCAGCGCGGCCGGGGCGCTGGCGGTCTGCGGCGGCGTGTTCCTGATTGCTGGCGGGCCGGCGCTGTGGCGCCGTGCACACGACGCCAGCCAGCGCGAGCGCGTTCGCCGCGGCGTGCTGTGGGGCGCGTTGACGGGCGGCTTCATCGCCGGCTACAGCGTGATCGACGGCTACGCGGTGAAGGTGCTGCTGCTTTCGCCCATCCTTGTCGACTACATCGGCAACCTGCTGCGCGTGCCGGTGATGCTGCCGTTCGCGCTGCGCGACCCGCGTGGCTTCATGACGGCCCTGCGCGAGCAATGGCGCGCCGCGCTGGTCGTCGCCGCGCTCGGGCCGCTGAGCTACGTGATGGTGCTGTTCGCGCTTAAGACGGCGCCGCTCAGCCACGTCGCGCCGGCGCGCGAGGTTTCGATGCTGTTCGCGGCGCTGCTCGGTGGGCAACTGCTCGGCGAGGGCGACCGCGCATTGCGGCTGCTCGGCGCGGCATGCATCGCGGCGGGCGTGGCGGGGCTGGCGCTCGGGTGAGCGCGCGGGGGAAGCGGCGG
>CAIKUF010000300.1 GCA_903830565.1 uncultured bacterium | reverse complement strand
TGCTCGCCCTCAGCCCCAACTGTTCCCAGTAATCCCGCCCCGATACGCTCGAAAACGTCGGCGGATCAAGCACTTACGTCGCAGGATCGGTCAAAGTTCGGACTAAACAGCGCTCAGCGGCGGCGCCCGAGGCAAGCGCCGCCGCTGGCTTGTTGCGGCGGTGGAATCAGCCCAGGTTCACCGGCACGAAGATGCGCGTGCCCTGACGCTCGACCAGCAGCGCGACGCTCTTGGGCTTCTTGGCCATCACGCTGCGCACCTGATCGATGTTGCCCACGGGCTCACCGTTGATGGCCAGCAGCACGTCACCCTGCACGAGCCCGGCGCGCGCCGCCGGTCCGGCAACGCCTTCGACGACCAGACCCTGCTCGATCTTCGCCTGCGCGCGCTCGTCGGGCGACAGCGGGCGCAGCGCCAGGCCGAGTTGCCCCGGCTCGACTTCCTTGCTGCCCGCGGAGGCCGTCTTGGTGCCTTCGTCGGCGTTGCCGAGCTTGACCTCGACGTCGCGCGCCGACTTGTCGCGCCAGACCTTGAGCTTGACCGACTCACCCGGCGTCGCCAAGCCGACGCGGCTCGAGAGCGAGCCCGAACGGATGATGGGTTCGCCGTTGACCTCGGTCACCACGTCGCCCGACTTCAGGCCCGCTGCCGCAGCCGCGCTGCCGGGGGCCACGCTGGCGATCAGCGCGCCGTCCGGGCGCTCCAGCCCGAACGACTGCGCGAGCGTCTGGTTCAGGTCCTGGATCGTCACCCCGAGCCGCGCGTGCTGCGCCTTGCCGGTGGCGACGATCTGGTCCTTGACCTTGAGTGCGACGTTGATCGGGATCGCGAACGACAGGCCCTGGTAGCCGCCCGACTGCGAGTAGATCTGCGAGTTGATGCCGACCACCGCGCCGGTACCATCGAACAGCGGCCCGCCCGAGTTGCCGGGGTTCACCGCGGCGTCGGTCTGGATGAAGGGCACGGCTGCGTCGCCAGGCAGCGAGCGCGCCTTGGCACTGACGATGCCCTGCGTCGCCGTCTGCTCGAAGCCGAACGGCGAGCCGATGGCCATCACCGGGTCACCGACCTCGAGTTGCTTCACATCGCCGATGCGCACCGCGGGCAGACCCTTGGCATCGATGCGCAGCACAGCAATGTCTGTGGTGGTGTCCGAGCCCAGCACCTTGGCATTGAACTCGCGCCGGTCGCTGAGCTTGACGGTCACTTCCTTCGCGTCGCGCACGACATGGGCGTTGGTCAAGATCAGGCCGTCGTCGCTGATGATGAAGCCCGAGCCTTGCCCGCGGAACGGCATTTCGCCGCCGCGGCCGTGCCGAGGCGCGCCGCCCGGAAAGCCGGGCATGCCCGGGAAGCCCGGGATGCCGCGGAAGAACTGCGACGGGTCCTCTTGTGCGCCGGGCGGCATCTCGCCGGCTTCGGGCTTGCGCGTTCCTTCGACGGTGACGCCGACCACGGCCGGTCCGGCCTGCTGCGCGATGGCACGGAAGTTCGGCATCGCGCCGGCCGGCAGCGGCGGCACGGGCGCCATCGGCGCGGTGGCGGCAGCGACCTGGATCGGAGAGGCAACGGTGGTCGACGCCGGGGACTCCTTGGCGAGCCAGGTCGACGGGTTGAGGTTGAACGCGCCGGTGCTTCCAGCGGCCACAAGCCCGGCGGCCGCCAGCGCGTAGACGAGAGGTTTCAAATTCATGGCAACTCCTTGACCCGAGACAGGACGCGTCCCGATCCCGCTTAAGGTAGTGCCCCCTCGTTAAGCGTCGATTAGCCCGACGTGAATCCTGGATTAGGAATCCGCAGCCGTCGTCCCGGCCGCGCGGGTGAATGCGATACCCCAGCGGCCGCGCTCGCCCTGAACGGCAACGCGGATCAGGCCCTTGCCGCGCGTAGCTTCAGCGCGAAGTCCTGCAATGTTGCGATACCGCTTTGCTCGGCCTTCTGGCACCAGGCCTGCAGGTCGACGACGAGCTGGTCGACCGACACGTTGGTGCGCGTCCAGAGCGAGCGCAACTCCTCGCGCATGGTCACGAGCTTGCGCAGCTCGGCACTCTGTGCGCAGACCTCGGCGATCTGGTTCTTCACCGCGAGCGGAATCTTGTCCTGATCGCGAGGCAGCCAGCGTCGGGCCAGGCGCATCTCGGCCAGCTTGACGCCATTGGTGGCGCCGGCCGCCTTGAGGTGTTCGAGTTCGCGCTGGCAGGCCGCGCGCATCGCGCTCGCATACTTGGCCATCACCTCGTACCGATTGGCGATCAACGCTTCCAGCGTCAACGTGTCGGCCACCTGCTTGATCTTGCCGAGCCTGAGTTGAGGCGGCGTCTTGCGCACTTGCGCGAGGCCCAGCATTTCAAGGCCGCGGATGTAACCCCAGCCGATGTCGAACTCGTAGCGCTTGACCGACAGCTTGGCCGAGGTCGGATAAGTGTGGTGGTTGTTGTGCAGTTCCTCGCCGCCGATCACGATTCCCCACGGCGAAATGTTGGTCGATGCGTCGGGCGTCTCGAAGTTGCGGTAGCCCCAGCCGTGGCCGAGGCCGTTGATGATGCCAGCCGCGGTCACCGGGATCCACACCATCTGAACCGCCCACACCGTCACCCCGATGACGCCGAAGAGCAGCACGTCGATGGCGAGCATCATCCACAGTCCCGTCCAACTCCAGCGCGTGTAGACCTTGCGCTCGACCCAGTCTTGCGGCGTGCCCTGCCCGTACTTGGCGAGCGTCTGCGCGTTCTTCGCTTCGGCGCGGTAGAGCTCGGCACCGGTCAGCAGCACGGTCTTCATGCCATGCGCGACGGGGCTGTGCGGGTCGTCGGCGGTCTCGCACTTGGCGTGGTGCTTGCGGTGGACGGCGACCCATTCGCGGGTCACGGTGCCGGTCGTGAGCCAGAGCCAGAAGCGAAAGAAGTGCGCTGCGAGCGGGTGCAGCGTGAGCGCACGGTGCGCCTGAGCGCGGTGCAGGAAGATCGTGACCGAGGAGATCGTGATGTGCGTCAGCACGAGGCAGACCAGCGCCACCTGCCACGCCGTGGTCGGCACCAGCCCGTGGGCAGCCCAGTCGATCAGCCTGTCCCACAGCGCTGAGGTTTCGTTCATCCATCACCTTCGGATCGCCGGTATCGGCGCAACTCTTGATTGTAGGTGCCGGGCCATTCAGCGCTTTGGATCGCATACGTGGACGCCGCATCGCGTCCGCGTAGCGCTAGACCCGCTCCCAGACCGCGGCGAAGAAGCCGTCGGTTCCATGCCGGTGCGGCCACAGTCGCATGCAGTCGCCGCTGGCGAGCGATTCAGGCTCAGACACCTGTGCGCGGCGCAGGGCCTCGACCGCGGGCAGCACGCGAAAGGATTCCGCGTGCTCCGCGTTGAACGCCTGCGCGATGACCTCGTTCTCCGCCTGCAGCAGGCTGCAGGTGGCGTAGACCAGCCGCCCGCCGGGCTTCACAAGTCGCGCCGCGCTGGCGAGGATCGCGGCCTGCTGGATGCTCGCCTGATGCACCGTCTCCGGCGTCTGGCGCCACTTCATTCCGGGGTTGCGGCGCAGCGTGCCCAGGCCCGAGCACGGCGCGTCGACGAGCACGCGGTCGAGCTTGCCGGCCAGGCGCTTGATGCGATCGTCACGCTCGTGGGCGATCTGCACCGGATAGACGTTGGAGAGACCACTGCGCGCCAGCCGCGGCTTGAGCGCAGCCAGCCGCTGACCCGAGACGTCGAACGCATAGAGCCGCCCGGTGTTGCGCATTGCCGCGCCGAGCGCCAGCGTCTTGCCGCCGGCGCCGGCACAGAAGTCGGCCACCATCTCGCCGCGCTTGGCGCCGGTCAACAGGGCGAGCAACTGGCTGCCCTCGTCCTGCACCTCGATGTCGCCGCGCAGGAAGACGTCCACCTTGTGCAGCGCCGGCTTGGTGGCCAGGCGCAGGCCGACGGGGGAGTAAGGCGTCGGCTCGGCATCGATGCCGGCGAGCTGGAGTTCCGCCTGCACGTCCTCGCGCTTGGCCTTGAGTACGTTGACACGCAGGCCCAGCCCGGCCGGTTGATTCAGGGCCTCGACGAGCGGCCAGAACTCGTCGCCGAGTTCGGCCTGGAGCCGCTCGGCCAGCCATTCGGGCAGGTTGTGACGCAGCCGCTCGGGCAGTGCCGATCGATCGACCGCGTTCACCTGCTCCAGCCACTGCACTTCCTCGGGTGACAGCGCTGCGCGCAGGAAGGCCGCGTTGCCCTGCCAGCCGAGCAGCGCAAGCCGGCGCTCCATCTCGCCCTTGCCCGATTGCGCGAGGTGCTGCAGCAGCAGGCGCTGGCGCAGCACCGTATACGTGGTCTCGGCGAGTGTGTGACGTTCGCGCGAACCGATCAATCGATGGTGGCGGAAGAAGTCGGAAACCACCGAGTCGGCCGGCGCGTCGAAGCGGAGCACGTGGTGCAGCAACTCGGTCGCGAGTTCCAGCAGGGCGTTAGGATGCATGGGCCGATTATCGGCGCCACCCCCTGCATGAACATCGCCTTTCGACCTTCGCTGCCCAAAGCCGTGATGCGGCAATCGGCTTTCGGCTCGTTGCGGTCGTTCGCGCGCGCCGGCTCTGCCGCACGCGAATGTCGGCGCGCGATCAGGACGACGGGGCGCTCTGCTGCGCTCGTGTCCCCCGGCCCGGTCTCTGACCGGGCCTCCTCCTTTACCTCGCTGCGCAGAACGCCCCGCCGTCCTGATCCGAT
>CAIKUF010000299.1 GCA_903830565.1 uncultured bacterium | reverse complement strand
CTTGGTCATGCGCCTGACTGCTCATGAACATGCCACGATACTGCGCGTGGTCGATAGCTTCACCGAGGCACGCGGGCGGGTCTGGCTCTTCGGCTCGCGCACCGATGACGGCGCGCGCGGCGGCGACCTGGACCTGCTGGTCGAATCGCCCATACCGGTGCCGCGTCCGGCCCGGCTGATGGCCGCTATCGGCGCCCGGCTCGAGATGGAGCTGGGCGAACGCCGCATCGACCTGCTCTTGCAGGCGCCCAACTTGAAGCCGTTGCCGGTGCATCGCGTCGCCAGGTCCACCGGAATCTTGTTGTCGTGACGGCACAACCCGATTTCGGCGGTGAACGCGAGCGCTTGCTCTTCCTCGCCCGCGTTGTCGAACGTGAAGCGACTTACCTCGGCGACACCGACCGACGTCTGTTCACGCTGCCCATGACCACCGAGCGCGCAGCCAGCCTGCAGGCCGATGCGCTTCTGGCTGAACGAGTCGACGCCTTCGTGGCCCGCTTTGCCAGGCTGCAAGACACGCTTGCCGACAAGTTGCTGCCGGCTCTGTTGCGCTGGCTGGGCGAGAGGCCCGGCCCGTTCATCGACAACCTCAACGCTGCCGAGCGGCAGGGTTGGGTCGGCAACGCAGCGGCATGGTTTGAGTTGCGCCGTTTACGCAACCAGATGATCCACGAGTATGTTGAGGACCTCACCGTGCTGGCCGACGCGTTGAACGCCGCACATGAAGGCGTGCCGATGCTCCGTGCTTCGGCATCGGCGATGTGCGCCGAGATCGCGCGCCGCGGCATGGGCGGATGATTGGATGGCCACCCGGCAGCGCGGCTCGCGAGCCCGCAAGCAACTTTGCCTTGGCACCGGAGCCGGTTCGCCGGACCCGTAGGCAGTCTTGTCAGCGTAGCGTCGACACTTGCGCGTCTTGGGATGGCGTGGCGCCGGCAGCGCCACCGGGTGGCTGACTGCGCACTACCGTCGGTGCACTGCATGCGCGCCCTGGTCTTTCTGGCGACAATGGCGCAGAGTTGCGTGCGGGCCGCGCCGTGTCTAGTGGGCACTGCTCGGGCGGGTTGTCAGCCGGGGCGGTGACCTGCAACCGTTGGGCCGAGCACCAAGGGGCGATGCCAAAGGAGCGAATGATGGGTTTGCTCGGAATCGACGAGCGCGAAATGATGCCGGTTTGCCGGCCGTACGGCATCCGCCGCCTTTCGCTATTCGGCTCAACGCTGGCTGGAACCGCACGGCCCGATAGCGATATCGACTTGTTGGTCGAATTCGAGCCGGGCCGGGTGCCGGGGCTGCTGGGCATGAGCGAGATCGAGCTTGCGCTGGGCAGGGTCTTGGGCAAGAAGGTCGATCTGCGCACCGCGGCAGACCTTAGCCCGCACTTCCGCGAAGAGGTCTTGCGTACTGCTCGGGTGGCCTATGCAGGCTGAAGACCGTGTACGCCTGCAGCACATGGCCGAAGCGGCACAAGCCGCACAGCGGTTCATGCAATCAATCGAGACCGCGTCGATCTTGATCGCGACCAGATGTTGCTGTTTGCCGTGGTGCGGGCCATCGAGATCATTGGCGAAGCGGCCGCGCGCGTGTCGCCCCAGACGCGAGCCGCGACATCGGAAATTCCTTGGCAAGCCATCGTCGGCATGCGCAACCGCGTGGCCCACGCCTACTTCAGCATCGACGGCGAGGTCGTCTGGAAGACCGTGAGCGTCGAATTACCGCAATTGCTGGCGGCACTGCACGCCGCATTGAGCGCAAGGTAGGCACTGTGGCGACGCTGGCGGCGCGTCTGGGTTGCGATCCGATGGCCGATAGGTCATGGCGATCCCGCAATCGACTTCCATGTCTTTTCTGATCCTGAGCTTCCTCACCTCGCTGGTCGTCACTCTGCCGGTCGTGCGTTCCGCGGAGCAACACCTGCACCACTCCGCGGGCCACGACCTGTCGGGCTCGCAAGAGTTCCACTCGACGCCGGTGCCACGCGTCGGTGGTGTCGGCGTCGACTCGCTGATCTTCGACGCGGCGCTGATCGCACCGGTGCCTACCCGATCTTCGAGACCCTCTTCACGATGTACCGGCGCAAGGTGGTTCGGGGCGTGTCGACGGGTGCGCCGGACTACAAGAACGCAAGCCGATCCTTCCACCGCGCGTAGGCGGCGACGATTTCCCCGGCGGCGCCGATCGCCGCCTTCAGCAGGGCGAAGCGCAGCTCGGGCTGATCGGGATACTCGTGCGCGAGGCGGTTGCGCAGTTCGCGCCATCGCAACCAGTCGTCCACCGCCAAGTAACCCAGCTTCTCCAGGCGCTCCAGCCGGTCGCGCATGGGCCAGTCTTCGAAGGACTCGGCCAACTGCCGCAGCGTCGCGGGCGCCAGCCGCTCGCCGAGCGCGTCCTGCAGCTTCGTGAAGCGGAACAGGATCTGATCGGCCAGCCGCAAGAGCAGGCGATCGCGCTCCAACTGCGCCATGTCGAGTGCGGGCCCGAGCGCCCACTCGGCCAACGCGCTCGACAGCGCGGCGGTATGGCGGTCTGCTTCCCACAGCGCAATGGCCAGCCGGTCATCGGGGTTCATGTGCGGGCCAGCTCGATGCCTTGCTGCCGCGCGGCCATGACCACGGCGCGGCGGTCTTGCCACCCCTGCTGCGTCACGACGACATCGATGCGTCGCTCTTCGAGCAGGCGGTACAACCTGGCCGTGAACCGTGT
>CAIKUF010000298.1 GCA_903830565.1 uncultured bacterium | reverse complement strand
GCGCTGCGCTGGTAGAGCTGGCAACTCAGCCGCCCCTGCTCGCCGGCAACTTGCGGCGGCGCAACGTAGAACTGGAAGAAGGCGTGGCAGGGCAGCAACGCCATCTTCGAGAGCTCGGCGACGTTCCACGCGCTGACGATGATGCGCCGCGAATCGGGGTTGGTCTTGAGCGTCTTGATCACCTCGGCGATCTGGTCGATGTGGCCGCCGTCCGGCGTCGGCCAGCTGCGCCATTGCACGCCGTAGACGGGGCCGAGGTCGCCGTCGGGAGCGGCCCACTCGTCCCAGATCGTCACCCCGCGCTCCTGCAGCCAGCGTGCATTGCCGTCGCCGCGCAGGAACCACAGCAGCTCGAGGATGATCGACTTCAGGTGCACCTTCTTGGTCGTCACCAGCGGGAAGCCTTCATTGAGATCGAAGCGCAGTTGCTGGCCGAAGACGCTCTTGGTTCCGGTGCCGGTGCGGTCGGCCTTGACGACGCCGTGCTCGGCCACATGGCGCATGAAGTCTTCGTATTGCGAGCGGATGGGGCGCATGTCGATGCAAGATTTAGGACGCAGCGCCCGGTCCGCGCCGTGGCGCGATCGGCGGGCTCCAGTCCACCGGGGCGACGATCTTGTCCACCGCCGGATCGCCGAGGTAGTGCGGCGACATGATTTGCACGCCGTTCTCGTTGAAGACGTCCTGCAGGTTCGCATGCAGGTCGTTCATCACCTGCGCGCGCGGCCTCGGCTCCGACGCAATGGCCTGCGCGACCAGGCGGTACTCGACGTAGAAGTCGCTTAGCGCAGTCTGGAACACGTGCGGCGCCGGAGTTTCCATAATCCCTTCGGTGCGCCGCGCCCCTTCGATCATCATCTCGTGCACAAGGCGCCATGGCGTGTCGTAGCCGATGGTGAGCACGGTGTCGACGATGTAGCCCTCGCCCTTGACGGCGCGCGAATAGTTCTTCGTCACCGTGCCGGTGATCATCGAATTCGGCAGGCTCAGCTCTTCGCCGAGGCCGGTACGCACGCGCGTCGCGAAGGTGGTCATCTCGGTCACCGTGCCTTCGACGTCGCCGATGCGCACATATTCGCCGACGTGCAGCGTGCGGCTGTAGGTCAGGATCAAGCCGCTGACCGCCTGGCCGATGACGTTGGACGAGCCCAGCGACAGCATCAGGCCGAGCACCACGGAGATGCCCTTGAAGGCCTCGGTCTGCGAGCCCGGCAGATAGGGGTAGGCCATCGCCAGCGCGAACAGCCAGACGCCGATGTGCACCAAGCCGCGCGTTGAGCGCACCGTGTACTTGTCGATCCACGGCAGGTTCAGGTCCCCGCGCTCGACCTGGGCGAAGAAAGGCGTCGTCAGCCCGATCACGCCGCGAGCGATGAAGAAGATCACGATCGCCACCGCCAGCCCGGGCAGCGAGGCGGCAACGGCTGCGAGGAGCTTGCCCGCGACGTTGAGCGTCGATTCGTTGAGCTGTTCGCCCCAGGGCCGCGTGTACGGGAACAGGCGCAACACGACGCCGAGCCAGGCTTCGATGAGGACGAACAGCAGCAGGTAGAACACCAGCGTCGTGAAGGCGCGCGCGAGCGTGAAGATGCGGTCGCGGCTGAGCAGCGCCGCGCCACCGAGCGCGAGCCGCTGGCTGTGGCGATGGCCCATGGTCACCAGCGTGCGGCCGAGCCAGAAGCGCAGCCGGCGCAACACCCACACTCCGGCGGCGAGGAAGAGCGACGCCAGCGCCGCGAAGCCGATGGCGCGCATCAGCATGCTGAACGAACGCGACTCTTTAGCCTCCTGCACGGCCTGGCTCAGCGCGCGGAGCACATCTTCCACGGTCTGGATGCCGTCGAGATCGTCCGGCAACAGCCCGAAGACGCCGACCTCGTCGATCAGCACGATCTTGCCCTGGGGCGTCTCCGTGACGCTGACCGTGCCCGGCCCGCCGGATTGCAGCACGCGCGCGACTTCGCTCTGCGCGCGGCGAACGCGCTCGACCGGCGGCATACCCGGCAGCGAGGCGTGGAATTGCGCGACCGGGCGATTGAAGATGACCAGCGTGCTGCTGGGATCGGGGTTCTCGGCTGCGGTCGCCGCCGACGCAGCGACCGGTGCGACCGCAATGGCGTCGCCGGCATAGGCGGGCGGCGCGGCCAAGCCGATGAGGAAGGCGAAGGCCGCGGACACTGCCGCAAGCGTTCGAAGACAGGTGCGCATGGCGGGAACTGTATCGCAGGCAACCCACCAGCCCGCGCGCCCCACACGCCGCCGGCAGTTCACGGCGCCAGCCCGCCCTCGCTGAACTGCATCGCCGCCAGCCGCGCGTAGAGGCCGCCGCGCGCCACCAGTTCGGCGTGGGTGCCCGTCTCGACGATCCGCCCCTGGTCGAGGACGACGATGCGGTCTGCGCGCTGCACCGTCGCCAGCCGGTGCGCGATGACGAGCGTGGTGCGGCCTTGCATCGCCGACTCGAGCGCGGCCTGCACCATGCGCTCGCTCTCGGCGTCGAGCGCGCTCGTCGCTTCGTCGAGCAGCAAGAGCGGCGCGTTCTTGAGCATGGCGCGCGCGATCGCGATGCGCTGGCGCTGGCCGCCCGACAGGCGCACGCCGCGCTCGCCGAGGAAGGTCGCGTAGCCCTCGGGCAGCGCCTCGACGAACTCGTGCGCGTGGGCGCCGCGCGCCGCCGCGATCACCTCGGCCTCGCTCGCAGCGGGGCGGCCGTAACGGATGTTCTCAAGGGCGCTGGTCGAGAAGATCACCGCGTCCTGCGGGACGATGCCGATGCGCTGGCGAAGCTCGGCCAGCGACGCCTCGCGCACCGGCACGCCGTCGACCAGCACCCTGCCCTGCTGCGCATCATAAAAGCGCAGCAGCATCTGGAACAGCGTGCTCTTGCCGGCGCCGCTCGGGCCGACGATGGCCACCGTCTCGCCGGAGCGAACGTCGAACGAGACATGGTCGAGCGCCGCGCGCAGCGGCCGCGACGGGTAGTGGAAGGTCACGCCTTCCAGGCGCAGCGACGAACCGCCGGCCACCGCCGGCAGCGCCACCGGGTGCGGCGGAGTTTCGATGTTCGAGCGCGCGCCCAGCAGCTCCATCAGCCGCTCGGTCGCGCCCGCGGCGCGCAGCAGGTCGCCGTAGACCTCGGACAGCACGGCGACCGACGACACGAGCAGGATCACGTAGACCACCGTCTGCCCGAGATGGCCGGCGCTGATCTCGCCCGCGATCACGGCCTGCGTGCCCTGGTACAGCCCCCACAGCAGCGCGCCAAAGGTGGCACTGATGATGAAGGCGACGAGCAGCGCGCGTAGCCGGCTGCGCCGCACTGCCGTTTCGAAGGCGTTCTCGGTCGAGGCGTCGAAGCGCTCGGCTTCGCGCGCCTCTTGTGTGTAGCTCTGCACGACCGGGATCGCGTTGAGCACCTCGGCCGCAATCGCGCTCGAATCGGCGACCCGGTCCTGGCTGGCGCGGCTGAGGCTACGCACGCGGCGCCCGAAGAACAGCGACGGCAGCACGACCAGTACCAGGCCGCCGAGCACCTGCGTCATCACCAGCGGGTTGGTGACGACCAGCATCACCACCGCGCCCAGCCCCATCACCGCATTGCGCAGGCCCATCGACAAGCTGGAGCCGACCACCGTCTGCACGAGCGTGGTGTCGGTCGTCAGGCGCGAAAGCACCTCGCCGGTCTGCGTGGTCTCGAAGAACTCAGGGCTTTGCTCGATCACGTGGGCGTAGACCGCGTTGCGCAGGTCGGCGGTGACGCGCTCGCCGAGCCAGCTCACCATGTAAAAGCGCGCCGCCGAGAACACGCCCAGCGCCGCGCCGACGCCGAAGAGCTGAAAGAAGTGGCTGCGCAGCGCCATCACGCGCTGGCCGGGGTCGGCCGCGACGAGGCCCTGGTCGATCAGCACGCGCAGCGCCGCCGGTAGGACCAGCGTGCTGACGGCGGCGAGCACGAGGAACACGCCGGCGAGCACGATGCGGCCGCGGTAGGGGCGCAGGAAGGGCAGTAGCGCGCGCAGCGGGCCGACCGTCTTGGCGCGCGGCGGCGGCTCCGCGTTCGAACGCAGCGGCGGGGGCGGCATCGGTGCGGCGGCGTCGGTCATACGCTCAGTCTACGCGGCGGACCGGCCGACGCAGCGCAACGCCGAACAACTCCTTGCAGGAACCCTGCCATCACAATAGTTGCCTAGGCATTTATACTCGCCGGATGAGCGCCCGCCCCAAACCCGCCAACTTCTACCGTGCCAAGGGCTACGGCGCCGAGGACAGCGTTGGCTACTTGATGCGCCGGGTCGTGAGCGGCATCGCGCACGGCGTGGACAAGAAACTGGAATCGGTCGGCCTGACCAACGCGCAGTGGGCGCCCCTGCTCAAGCTGCACCTGGGCCACGCCGCGACGGTGGCGGAACTCGCGCGCGCTTGCCTCGTCGATGCCGGCGCGATGACGCGCATGCTCGACCGCCTGGAGGCCAAGGGGCTCGTCCGCCGCGTGCGCTCGACCGCCGACCGGCGGGTCGTCAACATCGAACTCACCGCAGAAGGCGCGCGCGCCGCGAAGCAGATTCCGGCCGTGCTGTGCGAAGTGCAGAACGCGCATTTGGCCGGCATCAGCCGCGACGAATGGCTGGCGCTCAAGAGCACGCTGCAACGCATGCTGGACAACGCCCACGCGCTGCAGGACGCGGCGCACTGACCCTCGGGCCCATGCCATGAATATCCGTCCCCGCCCGCCCGCGCTCGGTGCGCCCGCTTCGCTGCTGGCGGCGCTGCTGCTCGCCGGCTGCGTCAGCAGCGCGGGCATAGACCCTCACGCGCAGGCGCTGGACGGCGCGAAACTGGGCGTCTCCGCGCAGGCCCCCGTGGCGGCGGTCGCGCCAGCCTGGTGGACCGCCTTCGACGCGCCGGAACTCGACGCCCTGATCGCCAGCGCGCTCGCCGCCAACCCTAGCCTCAAGCTCGCCCGCGACCGCATGGAGCGCGCCAACGCCGCCGTCAACGCCGCGCAGGCGAACACCGGGCCGAAGGTCGACGGCTCGTTCGACCTCGTGCGCCAGCGCTACACCGAGAACGGCCTGTACCCGCCGCCGATTGCCGGCAGCATCGGCGATTCCGGCACGCTGCAAGCCTCGGGCAGTTGGGAGATCGATTTCTTCGGCAAGAACGCCGCCGCCCTCGCGGCCGCCATCGGCGCCCAGCGCGCGGCGCAGGCGGACGCGCAGGCGGCGCGGCTGCTGCTCGCGAGCAAGGTGGCAGCCACCTACTTCCAGCTCGGCCGCTGGTTCGAGCAGCGCGACGTCGCCGAGCGCGCGCTCGCGCAGCGGGGCGAGATCCTGAGCCTGATCCGCCAGCGCGTCGAAGCGGGCCTGGACACCAACGTCGAGCTGCGCCAGGGCGAGTCGGCGGTGCCCGAAACCGAGCAGCAGATCGAAGCCATAGCCGAGCAGATCGCCCTCACCCGCCACGCGCTCGCCGCGCTGACGGCGCAGGCCAGCGACGCTTATCTAACGCTCAAACCGCGCCTGCGCACGGTGCATGCCGTGCCGCTGCCGGCGAGCGTGCCGTCCGACCTTCTGGCCCGCCGCGCAGACATCGACGTCGCGCGCCAGCGCATCGAGGCGGCGACACAGGATGTCGCCGTCGCGAAGGCGCAGCTCTACCCGAGCATCAACCTCGTTGCCTTCATCGGCCTCAATGCGCTCGGCGTCAACCGCGTTCTCAGCACCGGCAGCGAGCAGTACGGCGGCGGCGTGGCGGTGCGCCTGCCGATCTTCGACGCCGGGCGCCTGCGTGCCAATGTGCAGGGCAAGACGGCCGATCTCGATGCCGCCATCGACAGCTACAACGCGACCCTCGTCGACGCCGTGCGCGACGCCGCCGACCAGATCGCCTCCGTGCAGTCGGTCGAGCGCCAGCGGCGCACGCAGGCGGCATCGCAGGCGGCCTCGGAGAGCGCCTACGACCTCGCCGTGCAGCGCTTTCGCGCGGGCCTCGGCACCTATCTCACCGTGCTTGCGGCAGAGAACAACGTGCTCGTGCAGCGCCGCCTGGGCGCCGACCTGAAGGCGCGCGCGCTCGACAGCCAGGTCGCGCTCGCGCGCGCCCTCGGCGGCGGCTACGACACCGAAACTCTGACCCGCGGCGGCTACGACACGCTGGGGACCGCCGACATCGCCACTGCGCGCTGAACCCGAACAACACGCCCCACCATGAACGCATCCGCCGAACACATCGCCAAGACCGCACCCCGACGCGGCAGGATTCGCAAGAGGGCACTCATCATCGTCGCGGTTGTCGTCGGCCTGGGGGCGATCGCCTTCGGCGTCGAACATTTCGTCTTCGGGGCCCGCTACGAGAGCACCGACAACGCCTACGTGCAGGGCAACGTGATCCAGGTCACGCCGCAGGTTGGCGGCACGGTGCTGGCGATCAACGCCGACGACACCGACTTCGTCAAGGCCGGCCAGGTCCTCGTCAAGCTCGACCCGGCCGACGCGCAGGTGGCACTCGATCAGGCAGAGGCGCAACTCGCGCAGACGGTGCGCGAAGTGCGCACGCTGTACGCCAACAACTCGACCCTGCGCGCGCAGGTCGCGTTGCGCGAGGCCGACATCGCGCGCATGCAGAGCGACGTTCAGCGCGCGCAGGACGACGTGACGCGGCGCCAGCCGCTGCTGGCCACCGGCGCGGTCGGCAAGGAAGAGTTCAACCACAGCACGGCGCAGGTCGCCGCCGCCAAGAGCGCGCTCGCAGCGGCGCAGTCGGCGGCCGTCGCGGCGCGCGAGCAGCTGGCCTCGAATCAGGTGATGACCGAGGGCACCAGCGTCGAGCAGCACCCGACGGTCCGGCGCGCTGCGGCGCGCGTTCGCGAGGCCTACCTCGCGCTGCGTCGGGTCGAGGTTCCGGCGCCGGTCGCCGGCACCATCGCCCGCCGCAGTGTGCAGCTCGGCCAGCGCGTGCAACCAGGCGTCGCGCTGATGTCGCTGATCCCGCTCGACCAGGTCTGGGTCGACGCCAACTTCAAGGAACCGCAGTTGCGCAAGCTGCGCATAGCCCAGCCGGTGACGCTGGTCGCCGATCTCTACGGCAAGCAGGTCGAGTACCACGGCCGCGTGGTCGGCCTCGGTGCCGGCACGGGCGCGGCGTTCTCGCTGCTGCCGGCGCAGAACGCGACCGGCAACTGGATCAAGGTCGTGCAGCGCGTTCCGGTGCGCATCGCGCTCGACCCGAAGGAACTCGCCGAGCATCCGCTGCGCATCGGCCTGTCGATGGAGGCCACGGTCGACGTTCGCGAACAGGGCGGCAAGTCGCTCGCCGACGCACCGCGCGTCGGCGCGGCGACGCAGACGGCGGTGTTCGACGAGATCAACCACGAGGCCGACAACGCGGTGAAGAGAATCATCGCCGGCCAGCTCGGCAAGTCCGCGCACTGAACGCGCCGCCGCGCATGTCAGCCATTGACGACGCGGCGCCCGGCGCTGCGGCACCTGCCGCACCGGCGGCGCCCACCTCACCCGTCTTCAACCCGCCGCCGCTCAGCGGCCCGACGCTCGTTCTGGGCACGGTCGCCCTGTCGCTGGCGACGTTCATGAACGTGCTCGACAGCTCGATCGCGAACGTCTCGCTGCCGGCCATCGCCGGCGACCTCGGCGTGAGCCCGAACCAGGGCGTGTGGGTCATCACGAGCTTCGCCGTCGCCAATGCAATCTCGGTGCCGCTGACGGGCTGGCTCACGCAGCGCATCGGCATGGTCCGTTTGTTCACGAGCAGCATCCTGCTGTTCGTGCTCGCCTCGTGGATGTGCGGGCTGGCCGGCAGCATCGAGATGCTGATCTTCTTTCGCATCGTCCAGGGCGCGGTCGCCGGGCCGATGATCCCGCTCTCGCAGGCGCTTCTGCTGCAAAGCTACCCCAAGACGCGCGCCGGCATGGCGCTCGCGATGTGGTCGATGACGACGCTCGTGGCGCCGGTCACCGGGCCGCTGCTGGGCGGCTGGATCACCGACAACATCTCTTGGCCGTGGATCTTCTACATCAACGTTCCGGTCGGGCTGATTGCCGCCGCGGCGACCTGGGCCATCTACAAGAAGCGCGAGTCGCCGACGCGCAAGCTGCCGATCGACGGCGTTGGCCTGGCGCTGCTGGTGATCTGGGTCGGCGCGCTGCAGATCATGCTCGACAAGGGCAAGGAACTCGACTGGTTCAACTCGAGCGACATCGTCGCCTACGCCACCGTGGCCGCGATCGGCCTCGTCGTCTTCGTGATCTGGGAATTGACCGAAGACCACCCGGTCGTCGACCTAACGCTGTTCAAGCGCCGCAATTTCTGGACCGGCACGCTGGCGATCAGCGTCGGCTACGGCGTCTTCTTCGGCAACGTCGTGCTGCTGCCGCTGTGGCTGCAGCAGTTCATGGGCTACACGGCCACCGACGCCGGCTGGGTGATGGCGCCGGTCGGCCTGCTCGCCATCGCGTTCCTGCCGCTGGTGGGCAAGCTCGTCGGCAAGGTCGACCCGCGCCTGTTGTCGACCTTCGCCTTCCTCGTCTTCGCCGGCGTGCTGTGGATGCGCAGCGGCTTTAACACCCAGGCCGACATGACCACCATCCTCATCCCGACCGTGATCCAGGGCATCTCGATGGCGTTCTTCTTCATCCCGCTGGTGACGGTCGCGCTGTCGGGCATCCCGCCCGAGCGCATACCCGCCGCGTCGGGGTTGTCCAACTTCGTTCGCATCATGGCCGGCGCGATGGGCACCTCGATCGCGACCACGCTGTGGGACAACCGCGCGGCGCTCCACCACGCACAGCTCACCGAGCAGATCGGCAATGCGAGCGGCGTCGCGGCGAGCGACTTCTTCGGCAAGCTCGCCGCCGCGGGCCTGAGCCCGCAGCAGGCGGCTGCGCAGGTGAACCGTCTGATCGACCAGCAGGCCTACATGCTCGCCGCGAGCGACGTCTTCTCGGCGTCGGCGGCGCTGTTCATCGTGCTCATCGGCCTCGTGTGGCTGGCGCGGCCGGCCAGGGCCGGCGCCGCGGCGGATGCCAGCGGGGCGCACTGACGCCGGCCATCGCCGCCCCGCGCTCGGCTACAGTGCGCACTGACGCGAAGGACGCGTCGACCCGCCCGCAGCCGACGAAAGCCCTACCGATGCATGCCACCGCCCTGTGTAAGCCCGCTCTCGCCATTGCCCTCTTTGCCGCATGCCAATGGGCGCAAGCACAAGCGTTCGATGCCGTGCGCCTCTATGGCGTTCCAGAAGGCGACAGTGCGGGAGTCGCCGGCGCGGTGGTCGTCGCTTCACCTCGGTACATGGGTTCGAACGAGCGCCGCGTCCAAGTGCTGCCGAGCATCGACTACCAATGGAAGAACGGCTGGTTCGCCGGCTTGACCAACGGCATAGGCTACGCATTCGAGTCACGGCCCGACATGCAGTACGGCTTGCGTGTCACCGCCGACATCGGCCGCAAGCAGAGCCGCTCGAATGAACTCGACGGCATGGGCAGCGTGCAGCCGCGCCCTGAGGCGGGGGTGTTCTTCAACTTCCTGCCAACGCCCGAGCTGTTCTTCACGTCGTCGCTGCGCTACGGAGCCGGCAACGACCGCAACGGCTTGCAAATCGACCTCGGCGCCGGCTACGGCAAACAATTCACGCCGCAATGGCGGGGGGTGATCGGCGTCGCCGCCACCTACGTGAACGGCAACACCATGCAGGCCTACTTCGGCGTCACGCCGCAGCAGTCTGCCGCCAGCGGCTACGCCGTCTACTCGCCTGGCGCGGGCTTTCGGGACGTGCGCCTGAACGCATCGCTCACCTACTTCATCGACCGCCGGTGGTCCATCACCGGCGCGGTGACGATGAGCTCGCTGCAGGGCGACGCGCGCGACAGTCCGATCGTGTTCGAGAACACACCGGTCTCGGGGGTGCTGGCGCTGAGCTACAGGTTCTGAGCGGGCGCCGTTCACGCGCGCGGCCTGCGCCCCACCCACAACGGCATCGTCGCGAACACGACGAGCATGGCCAAGTAGACCGACCCCGAAACCGGGTCGCGGCCAGCAACGATCTCGGCCATCGTGCGCCCCTGCACGCCGAGCGCAAGCCCGACTTCTGCCGCAAGCATGAGCGCTAGCGCAAGCACTCCGCAGCCCAGGCGCGCCGCGGGCGTCGGCGGAAGTGCGTAGCGGCGCACGATCCAGCGCGCTGCCAGCAGGATCACGCAGAACATCAGCGGCATCTCGAGCAGCTCCGCGGTTCGCACGCCAAGCCGGGGAACGACCAGCGGCACGCGCACAGAGCCGAAGACGACGCCGGCCGCGAACACGCAGGCGAAGTACAGCACGCCGGCCTTGGCGATCCGCGCTGCGAGGGGTTGCGTGCTCATCGCTTGCGATCGAACTTCTGCCAGTACCGGAATTCATCGACATGGCACTCGATGTCGAGTTCGTCGACCCGCGTCTGCAGGCGCCGCTGCGCGTCAGCGATCGCCTGGTTGTAAACGCTCGGTCCGACGTCCTCGAGGAAGAAGTTCAACAGCGCGGCGGCCTGGATGTTGCCGATGCGCTCGTCCATGTTCTCGCTGAAGTAGCGCTCGATCGAGGCGATCGCCTGCTTGCGCGCTTCCTTGTTCAATTCGATGGCCATGCAATCTGCGTTCCTTCGTCAGCGCCCGACCGACTTGCCGCTTCAAGTCCGGTCGACGATCCCCCAGCCCGCCAAGCCTGCCCATGCACCGCCGGCAATGGCGCCACTTGGCGAAAGCCGACGGCACTCGTCTGCGATCGATAGGCCCTACCCCTTCAGATAGCGCAGGAGTGCGGCATTGGTTTGCGTCGTAATCCCGACGAACTGGGCCCCGATCTTGAAGCCGTTCATATCGTTGCCGAGAATGCAATACGCGATCTTGGCCGACACCTCGGCGGTGAACGTGGTCTCGTCATTGAACCGGAGCACAAACTCCAAATGGCATGGAACCCCCGCGCGCACATTGACATCGGTGACGAGGCCCATGCCGCTTAAGCTGATGTCGCTCGAACGCCCCTCGATTGCTGGGTTCTCTGGCAGCGACACGAGTACGCGCGTGCGCAGTGGCCTGCGCGCTTGAACTCGGCGCTCCAGGGTCTGTGTACCTTGACCTACGTTCGCAGCCGCGTGCGCGCTTACGCTCCACGCCGACGTCGAGACACGCTCTGCGTCGGCCGTCTCGGGAAACGAAGAGTCACGGCCTGTACTTGACCCTTGGGGTGCTGATGACATACGACTCCGATTTGGTTGCCTTGGCCTCACCTACGCCAACTGGGGAAGACTATGCCACCAAAGTCTGCAGACCGAGCACAGCGCGCCATTGAAGGTGGCTTGCAGTACACCGTCAAGAACCATTCGCGGAAGCGGGTCGCCCGGCTTGCGTGCAACGGCGTTCGTCCCAGCGGAGGCCGCCCAGATCCGAAACAACTCCTCCGACGCCACCCGATACGTCACGCGCCAATGCGCCATGCCCACCGCCGAGGTAGAGGCCAGCAGGTCATACGTCACCGCAATGTCTTCCTGCAGCTTGACACGCTTCCAGTATTCGGCAAGTTGCGCGTGACCTCGCTGCACAGCGAAGGGCGTGTTGTGGTACTCGCCGTCACTGGTGAAGAGTGCGCAGAACAGCGTCTCGTCCCGTCGCTCCCACGCCTCCTTGTAGCCACGCATGAACTGCTCGATGTCCACTTCGGTCTCCAACGCTGCGGGCTGTCATGCTACGCCGCTTGCAGGGTCGACACCGGTTCGCGCCGATGTTCCTGGGTTCAAGCTTGCTTCATGGTCGCCTGCGCAACCTTTCACTCACCGACTGAGCAGGGACCGCCTTGCGGCTAGAAATTCAAGATCACTCGCGCGCGTACCACGGGCGAGTTCTGGTTCACGTATGCCGGAGCGTATTGCTTCCAGGCCACGAACAGATCGAAGTTCAATGAACTCTTGTCGATGTTGCGCAGTGGGTGGGCGTCCAGTGTGCCGCGCAGACCGATGCCGCTTGAAGCAAGGCTCGCCGAGTCCGCGTAGAAACTCCAGACCCGTCCGGCATCGTGAAATGCAAACACGGACATCGCGGAGACCAACGGAGAAGTGACGCGACGAAAGAACTCCGTCAGGTCATAGCGCAGTTCAATCTTGCCGGCCGCAGCCTGGTCGCCGGCGATCGTACTGATGTCGAAACCCCTGCCAAAAGGATATGCGCCGAGGCCGTATTGTTCGCTGGAAACCAGCGGATAATCCGCGAACTGACCGCCAAGCGCCAACTGCAATGAGAGCTTGTCCGTGATCGTCTGGAATCGATTGAGGAAGTACTTCAGCGCGACGAATTGACCCCGGGCTTTGTAGCGTGACGGATGCTCCGGATTCGGGCTCAAGCCAACGTCCGCGTTCAGCGAGAGCGCGCTCAAGCCGCCTCCCAGCACGCTATCCTGCCAATCCACTCCTCCGCCGACAGTCATCATGTTGATGCGGTCATGGTAGAGGCTCTCGCTTGCGCCCAGCGCGGTCTGTTGGCTGTTCAGTGCTACCAGGCCCAACTGCGTGCGAACGGTAAAGTAGCGACTGCGCTGAACCGGCAAGTAGTAAATGATGCTGCCGATACTGGCCGTACCCTCCAGGTTGAATGGTTTGAGTTTTCCGCCAGGATGGGTGACGCTGTCGCTGTAGCTCAGTTCGACGCGCTCACCGTACTCGCCCACCATCAATCCTTGCAAAATCGACCAGCTCGTCGACTCCGAAGTATGAAACGCTCGTTGTGCCGTTAAGCGGAGGTAGTCTGAACGGCCGTAGAGGTTGTTGAACTGGCCCATGGCGATGAAACGATCCAGCCCCTGGTAGGGCGAGTTCATGTTGTCGTAGTTGATCTGCCATGAAGTCGCGGCGCGCTCCACACTGACAATGAGCACGACCGTTCCCGGCGAACTGCCCTCCGCCAGTTCGGCACTAATCGCCACACCTTCGAGGTCGCGCGCGAGCAATAAGGAGTTCTCGATGCGCTCAAGTTCAACCGACCGGTTGTGCAGCAACGACTGCAAGTAACTGCGAATCAAGGGTTCACCGTTCGGGTCACCGCCCCGGATTTGAACGGATTCGATCTCTGCCTCCACGGCCAGCAAGCGCACATGCCCGTCCCTCTCAATGCGTTGCGGTGGCAACTCGGCGCGTGCGAGCACGTAACCCTTGCTTCGATAAAGCGCCGTCAGCGCCTGCGCCAGTTGAGACAAGCCCGAAACGCTCATCGGGGTGCCCAACAACGGCTGCACCACCAAATCCAAGTCTTGATCGGTCAGCAAGGTATTGCCGTCGAGGGTCACGCTGCCGAGAATAAAGTGGAGATCCTCGTCTTTCGCGGACCGGTCTTGCGGGATTTGCACCTCGGGAAGTGTCAGCTTCGGCGCCGGCAAGCGCCTGGGCTGACCCGAGGGCAACTGCATGTCTTCAATGGCGCGCCCGGCATCCATGCCGGGCGGCAGTTGCTGCCCGACGGTTTGCGCCGTCGCTACGCCTGCCCACAGCAGGCAGGTCAGCAGCACAAGGATCAGCCTATCGGTCGCCATAAGACTCCTGCGGTTTGCCCCAGTACTTATCGAACGTGATCTGCACCTTGAGCGGTTGGTTCTCGAGGATGCCAGTGAGCTCGGATGCACCCATGATGCTCGTATCGG
>CAIKUF010000297.1 GCA_903830565.1 uncultured bacterium | reverse complement strand
TCGAGCTATGGCTGTGGTTTGCGCCTTGCAGCCCATCCCAAACCGAGGCGCGCCGCCTCGCGGGGACTTATTCAGCGTTGCCCTAAGCCAACTGGCGAACAGGCGGCTCATGAGCCCTCTTTTCGGGTTCAAGTTTCCCGGCGTCACGGGAACAATGGTGATGCCCGCAATTCAGGCACGACACCACGCCCATGGCCACTCAAGACGCACAAGACCGCACCCTGCCGGCAACGCCGCGCCGGCTCGATAAGGCGCGCCAAGAGGGCCATGTCGTACGTTCGCGCGACCTCGGGCACTTCGCCGCCGTCGCCGTCGGCGGGGCCGCGCTGGTGATCCTGGCGCCCCGGGCCAGCAGCGCGCTTACGCAGATGCTCAGGCGGGCGCTGGACTTCAACGCGCACGTGCTGGCCGAGCCCGGTTTCATGGGCGAGCGCCTGGCCGAACTCGCGCTGTCGTCGATTGGGATCGCCATTCCGTTCGGGCTGCTGATGGCCATCGTTGCCATGGCGGGTGGCATCTTTGCGGGTGGCTGGGTGTGGACGATGAAGCCACTCGGGCCGAAGTTCGACAAGTTCAATCCGCTCACGGGCCTGACGCGAATGGTCTCGAAGCAGCAACTCGTCGACACGCTCAAGGCCTGCCTGCTCGCGCTGCTTCTGGGTGGCACGGGCGCGCTCTTCCTGAAGGCGCACGCCCTCGATTTCGCGGGCACGCTCGGTCTGGCGCTGCCGGCTGCACTTGCGCATGTCGGGCGCACCGTGCAGGCCGGACTGTCGCTGCTGCTTCTGCTGCTGGCCGCGTTCGCGCTCGTGGACGTGCCGCTGCAGCGTCACCTGCACCGCACGCGGCTGAAGATGAGCCGGCAGGAGCTGAAGCAGGAGTTCAAGGAAAACGAAGGCAACGTCGAAGTCAAGGGCAAGGTCAAGGCACGCATGCGCGAGATGGCCAACCGCCGGATGCTGGCCGCGGTGCCGAAGGCCGACCTCGTGGTGATGAACCCGACCCACTATGCGGTGGCGCTGAAGTACGACGAAGCCAGCATGGGCGCACCGCGCGTCGTCGCCAAGGGCGCCGACCTGATGGCGATGCGCATCCGCGACGCTGCCAATGGCGCGCAGGTTCCGGTGCTGCAGGCGCCAGTGCTGGCGCGCGCGCTCTACGCCCACGCCGAGATCGACCGCGAGGTTCCGGCCGCGCTCTTCGCCGCGGTGGCACAGGTTCTCGCCTACGTCTACCAGCTGCGCGCCGCGATGCGGGGCATGGCGGCGCCACCGCAGGAGCTGCCGACCCTCGCCGTGCCACCGGAGCTCGACCCGCTCCATGACGCGCCGTCGATGGAGGCCGACGCATGAACGCACTGATGCAGCGCATACAGGCCTGGCTGGGTCCGAATGCAACCGCGATCCGATCCCTGATGGCACCGCTGTTCATCATCATGGTGCTCGCGATGATGGTGCTGCCGCTGCCGCCGTTCGCGCTCGACATGCTGTTCACCTTCAACATCGCGATGGCGCTGATGGTGATGCTGATGGCGGCCTACATGGTCAAGCCGCTCGACTTCTCGGCCTTCCCGGCAGTGATACTGCTGACGACGCTCTTACGCCTGTCGCTCAACGTCGCCTCGACGCGCGTCGTCCTTCTGCAGGGCCACACCGGCACCGGCGCGGCGGGCAAGGTCATCGAGTCGTTCGGGCATTTCCTGATCGGCGGCAACTTCGCGGTCGGCTTGATCGTGTTCGCGATTCTCGTGGTCATCAATTTCGTCGTCGTCACCAAGGGCGCCGAGCGCATCGCCGAGGTCGGCGCGCGCTTCACGCTCGATGCGATGCCCGGCAAGCAGATGGCGATCGACGCCGACATGAACGCGGGCCTGATCGACGAGAAGGAAGCCAAGCGCCGCCGCGCCGAGGTCGGCGAGGAGGCCGAGTTCTTCGGCTCGATGGACGGCGCGAGCAAGTACGTGCGCGGCGACGCGATGGCGGGCCTGCTCATCCTCGTCATCAACATCGTCGGCGGCTTCGTGATCGGCGTCGCCCAGCACGACCTCTCGGCGGCACAGGCGGCCGACAGCTACATCCTGCTCGCTGTCGGCGACGCGCTGGTGGCGCAGATACCGGCGCTGCTGATCTCGGTCGCGGCGGCGATGGTCGTCTCGCGCGTCGGCAAGGAGGAAGACATCGGTGGCTTGATCCGGCGCCAGATGTTCGACTCGCCGCGCGCACTGGCCGTCGCCGCGGGCGTGATCGGCCTTCTGGGTGTGATCCCCGGCATGCCGCACGTCGTGTTCCTGCTCATCGCGGGCGGTATGGCCTGGCTGTCGTACTGGATGCGCCGCCGCCAGCAACGTGCGAAAAATGCGCCGGCCGCCGCCGAAGTCGTTGCCGAGCCTAACTCCGAGGCGACGTGGGACGACCTGCGACCCGTCGACACACTCGGGCTCGAAGTGGGCTACCGCCTGATCGCGCTCGTCGACAAGGACCGCCAGGGCGACCTGCTCACGCGCATCAAGGGCGTGCGCCGCAAGTTCGCGCAGGAGGTGGGCTTCCTGCCGCCGCCGGTGCACATCCGCGACAACCTCGAGCTCAGGCCCAGCGCCTATCGGCTGACGCTGCGCGGCGCGATCGTCGGCGAGGCCGAGGCCTTCCCGGGCATGCTGCTTGCCATCAACCCAGGTGGAGTGACGCAGCAACTCATCGGCACCGCAACCAGCGACCCCGCGTTCGGCCTGCCGGCAGTGTGGATCGAGGAGCGTCAGCGCGAGTCAGCCCAAATGAGTGGCTTTACGGTTGTTGATTGCGCGACTGTCATCGCGACCCATCTTTCACACTTGATGCAACTGCAGGCCGCAAAGCTCCTGGGCCGTGTGGAGACCCAGCAACTGGTCGAACATGTGACCCGGCTGGCACCCAAACTGATCGAGGACGTGGTCCCCAAGATGGTCGCAATCGCCACCCTGCAGAAGCTGCTCCAGTTGTTGCTGGAGGAGGGCGTGCACATTCGCGACATGCGATCCATCGTCGAGAGCCTGGCCGAGCACGCGGCGACGGTGACCGACCCGGCCGAGCTGGCGCGGCGCATCCGCGTCAACCTGGCACCGGCCATCGTGCAGCAGATCTATGGCTCGACGCGCGAGCTCGACGTGATCGCGCTCGAACCCGAGCTCGAGCGCATGGTGACGCAGGCACTCAATTCACCGCACGGCGCGGCGCTGGACCCCGGCGTGGCCGACACCTTGACGCGCAGCGCCGCGGCCTCGGCCAAGCGGCAGGAAGACCTCGGCATGCCCGCCTGTCTGCTGGTGCCCGACGCGATCCGCGTGCCGATGGCACGCCTGCTCAAGCGCGCCGCCCCGCGCCTGCGCGTGCTAAGCCACAGCGAGATCCCTGAAACGCACTCGATCCGCATTGGGTCGGTGATAGGAGCAAGCGCATGAACATTCGACGTTTTGCGGCGCGGACTTCGCGCGAGACGCTGACCCTGGTCCGCCAGTCCCTCGGCGTCGACGCCGTCGTGCTCTCCACCAAGCCGTGCGCCGAAGGGATCGAGATGCTCGCGATGGCGCCCGAGGGGCTGCAGCACATCGAACGCATGGCCACGCCCGAGGCGGCGTCACTGGCGGCGCCATCGCCGACGACGGAGCGCCGCGCCGGCACGCTGCGCATCGCTCCGTCGCTGGAAGCGCCCAAGAGCGTCGACGACGATGTCGCGCAATTGACGATGAGCACCTTGTCGTTCCAGGACTACGTTCGCGAACGCATGCTCCGGCGCCGCCAGGCGGCGCTTGACGCGAAGAGCGAAACCCGTGCCGTGCCGCATGCCTCGGAGACGGTGGCCGCGCCGCGCCGCGCCCCGGCCATCCAGGCCCCGGTAAGCCCGGTGGAACCGCTGAACCTGCGCGACGAGATGGCGTCGCGCGACGAGCACGCACCAACCCGCAGTTCCGACCTGCGCTGGACCGACCCCCCCGTGCTGGCCGATGCCATTGCGGCGACTTCGCGCGCCGACCAGGAAGAGGTGCTGAGCGAGATCCGGGCAATGAAGGGCCTCATCGAAGATCGCTTCGGCGCACTCGCGTTCATCGAGAAGTTGCAGCGCCAGCCTGGACAGGCCCGGCTCACGCAGCGGCTGCTCGACTGCGGCTTCTCGCCGGCGCTGATCCGTCGCCTCAGCGAACGCCTGCCGTCGAATGTCGGCGACGAGTGCGCATGGGCCGCCGAAGTGCTCGAGCGCAACCTGCAGACCGGCACGGCCGATTGCGCGCTGGAGGACCGCGGCGGCGTGTACGCGCTCATCGGCTCGACGGGCGTGGGCAAGACGACGTCGACGGCCAAGATCGCGGCAGCCTTCGCGACGCGCCACGGCGCAGCCCAGCTCGGCCTGATCACGCTGGACGCCTACCGCGTCGCCGCGCACGAGCAACTGCGCGCCTATGGCCGCATCCTCGGCGTGCCAGTGCATACCGCGCACGACCGCAGTTCGCTCGAGGATTTGCTCGAACTGTTGTCGGCAAAGAAGATGGTGCTCATCGACACCGCCGGCATGGCGCAGCGCGACGCGCGAACCCGCGAACTGCTGGAGATGCTGAGCCATCAAAGCGTCAAGCGCCTGCTGGTGATCAACGCCGCCGCGCACGGCGAGACGATCGAGGACGTAATGATGGCCTACCGTGCCACCACCTGCGAGGGCGTCGTGCTCTCGAAGATGGACGAGGCGGTCAAGCTCGGCCCGGCGCTGGACGCGCTGATCCGCCACAAGCTCAAGGTCGTCGGCGTCGCCAACGGCCAGCGCGTGCCGGAGGACTGGCACCGCCTGTCGTCGCATGCGCTGGTGAACCGCGCGCTGCGCACGCTGACCGGCAACGCCTTCCGCCTCGACGCGAACGACGTCAGCCTGGTGTTTGCCGGCATGCCGCACCCGGCCGCGAGCTCCGCCGTAGCCAGCGCGCCCGAGGCGTGAACCGGCGCCAGACGCAAGCATGAACGAGCACCGCAGGCACCAACAAGGCATGCTGCCCGACCAGGCTCAAGGCCTGCGCCGCCTGTTCGCGGGCGCCGGCGTGCAGCTGGTGCCCGTGGTGTCGAACCCGCACGTGATCCGCAGCGGCGTTCTCCTCGAGCGCCTCTGCGCCGCGCTCGCGGAGCAGGGCGCGCACACGCTGGTCGTCGATGCCGGCGAGAGTGCACCCGCGGCGGACGAGCTCTCGGTGATGGGCCTTGGAGAGTGCATCGAGCGGCTGTCGAACGACGTCTTCTACCTCGCCGCGCGAACGCTGCCGCTACGCTACGTCGATCCCCGCGGCTCGACCGCGCCGTTCCTCCAGGCCGTCGTCGATGCCGCACCGCAGTGCGAGGTCGTCCTCGTACATGCCTGCGCCAGCGATCTCGCGCGCATGTTCACGCGCCAGACCCTGGCGCCGCAAGTGCGCCCGCTGCTGCTCGCGGACGACCGCCCGGCCAGCGTGACGCACGCCTATGCGTCGATGAAGCTGCTCGCGCTACGAGCGCAGTTGATGATCTACAACCTTCTGCTCGGCGCCGCGCCTTCGTCGCCCCGCGCTGCGCGCATCGCCGAACACCTGGCGATCTGCGCCGACACTTTCCTCGGCGCACTGCTGCATTCCTCAGCGCGCGTCGACACGGTAAGCCACGACGCCGAGCCGCCGCCCGAGTTGCTGCGCCTCTCGCGGGCGATGCTCGCGCCGGCGTCCCCAGCCTTGCATGCAGTGGGCCGCGCCGCGGCCGACGATCTTGCCGAAGCCGACGTCGCGCTCATCGCGGCCGGCGCGTGGCAGGCGCGCGGGCCTGCCCCCGCCATGAACTGATTTCCCGGAGCCGTGATCCATGTACACCGCCAAAGGTCAACTCGACATCAACTCGACGCTCAAGCAGTACAGCTCGCTCGTGCGTCGGCTGGCGCATCAGATGATCGCCAAGCTGCCGGCAAACGTCGAAATCGACGACCTGATCCAGGTCGGCATGATCGGCCTCGCCGACGCCCTGAGCCGCTTCGACGCCGCGCAGGGCGTGCAGTTCGAGACCTTCGCGACGCAGCGCATCCGCGGTGCGATGCTCGACGAGCTGCGCGGCAACGACTACCTCTCGCGCGGCACGCGCAAGCATCAGCGCGAGATCGAGGCCGCGCTGCACCGTTTGCAGCAGCGCCTGGGTCGCGCGCCCGCCGAGAGCGAGATCGCCAAGGAGATGGGCTTGTCGCTCGCCGACTACCAGGAACTGCTGAGCAAGGTTCGCGGCACGCAGCTCGTGTACCTGCAGGACATGTCGGGCGATGACGGCGACGCCGACTTCCTGGACCGCCACGTGGTCGACGAAGAGGCCGACCCGCTGGCCCAGTTGCGCGACCAGCGCATGCGCCAGGCCTTGGTCGACGGCATCAAGACCCTGCCCGAGCGCGAGCAGTACGTGATGAGCATGTACTACGAGCACGACATGAATCTGAGGGAAATCGCGGCCGTGCTCAAGGTCACCGAGTCGCGCGTATGCCAACTGCACAGCCAGTCGATCGCGCGGCTGCGCGTCAAGCTGCGCGCGTGGTGATCCTTGTGCGGCGCGGCGCCCGATGTGCGGTCGACGGCTGATCTGCGCGCCGCCACGCGGCCGGGGCTGACGCGGCGATTGCTCTGGCCTTTGCCGGCACTGCTGGCCTGGGCCAGTGCGTGGGCATTGTTCGCAGCGCTGAGGCAGGCCGGTGCGGCGACATGGCTCGCACTCGTCATGGCTTGCGCGCTGGGGGCCGCACTGGCCGCGCTGGGCACTTCGCGCTGGCGGCGCGGGCTCATCGCGGCAGGCTTTCCAGCGTCGCTCATCGCCTCGGGCCTTGCCGCTGGCGTGCCGGCCTGGGGCTGGCTGCTGGCACTCGGCTCGCTCCTGCTCGTCTACCCGTTGCGCAGCTGGCATGACGCGCCGCTCTTTCCGACGCCGACCGGCGCGCTCGCGGGGTTGTCGCGCGAGGTTGCGCTCCCGCCTTCAGCGCGCGTGATCGACGCCGGCTGCGGGCTCGGCGCTGGCCTGCGCGAGCTGCATCGCGAGTACCCGTGGGTGTGTCTTGAAGGCCTGGAGTGGAGCTGGCCGCTGGTCTGGGCGTGTGCCCTGCGTTGCCCGTGGGCAAAGGTGCGGCGGGCCGACATGTGGGCGGCGGACTGGTCCGGCTGCGCGATGGTCTATCTCTTCCAGCGCCCGGAGAGCATGGCCCGCGCCCGGCTCAAGGGCGAAGCCGAGTTGACGCCAGGCGCCTGGCTGGCGAGCCTGGAGTTCGATGCCGCCGGGCTGCTGCCGCAGATCGTGCACACCTGCCCTGACGGCCGCAAGCTCTGGCTGTACCAGGCGCCGTTCCAGACCGCCTGAGCGGCGGCCCCGCTCGCGCCAGCGCGGGCGGGGCCTCATGGAAGTCACCGATGGCCTGCCGGGCCGGCGGCCCCGAATTGCGGCAATACTCGCAGCATGCGCGGGCACACCCATGCCCAACCCGTATCGCCAGGAGAGTTCGATGGCCCGGACCCGTTCGACCACCGCCGCGACCAAACCACCACGCGCCGCGCCGCGCAAGCGCCCCGTGTCGCGCGAGACGGCGGCGCTCGCACCTCCGTTGCCGGTCCTGCCGCCGCCGGGCCCGATCACCGAGTCGGCGCTGAAGTCGCTCGCGCGGCAGCTTCAGTCGTGGACGAACGCAGTGCTCGGCATGGCCGGCACTGCCACCGATCTCGGGGTGACGCTGGCCAAGTCGCGGCTGAGCAAGCCTCAACACAAGGTTGCCGTCGACAAGGCGGGCTCGCTGCTGCACGACCTGCGCAAGACGGCGGGTCTGACCGTGCAGGACCTGGGCAGCGCGCTCGGACTGAACGATGCCTCCGAACTCGAACTGATCGAGAGCGGCAAGATGGCAATGCCCTTCGATCTCATCCTGCGCGCGGCGTCGGTTCTCGGCCGCAAGGATCCGATCACCTTCATCATGCAGTTCACGCGTGCGTACAACCCAGACATCTGGAAGACGCTCGAGGCCCTGGGCATCGGCAAGCTCGTCGTGCAGGGTGCGCGTGAGCGCGAGTTTGCCAACCTCTATCGCGCCCACGATGCCGGGCGTGCGCTCACGGATGAGCAGTTCGCGCAGGTGCTGGCATTCGTGAATGCGGCCTTCGAGCTGGCGCTGGGACTGGTCGGTCAGCGAGGCAAGACGAGCGAGGCGCCTTGAACTGACGCGCTGCGTCGGCGCCGGGCCGGACGCGGCCGCTCAGGCCTGGATCGAACCGCCGCGCGCGCCGCGCTCGCTGGCGCCGAAGGGAGAGTAAAGGCCGTTCGTCTGACGCGGCAGCAGCACCTCGATGGCGCGGTCCAGCGCCGCCGTCGCCCGAGCGAACGATTCGCGCTGCGCTGCAACCTGGCTGCTCGCGCACATCAGTCGCTGGCGAAGGTGCGCGGGCAGGGCGCCGACGTGTGCGGCATGCGTCGAGTGCTCGACGGCCCGAGCGAGCGCGCGATGCAGTTCGGCCGCATGGGCATCGATGCCGGTGCTGTTGCGTTCCAGCAGCGCCTTGCCGAGGGCGCTTAACTGGGCTTCGACGGCGCCAAGCGCCGACTCCAGATCATCGCCAGCGGGCGATGCGGCCGGGTTCACGGGGACGACCAGCATCGTCGGTCCGCGCTTATCGCTTGACGCTGCCGAGGACTTCCTGCGCGTTCGCGATCAACTTGTCGGCGATCGCCTCCGCGTTGACTTTGAACGTGCCGTCGGCAATCGCCTGCGAGATCCGCGACACCTTGTCGGCGTCGAACTCGGCTGGCGCTCCCTTGACGCCGGACATCAGGCTTGTCGCCGCACTCGAGATCTCCACCTTGGCACTGCTGTCGGCGACGACGCCAGGCGCGGCCTTGGCCGACTCGTCGGCGGCCGTGCGTGCCGTGCTCGCCGGTGCGACCGGTGGCTGGTCATGTATGCCCGATGCGGGATTGCCGATCTTCATGAAGTGCTCCTGCGGGGGCGACGACGGTCACGCCCTGTCAACATGCTCGCTCTATCGGACGCCCTGGTGGCGACTTTAGGGCTTTCGTGAAATTCGACTGCATTGACTCGCATGGTTACAAACCCAGCTCCAGCCTGCGCTCCGCCACAGGCAATCCGACGACGACCTTGCCGCTCTCGGTCCGCACGCGGGCCGATTGTCCCTCCAGGCCGGGCCCGAGCGCCTGACCTTCGCCGCTGACCCGAAAGCCGGCGCCGACCGCCGTGATCTGCACCGTGTCGCCGGCAGCGAACCATTGGCGGGCGCGCAAGTCGTTCTGGCGCAGAGCCTGACCCACGCTCACCGACCGCGCCAGCGTGCGCCCGACCGCGAAGTCCGGGTTGACAAGCGGGCCGGCGCCGTCCGCCAGATCGACTTCGCCTGAGCGAAGGTCGGCCAGCGTCAGCACGGCGCCCGAAGGCAGCGAGGTGGCGACGATCAGCCCGGTGCCGAGGACCTTGACCGTTAGCGGAAGATAGACGTTCCACGGCCGGTCGCCCTGTGCGCAGCGCAGGCCGATCCGCGTGCGGCCCCACAGGCGTGTGCCTGCTGGCAAATAGGGTTCCACCCGTTCGCAGGGCGCCAAGCGAAGGCGCGAATCCAGAGCGCCGACCTGCACCTCGACGCGCAGGCCCGGCGCGGCGGTCGCGTCGAGCGCGAACTGGCGCACCTGCTGCTCGATCTGGACCATGCCCGGCGACGCCCGCCCCTGGGCGGCGTTCGGCTCGAACGCGCTGGCCTGCGCTGCGAACATCGCGACGGCCGCGGCGAGAGCACAGCGCAGCGCGCTTGCGGGGTGCAAGCGTGCGCGTGGGGAGCAGGGTTGAGCGTTCACGTGGCCACTTTAGGCGAGCGCGTGCGGCCGCAGTGAAGCGAACAGGCCTCCAAAGGCACCACTGTTCGCGCTAATGCCGCGCCGCGCGCTGACCACAATTCCTGACACGACCCGGGCACGCCGGCGCCGTGAAGGACAAGCACCATGCTCAACCGACTCACCGACACGCTCGATTTCCAAGGCCAGGCGCTCGCGCTGCGCTCGGATCGCCAGCGCCTGCTGGCGAGCAATATCGCGAACGCCGACACGCCGGGCTATGTGGCGCGCGACATGAACTTTGCTCAGGCCTTGCAGCAGGCGACCGGCAGCCTGCCCGCGGCCCGCACGCTGGCCACCAGCCAACCCGGACACATCACCGGCGCGGCGGGGGGGCGCGGAGGGCAGCACGCTTGCCTACGCCAGCGCGAGCCAGACCAGTCTGGACGGCAACACGGTCGACATGGACCGCGAGCGCGCCGCGTTTGCCGACAACTCGCTGCGCTACGAGGCCACGCTGCGCTTCATCAACGGCCACGTACGCACGATCACCAGCGCCATCACCGGCCAGTAAGGCTGGCCAGCGACCATCCACCGGAGCCCGCCATGTCGATGCTTTCGATCTTCAACGTCTCGGGCAGCGCGGTCAGCGCGCAGTCGCAGCGGCTCAACGTCGTCGCCAGCAACCTGGCCAACGTCGACACCGTCGCTGGCCCCGATGGTCAGGCCTACAAGGCGCGGCAAGTCGTGTTCCAGACCCTGCTGATGGGCGCGCCAGGGCAGCCGGAGAGCGCTGCCGGCGTGCGGGTCTCGCAGATCGCCGAAGACCAGAACCCCGGCCGCCGCGTGCACGATCCCAAGCACCCGCAGGCCGACGCCGATGGCTACGTGACCTACAGCAACGTCAACGCGGTCGAGGAGATGGTGAACATGATCTCGGCCTCGCGCTCGTACCAGAACAACGTTGAAGTCATGAACACCGCCAAGACCCTGCTGCAGAAGACCCTGCAGATGGGCCAGGCGTGATTCGCGCAACCCACGAAGGCAGCCCATGACCGTTTCGTCCGTTCTTCCCACCAGCGCCAGCAGCAACGCTGCCGCGACCCCGACCGCCACTGCGGCCGACACCTCCGACCGTTTCCTCAAGCTGCTCGTGGCGCAGATGCAGAGCCAGGATCCACTCAGCCCGATGGACAACGCGCAGGTGACGAGCCAGATGGCGCAGATCAACACCGTCAGCGGGATCCAGACGCTCAACACGTCGGTTCAGGCGCTGTCGACGCAGTTCGTGCAGATGCAGGCGTTGCAAGGCGCGACGCTGGTCGGCCACGACGTTGTCGTGCCCGGCAATTCGCTCTCGATCGTCGATGGTCAGGGGGCGGGCGGCTACGAGCTGGCGAGCGCGGCAAGCGGCGTCAAGATCGACGTCCTCTCGCCCAGTGGTCAAGTCGTCGATTCGATCGACATCGGCGCGCAATCGAGCGGCATGCACAGTTTCAACTGGCCTGCAGGCACTGCTACCGAAGGCAGCGGGCTCACGTTTCGCGTGACTGCCAAGAGCGGCACCACCACGCTCACGGCGACGCCGCTGATGCGCGACCTCGTGGATGCCGTGAGCGCGAGCGGGAACACGCTGTCGCTCGAATTGCAGAAGTCCGGCAACGTGCCCTACAGCACGGTCAAGGCCTTCAACTGATCCACCCACGCAAGGAATTCAAATGAGCTTCTCGCAAGGTCTGTCCGGCCTGAATGCCGCCAGCAAGAACCTGGAAGTCGTCGGCAACAACGTCGCCAACGCCAACACCTACGGTGCCAAGGCCTCGCGCGCTGAGTTCGCCGACGTCTACGCCGTGGCGCTGAACAAGGCCGGCACCAACGACATCGGCATCGGCGTCAGCGTGGCGGCGGTCGCGCAGCAGTTCACGCAGGGCAACATCACGACCACCGACAACCCGATGGACCTTGCGATCAACGGCTCGGGCTTCTTCCAGGTCAGCGACGGCAAGAGCGTGGAGTACACCCGCAACGGCCAATTCAAGGTCGACAAGGACGGCTACATCGTCAACAACCAGCAGCACAAGCTGGTCGGGTACTCCGCCAATGCACAGGGCGTCGTGCAGCCGGGTCAAGGCGGGCCGATCCAGTTGCCGACCGCCGGCATCACGCCGGCCGCGACCGCCAAGACCAGTCTCGAGATGAACCTCGACGCGAGGTCGGCGACCACGCTGCCGGCCGCCGGGCCGCAGATCGACTTCGCCAACGCAACGACCTACAACAACGCGACCTCGATGACGGCCTACGACGCCAAGGGGCAGGACGTCGCGCTGACCTACTATTTCCAAAAGGCTGGCACGGACACCTGGAACGTCTATGTTGCCGCCAACGGCACGTCGGTGCTCGACAACGGCGCGACTCCGCCGGTGCCGAAGCCCGTGACGACGATCACGTTTCCCGCCAACGGCGGCGCGCCGACGGCGCCGGTAGGCCCCGTGGTCTACAACATCCCGGCATCCACGAACGCGGTCGGTGCGGCGACGCTTCCGATTCTCGGCGTCGCGCTCGACCTCAGCGGCGCGACGCAGTACGGCTCGGCCTTCGGCGTCACCAACGTGACGCAGGACGGCTTCGCGCCGGGTCAGCTCACGAGTGTCAGCATCGAGAACAACGGCGTGCTGATGGCCCGCTACTCTAACGGCCAATCCAAGCCTGCAGGGCAGATTGAACTGGCCGACTTCCGCAATCCGCAAGCGCTCGTGCCGCAGGGCGGGAACTCCTGGGCGCAGTCCTTCGCGTCGGGCACGCCGATACTCGGCACGCCCGGCAACGGCAACCTCGGGCTGCTTCAGGCCGGCGCGCTCGAGGAGAGCAACGTCGACCTGACCGCGGAGCTCGTCAACATGATCACCGCGCAACGCGTCTACCAGGCCAACGCGCAGACCATCAAGACGCAGGATCAGGTGCTGCAGACCCTGGTCAACCTGCGCTGATGCCTGAGGGATTCCCGCTCGCCACGACCCATGCCCGCCGGAGGACCCGATGGACCGAATGATCTACCTGTCGATGAGCGGCGCCAAGGCGGCGATGCAGCGGCAGGACACGCTGGCCAACAACCTCGCCAACGTCTCGACGGTCGGCTTTCGCGCCGAACTGCAGGCCTTTCGCTCGCAGCCCGTCCAGGGCAGCGGTGCGAGCACGCGCGCCTTCGCGCTCGAGACGACGACCGGCTACGACGACACGCCCGGCCCGGTGAATGCGACCGGTCGCAACCTGGACGTCGCGGTGCGCGGAAACAGCTGGCTCACCGTGCAGGCGCTCGACGGCACCGAGGCCTACACGCGTGCCGGCTCGCTCGACGTGAGCGCCGACGGCACGCTGGTGACGCGCGCCGGCCTGCAGGTGCTGGGCGACGGCGGCCCGATCCAGTTGCCGCCGAACAGCGAGCCGAGCATCGCCGGCGACGGTTCGATCAGCGCGCGTTTGCCCAACGGCAAGAGCAGCGTCGTCGGACGTCTCAAGCTCGTCACGCCCGAGGCCAAGCTCGAACGCGGGACGGATGGCCTCTTTCGCGCCAGCGGCGGCGACCCGCTGGACGCCGACGCCACGGCGCGCGTCCAGGACGGCGCACTCGAAGGCTCGAATGTGAGCCCGGTCGAGAACATGGTGGCGATGATCTCCGCCGCGCGCCAGTTCGAGACGCAGATGAAGCTGATGCAGACCGCCGAGGCGAACGCGAAGTCGGCCGCGCAGTTGCTCGCCGCGAGCTGATACGCCAGAAGGACTCTGAAGGAGTCGCATGCCGATGGATGACGATGCAGGCGCGAACTGCGAGAACGAGCCCGCTGACGATGTCAGGCGCAGGGACTTCCTCAAGTACTCCATCGGCACGCTGTCGGCGGTATCGATGGGACCCATGGCGTTCGCCGATGGCGGCACGCCGGCAGCCCAGCGCTATCCGATCGACAGTCATGTCGTGACCACGCGCGAGCGGATGATCTCGTTCCCGGCGACGCTGCCCGGGCTGGCCGAATCGCAGCTCTGTCAGGTCGGCCAGTATGCCAAGCACGGCTATGGCGCCTGGACTTTCGGCTCCGGCCTGCCCGCCATCGCGCGAGCGGACCTGATGCCGGCCGGCTACGCACAGCGGATGCCCGCCAAGAAGAGGAAGCTGCTGAACTTCTTCGCGATCTCCGACATTCACATCACGGACAAGGAAGCGCCGAACCAGCTCATCCTCATGCAGCAGGCCGAGCCGGCTGCCTACAACAACACCTCGATCTATTCGCCGGTGATGATGTACACGACGCAGGTGCTGGATGCGGCGATCCAGACCGCAAACGCCCTGCATCGGCAGGACCCGTTCGACTTCGGCATCTCGCTCGGCGACACCTGCAACAGCACCTCGTACAACGAGCTGCGCTGGTACCTCGACCTCATCGACGGCAAGCTCATCACGCCGAGTTCGGGCACGCATGCGGGCGCGGACCGCATCGACTACCAGAAGCCCTACCAGGCCGCCGGGCTCGACAAGTCGATCCCGTGGTACCAGGTGCTCGGCAACCACGATCACTTCTTCATCGGCTCGTTCCCGGTCGATGCCGATCCGACCCTGGGTCTGCGCGAGTCCTATGTGGCCGACACCGTGTGGAAGGTGGGCGATGCGCTAACGCCGAGCAAGGCGAACTTCCCGGTCCTCTTCAACACCGAGGCGCTGAAGGCGAGCCCGAAGTACTACATGGGCTTCATCGACGGTTCGACACCGGACGGCGCCATCGCAGGCGCAGGGCCGGCGGCTGACCCGGCCTTCGCGTCGGGGCCGCCGCGCGTGGTGGCGGACTCGGATCGCCGCTCGCTCGTGCGCTCGGAGTGGATCGCGGAGTTCTTCAAGACGGCGAGCTTGCCCGTCGGTCACGGCTTCGGACTGGTCGACCGCTCCAGTCCGCAAGGGGACGCCGATGGCTTCGCCTGCTACAGCTTCGTGCCCAAGGCTGCGGTGCCGCTCAAGATCATCGTGCTCGACGACACGCAGTCGGAGAACGACGGCTCGAAGGACATCCACGGTCACGGCTACCTGGATGCCAAGCGCTGGCAGTGGCTTCAGACTGAGCTGGCACGAGGCCAGGCCGCCGACCAGTTGATGATCGTCGCCGCTCACGTGCCGATCGCTGTCTCGGCCATCGGCTCGGAAACCGAGTGGTGGACCGAGACGAAGAACATCGCACCCGAGCATCGCAATGCGGTTGGCATCAAGGAACTGGTCGACACGCTTCAGGGCACGCCCAACCTGCTGCTGTGGGTGGCCGGGCATCGGCACCTCAACACGGTGAAGGCGTTTGTGTCGCCCGACCCCGCCACGCCCGAGCAGGGCTTCTGGCAGGTCGAGACGGCGTCGCTGAGAGACTTCCCGCAGCAGTTCCGCACCTTCGAGGTCTATCTCAACAGCGACTACACGGTGTCGGTCGTCACCACCAACGTCGATCCCGCGGTGGCCGACGGAACGCCCGCTGCGACCTCGCGCAAGTACGCCATCGCGGTGCAGCAGATCGTCCGCAACCCGGTGACTTTCAACGGCCCCAACTTCCGCACCGCGTTCGGCATCCCGAATGGGCCACTGGCGCCCAGCATGGACCCGTCGCGGCCGCAGGATGGAACGCCCGACCCGACGATCCAGTTCGTCGACATGGGCAGCGCGAAGTCCGCGTTTGCGCTGCCGGTCCCCGTCCACGGTTCGTACAACGGCGAACTGTTCAAGACGCTCAGCCCGCGCATGGTCGAGGTGCTCAAGCACCGGTTCGCATAGCGGCTGCAAGGCCGGCATCTCGGTGCCGACGTCGACGTGCCGACGCGGCTCCCCTACAGCGGGGCCGACGTGCTCGATAATCCGCTGGTTCTGAGCCTGTCAGACGCCAAACCATCGGAGAACACCATGAAGCCACAAGTCATCATCCTTGCCACCATGCTGCTGGGCACGGCCGCACTGCCAGCACTTTCGCAAACCAAGCCCGCGGCCACCGGCGCCGTTATGGCCGCTTCGGCGCCCGGCGAGGCGACCATCGCCTCGACGGTGTCCGTGTCGGCCAAGGTCGTCGCGATCGATGCGGCGACACGCAAGGTCACGCTCAAAGGTCCCAAGGGCAAGCTCAATGTCGTGACCGCTGGACCCGACGTGCGCAACTTCGAACAGATCAAGGTCGGCGACATCGTGACGGTGCGCTACGTCGAAGCGCTGACGCTGACGCTGAAGAAGGGCGGCAAGGAACTGCGCAGCTCGGTCTCGACCCCGGGATCGGCACGCGCCGCCGCGGGTGAGCGCCCGGCCGGTGTCGTGGCCAACCAGACCGAGGTCACGGCCAATGTCGTCGCCGTCAACGCGAAGACGCAGACGGTCACGCTGCGCGGCCCGAAGCAGACCGTCGAGCTAAAGGTGCCGGACGCCGGTCAGTTCAAGCTGATCAAGGTCGGCGACCAGATCCAGGCCGTCTACACAGAAGCCGTCGCGCTGTCGGTCGAGCCTGGCAAGAAGTAGCCCCGCGGGCAGACTTCAAATTCGCCGCGGGCCAAGCCCCCGCGGCGCGTAGATCAGGTGCGGCGCGCTCCCGCGACGGGGCGCCGCCCAGACGCCTTGATCTTCGACGGCTTCACGCGACGGCCCGAACTGCCGGCTGCGTGCGGCCCCGAACGCACATCCCAGCGATCCAACGCGGGCCGACTCGGCGCAGCGCCAGGCGCCGGAGTTGCGCCTTGCTGGCGCCTCTTGTTCGCCCGACCACCGACGGGACGAAGAAGGCCGCCATCCGCCCGTCTTTTTCGCGCTTGGCCGATTCGCGTGCGAGCCACCATAGCAGGCATCGATTGGAGCCCAGCCATGATGCGTTCCCTGTGGATTTCGAAAACCGGCATGGAGGCCCAGCAGACCCAACTGGACGCCATCTCGCACAACCTGGCCAATGTCTCGACCAACGGCTACAAGCGCTCGCATGCCGTGTTCGAGGACCTGATGTACCAGAACCTACGCCAGGTCGGCGCCAACTCCTCGGACCAGACGACCGCGCCGACCGGGCTGCAGGTGGGCCTGGGCACGCGTGCCGTCGCCACCTCACGCGACTTCTCGCAAGGCAATCTTCAGCAGAGCTCGAACTCGTTCGACCTCGCGGTACGCGGCAACGGCTTCTTTCACGTACTGATGCCCGACGGCACGGCCGGCTACACGCGCGACGGCTCGTTCCAAGTCGACGCGCAGGGCGTGCTCGTCACCAACAACGGCTATCCGGTGCAACCGGGCATCACCATCCCGGCCGCGGCGCAGAGCGTCACCGTGGCGCAGGACGGCACGGTCAGCGTCATGCTGCAGGGCCAGGTCCTGCCGCAGAGCGTGGGCCAGTTGCAACTCGCGAACTTCGTCAATCCGGCCGGGCTCGAGCCCAAGGGGCAGAACATCTTCGCCGAGACCACCGCCTCCGGAACGCCCAGCTCCGGCGCGCCGGGGCTGAACGGGCTGGGATCGGTACAGCAGGGCTTCGTCGAGACCTCGAACGTCAACGTGGTCGAGGAACTGGTGTCGATGATCCAGACCCAGCGCGCCTACGAGCTCAACTCGAAAGCCATCCAGACCGCGGACCAAATGCTGCAGAAGCTGGCTCAGCTTTGAGCGTAAGAACCATGAAGAAACTTTCGATCGTCGCCTGCGCCGTCGCCCTGGCCGGCTGCCAAGTCCTCAATGCTCCGCCTCCGGTCGACATCGCGCAACCAACCTCGGCGCGACCGCTGCCGGTGGTGGCGCCGAAGATCAACAACGGCGCCATCTTCCAGGCCGGCAACTACCGGCCGCTGTTCGAGGACTATCGGGCGCGTCTGGTCGGCGATACGCTGACCGTGCAGATCGTCGAGAAGGTCAGCGCGAGTCAGAAGTCCACCAGCGCAGTCGACAAGAGCGGCAAGATCGACGCCAGCGTGACCGCGTTGCCGGGCCTGAAGGTCACGGCCCTCACGCGGGCCTCGGCGGCCGGCTCGTCGAGCAACACTTTCGCCGGCGCGGGCAGCACCGACACCGCAAACGACTTCAGCGGCACCATCAACGTCACGGTGACCGAGGTCCTTCCGAACGGTCACCTGATCATCGGCGGCGAGAAGCAGATCGGCGTCAACCATAACGTGGACGTGTTGCGCTTCTCGGGCCAGGTCGATCCGCTGATGATCCAGCCGGGCAACGTCGTCGCCTCGGCGCAGATCGCCAACGTGCGCCTCGAACATCGCGGGCGTGGCCAGCAGGCTGAGGCACAGGGAATAGGCTGGCTGTCGCGGGTCTTTTTGAACGTTGTGCCGTTCTAGTGCGGCCCAGAATCGGGTGCATTGGATGAAAGTCTCCGACATGATCCCCCTGGGCCTCTCCGAGGGCGAACGCCACAGTGCCGAGCGCAAAGGTACCCCGATGCACCCAATCGATCGTCAGCTTCGTTGGCTGCTTTCCATGGCGACCCTGGCCGTCAGTGCCGCGCTGTGGTGGCCGCTGCCGTCGCACGCTGCACGCGTCAAGGAAGTCGCCACGGTGCAGGGCGTGCGCAGCAATGCGCTGGTGGGCTACGGCCTCGTGATGGCGCTGGACGGCACGGGCGACCAGACGACTTCGATCTCGTTCCTGCCGCAGAGCATGATCGCGCTGCTGCAGCAGAACGGCGTCACCGTGCCGCAGGGCACCAACATGCAGCTCAAGAACGTCGCCGCGGTGATGGTGACGGCGCAATTGCCGGCGTTCGCGCAGCCGGGGCAGACGATCGACGTCACCGTCTCGTCGATGGGCAACGCCAAGTCGCTTCGCGGCGGCACGCTGATCAGCACGCCGCTGCGTGGCGCCGACGGGCAGATCTATGCGATGGCGCAGGGCAATCTCTTCGTCGGCGGCGCGGGCGCATCGGCCGCCGGCTCGAAGGTGCAGATCAACAGCCTGAATGCCGGGCGCATTCCCGACGGCGCAACCGTCGAACGCTCGGTGCCGACGCCGCTGAACCAGGGCGACACCTTGCAGCTCGACCTGAACGCGAACGACTACAGCACTGCGCGCGAAGTGGCGCGGGTGATCAACCGCCGCATGGGCGAGGGCGTTGCGCAGGCGCTGGATGGGCGCACGGTGCGTGTGCGCATGCCCACGTCGCCCGAGGAACGGGTGGCCTTCCTGGCCGACGTCGAGAACCTGCCGGTCGAACTCGCCATGCCGGCCGCCAAGGTCGTGCTCAATGCGCGCACGGGTTCGGTGGTCATGAACCAGGGTGTCACGCTTTCGGCCTGCGCGGTCGCGCACGGCAACCTGGCGGTGGTCATCAACTCCACGCCGATCGTCAGCCAGCCTACAGCCTTCTCGCAAGGACGCGCGGTGACCACCGAGCAGGCCGACATCCAGATCCGGTCCCAGCCGGGCATGCTCATCGAGATGCCCGCAGGGGCCAAGCTGTCCGACGTCGTGAAGGCGTTGAACACGCTCGGCGCAACGCCGCAGGACCTGCTGGCGATCCTGCAGGCGATGAAGTCCGCAGGCGCGCTCAACGCCGAGATCGAGGTGATCTGATGGCCGTTGCGATCGGCTCGGCCCTGTCCACCGACGCGCTGCGCAGCCGCGCGGCGGCCGATCCCAAGGCGTCGATCAAGGACGCCGCCAAGCAATTCGAGGCGCTCTTCATGCAGGAGGTCATGAAGAGCATGCGGCAGGCGACGATGGCCAGCGGCATGCTCGACAACGCCGGCACGCAGCTTGGCACCGAGATGCTGGACACGCAGTTCGCGAGCCAGATGACCGGGCTGCGTGGCGGCCTCAGCGACGCCATCGCGCGCCAGCTAGAGCGCCAGATGGGCACTGCAGCGACGCCTGCGGCAACCACACCGCGGCCCGTGTCTGCGGCTGCGCCAGCGCGCGTGGCGAGCGACTTCAGCCAGACCAATGGCAAGGCGCGCCAGCTTGCCTTCCTACAGGCGAACCAGCCCGCCGCGTTGGCGGCCGAGGCCGATACCGGCATTCCGGCGGCGTTCATGCTGGCGCAGGCCGCCCACGAAACGGGGTGGGGCCAGCGCGAGATTCGCCTTGCCGACGGCAACAGCGCCAACAACCTGTTCGGCATCAAGGCCGGGCCGGGCTGGACGGGAGCCGTCGCCGAAGTGACGACGACCGAGTATGTCAACGGCCAGGCACAGAAGTCGACTCAGCGATTTCGCGCCTACGCGTCGGCGGCGGACTCGTTTCGCGACTACGCGAAACTGATGAAGAGCAGCAGCCGCTACAGTCAGGTCCTGGCCAGCGGCGGCAGCGCCGAGCGCTTTGCGCAGGGGCTGCAGGCGGCGGGATACGCCACCGACCCGGCCTACGCCGACAAGCTCGGCCGCGTCATCAACACGACCTTGCGCCTGCAGCGCGTGGCGGGCTGAGCGCGTCATGTCCTCCTCGATCCTGTTCTCCCTCGGCACTCGGGCGATGACGGCCAGCTATGCCGCATTGCAGACGACGGGGAACAACATCTCCAACGTCAACACGCCGGGCTATTCGCGCCAGCAGGTCGAGCTTGCCAGCGCGCCGGGGCAGTTCACGGGCGCCGGCTTCTTCGGCAAGGGCGTGGACGTGCAGACGGTCAGCCGCGCGCACGACGAGTTCCTGACCCGCGAAGCCGCGCTCTCGCAATCGCTCGCCTCGGCTGACAGCGAACGCCTGTCGCAACTGCAGCAGCTCGAGAAGCTGTTCGGCACCGGAGAGTCCGGGCTGGGCTACGTCAGTGGCCAGTTGATCTCGGCCTTTGCCGACGTCGCCGCGCAGCCGCAGGACACCTCGGCGCGCCAGGTTGCGCTGTCGCGCGCCGAAGACACGGCATCTCAATTTCGAAACACTGCTGATCGGATCGCCGGCCTGCAGGCCGGCATCGTGCAGGACATGAAGACATCGGTTGCCACCGTCAATTCGCTCGCGCAGACGGTCGCGGCGCTGAATCACCAGATCGCCTCGGCGGAGGCGACCGGCCACCAACCGAACGACCTGCTCGACCAGCGCGACAGCGCCGTGGCCAAGATCGGCCAGTACATGCAGGTGACGTCGATCAACGCCGCAGACGGTACGCAGAGCCTGTTCATCGGCGGCGGCCAACGTCTGGTCCTGGGCGACGAGGCGTCGACCCTGTCGGTACTGACTGACAGTGCCGACCCTTCACAGGTGGGCCTGGGCATTCGCGACGGCGCCTTCGACCGCGTGGTGCCGAACAGCATGATCAACGGCGGCTCCATGGCCGGGTTGCTGCGTTTCCAGAATGTCGACCTCCGAGACGCGCGCAACACGATCGGACAGATGGCCGCCGCGCTGGGCGGAGCCATGAACACGCAGCAAGGGCTGGGGCTCGATCTGACGACACCGGCCGGACAACCGGGCGGCCCGCTGTTCGCGGTCGGCGCGCCGCGCGTGCTGCGGGATACCAAGAACAGCGGAAGTGCGGCGCTGAATGCGGTGACAACGGCCGCCAGCCAGTTGCAGGCGAGCGACTACGAGCTGCGCTTCGACGGCGCCAACTACACGCTGACGCGCCTGGGCAGCACGGACCCGACGCAAACCTTCACGCCCGCCGCGCTTGCCGCGGGCGTGACCGTCGACGGCATGAGCATCGTGCTTGCCGCCGGTAGCGCCAACGCCGGTGACCGCTACCTGCTGCAGCCCGTTGCCGCCGCTGCGAGCGGCATGCAGCGCGTGCTCAGCGACCCACGCGGCATCGCGGCCGCGTCGCCGGTGACCGCGTCGCTGGGTGTGCTGAACATCGGCACGCTGGCGGTCCAGTCGTTGCAGGTCATGTCGCCGATTGCCGCGCCCCCGAACGCGGTCGTTCGCTTCAACGTCGACCCGGTGACCGGCGCGAGGACCACGCAGATGAGCGTCGACGGCGGTGCCACTTACGCTGCCGCGCAGCCTTACGTCGCCAGTCAGCCGATCGGCCTCACCAACGGCGCGGGAACGCTGCTGTGGCAGTTGACCGTGAACGCAACGCCGTCCGACGGCGACCTCGTGCACGTCGATCCGACACCGCACCCGGCGTCCAGCAACGGCAATGCGCTGGCCCTGGCCGGGCTCGGCAATGCCAAGCTCGTCGTCGGCGTCAACATCACGGATGCCTGGGCCAACGCCCTCGCCGACATCGGCGTGCGGGTGCAGAGCGCTGATGGCGCGTCCCAGCAATCGACGGCGGTCGCGAACGATGCCCAGACCCGAAATAGCGGGAAGTCGGGCGTCAACCTCGACGAGGAAGCGGCGCGCCTGATCCAGTACCAGCAGAGCTATCAGGCCGCGGCCAAGATGCTGCAGGTAGCGCAGACCGTGTTCGACACGCTGCTGCAACTCAAGATCGCCTGAGCCGCTGGCCAGCGAAACCCCCGGACCCGTCATGCGAATCGCCACCGCCCACTCCTTCGACTCCGCCATCGACCAGCTCGCGCAGCGCCAGAGCCAGCTCGACGAGGCCCAGCTCAGGCTCACCTCCGGCAAGCGGGTCATGCGCGCGAGCGACGACCCGGTCGACGCTGCGCGCGCCGAGCGCGCGCTCGCCGCGGTGTCGCGCGCTGCCACCAGCCTGCGCTCGCTGGAGGCCAGCCGCTCGGCGATGACGCAACTCGAGAGTGCGCTCGGCGATGCGGGCGATCTGCTTCAGACCGCGCGCGAGGCGATCGTCGCCGGCGGAAATGCAAGCTACGACAGCACGCAGCGCCAGATGCTTGCCGGCCAGATTCGCGGTCTGCGCGACCAACTGCTGGCGGTCGCCAACCGCGACGACGGTGCTGGCGGCTACCTGTTGGGCGGGCAGGGTTCGAGCGCGCCACCCTTCCTCGACTCCGCGGGCGGTGTGCAGTATGTCGGCACGCGCGGCGCGAACAGCGCCGACCCGGCAACCGAGATGCCGATGACGATGGACGGCGCCGCAACCTGGATGTCCGCGTCGACCGGAAACGGCGTCTTCCAGACGCAAAGCGTGACCAGCAACGGCTCCGCCTGGATCGACACCGGCAGCGTCACCAACCCGGCCGCGATCACTGGCTCGAGCTACCAGGTGCAGTTCAGCGTGGCTGCGGGCGTCACCACCTACAGCGTGCTCAAGGGCGGCGCGGCGACGGCGATGACCAACATTGCCTTCGTCCCCGGCCAGGCGATTCAGTTCGACGGCATGTCGTTCACGATCAGCGGTCAGCCGTCCAACGGCGACGAGTTCGACATCGTGCCGTCGCATCCGACCTTGAGCGTCTTCGACGCGCTGGACAAAGCGGCCAACGATCTGGCCGCGCCGACGCAAACCGGCGGCGCGATCGCCCAGGCGACGAGCGCGAACCTGCGCAATCTCGATTCCGTGCTGGCACGCATGCTCGGCTCGCGCGCGACCGCGGGCGAAGCACTCATTCGCATCGACGCCATCGGGAACCGGCTCGACTCGGCCAGCCTGAACGGGCAGACCGAGCGGTCGAAGGCGGAAGACCTCGACATGGCCACCGCGATTTCGGACTTCCAGAGCAAGCAGACCGGCTACTCGGCTGCGCTGAAGACCTATGCATCGGTGCAGCGCATGTCGCTGTTCGACTACATCAAGACATGACGCATCCGGCTCCTGACCTCGGACCGACACCCCCCCATGAGCGCACCCACGATCCTCGGCCAGGCCGTCCTCTGCTACGCGCCGTTCATCGACCGCAAGCGGGCTGTGACGGCGACGCGTCTGTCGGTCATCCCCCTGCGACCCGACGTCGCGCTCGATGCCGGGCAGTTGCTGGAGGTGGTGGCGCAGATCTGGCCGGCCGACGGCGGCAAGGTCTCGCTCAACGTCGTTAGCGAGGCGCTTCTCGCCGACCTGCTGCGCTTGCAGCCCCCGGCCAACGTGATGGTCGAGGTGCCGTCGTTCATGGCCGGCGACGCCTCGCATCTGCAGGCGCTGTTGGCGCTGCGCGCCAACGGGAACGTGCTCCTGCTCAAGGGTCGCCCTGCCGAAGAACTGCCGCGCGACGCGATGCCCTGCTTTACCTATTCGATCGTCAACAGCGCCGAGGACGGGCGCCTGTACGAGACGGTCGGCCGCTCGGCAGAGGCTACTGCGTGGGGCCTGCCCATGGTGCAGTCGGGTGTTCGCACCATGATGGAGATGAACGCCTGCTTCAGCCGCGGCGCCACTGCGGTGATGGGCTGGCCGATCGACGACGTCGTGGCCAAGCATCAGGGGGCGTCCAAGTCTTCGGTCAAGGTCGACATGCAGACGATCGTCGAACTGATCCACCGCGTCGACGAGGAGGAGCCTGTCAATCGCCTCGAACAGACGTTGCGCCGCGACCCGACGCTGGCCTTCAAGCTGCTGCGCTTCATCAATTCGCCGGCCTTCGGGCTTCGCGTCGAGATCGCATCCTTCAGCCACGCGATCATGATACTCGGCCACCGCAGGCTCAAACGCTGGCTCGCGCTGCTTCTGGCGACGGCGACCAAGGACGCGAGCATGAAGCCGGTGATGTTCGCCGCCGTGCGCCGCGGGTTGCTGCTCGAGGAGTTCGCACGCACGTTCGGCGACGAAGAGATGCGCAATGAGATGTTCATCTGCGGCGTCTTTTCGCTGCTCGACCGCATGTTCAACCAGCCGTTCGACGAACTGCTGACGACGCTGCCCGTGCCCGAGCACGTGGCACAGGCCCTGGTCTCGGGGAGCGGGCCTCACGTCCCTTACCTCGAACTCGCGCGCGCGGTCGAGGCTGAGTCGTCGTTCGATGTTCGCGCGGCGGCCGAGAAGCTGATGCTCAGCATCGATGAGGTGAACCGGGCGCTGACGCACGCCCTGGCTGCCGCTGCGCAGTTGGACTAGTGGCCTGTAACAGTGAAATGGGAGTGGAAGAACGTACGAGACGGGGTGCGATGCAAGGCGCGAAGCGCAGCGATGCCCGTAGGCATCGCGAGCATTCGCAACGCCGCAGCGTGCACCGTATCGCGCGGACGGCCACTTCCGATTTCACTGTTATAGGCCACTAGAGGCCGGCGCGGCCGCACCGGGTCGACGAAGCCCGCACGAGATCGCTTACAGGCGACCTGCGTACACTGTCCGCGTGAAGCCTGATCGCTCCGACACCGCGCAATGAATCTGCTGCTTCCCGTGTCCCGGGCGTCGCTGCTGCATCCGTTGCTCGACCTGATGTCCGACGCCGTGCTGTTGCTGGACGACGCCGGACGCATCTCGTTCGCGAACGCTGAATCGCTGCGAGTGCTGGGTTGCGAAGCCGGTTGGCGCGTGGAGCAGCTCGAGTCGGTGCTCGGCCAGCCCGCGCTGCGCTGGATGCGCAGCGCCCTGGCGGGCCGGGCGAACAAGACTGCCACCCAGGCCCTGACCCTGATCGACGGGCGCACGGCCGAGGCCGCGTTGCAGCGTCTCGAACCGCGCCTGTGGGTGCTGCGCCTGCAGTGCGAGCCGGTGCTGGCGGACGCGCCGGCAGCGCCATTGCAAGCGACGGCGCGCCCGGCGTCTGCCGAGCAGCTTCGCCTGCTATGGGACCTGCCCATCCCCGCGCTCGTGGAAGGGCCGGATTCCCGCGTGCTCGATGTCAACCCCGCATTTGCCGAGTACACCGGACTCGCTCGTGACGCGCTGATCGGGATCGACCCGGTCGGCCTGTTTCACGAGGGCGATCGAGGCGGGCAACCCGCAAAACACGAACGCCATCGAGATGCGCACGGCTTGCGCGATACAACGCCAGTGCCCGAGCAGCGCCTGATCGACGCCGGTGGGCGCGAGCGCTGGTCGCGCGTCTCGCGTCGCGCCTTGCTCGACGACGCGGGGCGCAGCCTGGTTCTCGTCACCTTGCAGGACTGCACCGCAGAGCATGTCGCGCGTGAACGTGCGGACCGCTCTGCGCGGGAACTCGACGATTGGTTCAACCTGAGTCCGGTCGGCATGGTGCTGTTCGAGGATTCGGGCCTTCTGGTGCGCACCAACCGTGCCTTCGATGCACTCGTCGACGCGGTACCAGCCTTGCTGTCCGAAGCGTCGCCGGAGCTGCAGCAATTGCTCGCGTTCGCCAGCGGTCGGCCGCTGCCCCAATTGCAGCAGGCGGGGAGCACACTCGAGTGCCAGTCCTGGCTGCCGTGGCGTGACGGTGCGCCGCGCCGCCTGCGCTCGGTCGTCCGTTGCTACGAAACACCGGGCGGGCAGCGGCGCTACATGGCCGTCGTCGAAGACCGCAGCATGGAGGAGGAGCGCGACCTCGCCCAGATGCAGATCGGCGTCATGATGGACACCGCTGGCGTCGGCCTGGCGACGTTTCAGGAATCCACTGGTTGGTTGCGCCAGCGCGCTTCGAGCGCCGGCGTGGAGGCCGTACCTTCAGCCGCGCTGCAGGCGGTTGGGCGCGAGATCGTCGTCGCGAAGTCGCTGCCCGAATTCGAGAAGGTGCAGCACGCGCTTGGCCACACCTTGCGCGCCGAAGCGCGTTACGCCATCCGGCATCCCGATCTGGGTTTGCGCTGGTTGCTGACGCGGGTTGAGCCAGCGACGCTTGCCTCCGGCGAGCGTGCAACGACGGTGGTGACGCTGGATATCACAGAGCAGCACGAAACGCAGGAACGCAGCGAGCAACTGCTGCACGAGTTGACGACGATTCTCGAGAGCACCAGCGCCGGCATCGCCTACGTGCGCGCAAACCTGCTGGTGCGCTGCAACCAGCGCTTCGAGCGCATGTTCGGACTGGCCGACGGGCACGCAACCGGCAGGGACCTCGACCAGATCTTCGCCCCCTGGCCGCAGGCAAAGAAGGTTCTGCGCCGTGCGGCCGCGGCTCTGGCCGAATCGGCCTCATTCGAGACCGACTTTGGCTTCGAGGACCCGGTGCTTCCAGGCGCTGGCACGCTGTGGTACGCGCTGTCGGTGCGCCGGACGAGCCCGAGCAACGAGCCGCTCGAGGCCATCGCGCAAATATCGGATATCGCGCGCCAGAAGGCACAGCAGAGCGAACTGGAGGTGCTGGCGCGGGACCGCGAGCTGATGTTCAGCCTGTCGGGGATCGGTATCGCCTTCGTTCGAGACGGCAAGATCCAGCGCGCCAACGAAGCCTTCGCAACGCTCACCGGCCACCCGGTCGAGCGGATTTCGGCGCTTCCCTTCGAAGCCCTGTTCGCGGATCGCGCGGAGTTCAAACGGGTCTGGGCGCGCGCCAACGAGCAACTGCACCGCCGCGGGCGCTGGAGCGGCGAGTGCAGGTTGCGCCGCCGGGACGGTCAATTGGTGTGGGTGCAGGTGAGCAAGCGACTGGTCGTCGAAGGCGATCCCACGGGCGGCATTGTCGCGTCCTACGTCAATGTCGACGCCCGCCACCGCGCCGAGCAGGCCGTGGCCCTGCAGGCCGACCGCACGCGCGCCATTCTCGACTCGGTGCTGGTGGGCATCGTCACCGTCAACGCGAAGGGCATCGACTGGATGAACCGATCGGCCCGGCGAATGTTCGGCGGCGATCTGGCCGACTTCGTCGGCCACCCGATCAGCACCGTGGCAACGCCCGATCCCGGTCATCCGTTCCGCCAAACTCAATACCTGAACGAACTCTTCGAAGGTCAGGCCGAGACCTTCGAGTGCCGCGTCAAGGCCCGCGACGGACGCGAATTCTGGGTCGTCGGCAACGTCGTCGCCACCGGTGTGGAACGCGTTGGCCGCCAGCTGACTTACGCGCTGCTCGACATCGAGAGGCGCCGCCAGGCCGAGGCCCGCAGCGCGGAGACGCAGGCGTCGCTGCAGCGCCTGATCGAGATGGCGCCGCTGGCGATCGCGCTGCGCGATGCGCGCACACTTCGCGTGCTGCAGATCAATCAGACGGCCGCCGACATGCTCGGCCGCCCCACCGCCGAACTGGTGGGCCGCGCACCGGAGGAGATCTATCCGCCCGACGAGGCCGAAACCATGCGCGCCGACATGCTGGCGGCGCTCGGCGCCGACAGCGTGACCAAGCGCGAGTACCGCGTGGCGATGGATGGCCAGCAGCGTCTGTGGGAGGCGCGCTACCTGCCGCTGGGCCCGGTGGGTGAGGCGCCCGACCAACTGCTGCTGGTCTCGACCGACGTCACCGAGCAGCGCGCGGCGCAGGAGGCACGGCTGGAAGCAGCGATCGAGCATCGCGAGATGCTGGTCAAGGAAGTACACCACCGGATCAAGAACAACCTTCAGGGTGTCGCCGGTTTGCTGCAGCAGATCGCTGCGCGCAAGCCCGAAGTCCAGGCCGTGATCTCCGAAGTCGTCGGCCAGGTACAGGCGATCGCGCAGGTCTACGGTCTGCAGGTCGGCTCCGGCGGGCCGCTGGTGCTGCGCAGTGTCGTCGAGGCGATCTCGGGTTCCGTGCAGCGCATCTTCGGCTGCACGATCGCGCTGAGCATCCGCTGCACGGCCGAGCACGAATGGGCGCTGCCCGAAGCGGAATCGATTCCGATCGCGCTCACGATCAACGAGCTGCTCACCAACGCGATCAAGCACTGCGGCGGCGACTCGCACGCCGTCAGCTGTGAGCTGGAATGCAGCGTTGACGGTATTCGCCTCGTGATCGGAAACGTCGGCGCGCTCGGTGCGAACTTCAATCTGGCAGGCATTCCCGGCGGAGTCTCGGGGCTCGGGTTGGTCCGGGCCCTGATGCCGCGGCGCAGCGCGACATTGACTCTGGAGCAATCGGGGCCAAGGGTGCTGGCGACCCTGGTGCTCGTGCCTCCAGGCATCAAGCCGCTCGAGGTCTTGAGCGACAAGTGACCGCGCCGATTGCAATCCTGCACGATACTCGGCGCCCGCGGGCTTCGGATTCGGCCACAATCCCAGGTCAGCGCGGCCGCGCTGACCGGCCCGATGCAAGTGGGATCCAGCGTGACGCATAAAGGCAAGATTCTGGTGGTGGACGACGACCGGCTGGTGCTGGCAACGATCACCCATGGCCTGCTGCAAGCCGGCTATGACGTGATTGATACCGACAACGGCGACGATGCGATCCTGCTCGCGCGCGAGCATCGCCCGGATCTCGCCCTGCTCGACATTCGGATGGAAGGCAAGAGCGGCTT
>CAIKUF010000296.1 GCA_903830565.1 uncultured bacterium | reverse complement strand
GCCGGGCCATCACGTAGCATTCGGGTTCTGGTCGAGACACCACTTGAGGCCAAGTGGGTCTGGGCCGCAACAACGCGCCGAAAGAACCCCATGCCCGCCAACATTCTTCAGCAACTCCCCGTCGGCGAACGCGTCGGCATCGCCTTCTCGGGTGGCCTGGACACCAGCGCCGCAGTGCACTGGATGCGCGCCAAGGGCGCCATTCCGTGCGCCTACACGGCCCATCTCGGCCAGCCCGACGAGACCGACTACGACGACATCCCGCGCAAGGCGCTCGCCTATGGCGCCGACATCGCGCGCCTCGTGGACTGCCGTCCGCAGCTCGTCGCCGAAGGCATCTCCGCCATCCAGTGCGGCGCATTCCACATCTCCACCGGCGGCCAGGCCTACTTCAACACGACGCCGCTCGGGCGCGCCGTCACCGGCACCTTGCTCGTGGTCGCGATGCGCGAAGACGGCGTGAACATCTGGGGCGACGGCAGCACCTACAAGGGCAACGACATCGAGCGCTTCTACCGCTACGGGCTGCTCGCCAACCCGAGCCTGCGCATCTACAAACCGTGGCTGGACCAGCGCTTCATCGACGAACTTGGCGGGCGCAAGGAGATGAGCGAATACCTGATCGAGGCCGGCTTCGACTACAAGATGAGCACCGAGAAGGCCTACTCGACCGACTCCAACATGCTCGGCGCGACGCACGAGGCGAAGGATCTCGAATTCCTCAACAAGGGCATCACCATCGTCAACCCGATCATGGGCGTGGCGTTCTGGCGCGAAGACGTCGCCGTCAAGGCCGAGACGGTGACGGTGCGCTTCGAGGAAGGGCAGCCGGCGGCGCTGAACGGCATCGTGTTCGCCGACGCCGTGGCCCTGTTCGAGGAGGCCAACCGCATCGGCGGCCGGCACGGCCTCGGGATGAGCGACCAGATCGAGAACCGCATCATCGAGGCCAAGAGCCGCGGCATCTACGAGGCCCCGGGGATGGCGCTGCTGCACATCGCCTACGAGCGGCTGGTGACCGGCATCCACAACGAAGACACGATCGAGCAGTACCGCAGCAACGGCCGCCGCCTCGGGCGATTGCTGTACCAGGGCCGCTGGTTCGACCCGCAGTGCCTGATGCTGCGCGAGACCGCGCAGCGCTGGGTGGCGCGCGCCGTGACCGGTGAGATATCGCTCGAACTGCGCCGTGGCAACGACTACTCGATCCTCGACACGACGAGCCCCAACCTGACCTACCACCCCGAGCGGCTGACGATGGAAAAGGGCGAAGGCGCCTTCACGCCGGCCGACCGCATCGGCCAGTTGACGATGCGCGACCTCGACATCGCCGACACCCGCGACAAGCTGGGCATCTACTCGAAGGTGGGCCTGCTCGGCGCCGCCTCGGACGGCGGCATTCCGCTGCTGGGCGGGCCGAACTGACCCGTCGCATTTTTCCGGTTTCGGATCAATACCGCAGCGTCGTCATCCCCGCGCAGGCGGGGATCCAGTTGCGGTTCATTGGTCGCGTGGATTCCCGCCTGCGCGGGGATGACACGGCAATGCTGCGGTCTTGAATTGGAATCCGAATCACTTGGGCTGCTGATACCCGGCCACCCCGGCCTGCCAGAGGGCGAACGCGAATACGTCGGCAGCTTCCGTGTCGCGCTGGGCGCGCGTCGAGCCGATCCCGTGCCCGGCCTGGAACTCGACCCGCAGCAGCACCGGCTTGCCCGAGCCGCTGGCGGCCTGCAGACGCGCCGCCATCTTCGCCGCCTCCCAGGGGTCGACACGTGGGTCGGTCATGCCGGTCGTGAGCAGCACCGCCGGGTAGGCTTCGCCGTTCCTGACGTGGATGGTGGCGTCCATCGCGTACAGGCCCTTGAAGCCGCTTTCGGTCTGCACCGAGCCGAACTCGGGCACGTTGGGCGGCCCGTTCTGCGAGAACTCTGCTCGCAGCGGGTTGGAGTCGCCGACCCGGCTGATGACGGCCGAGAACAGGTCCGGCCGCTCGGTCAGCGCGCGGCCGACGGTGATGCCGCCGGCCGAGCCGCCGCGGATCGACAGCCTGGCCGGGCTCGTCCAGCGCTGCGCGACCAGCGTCTCGGCGGCTGCGATGAGGTCGCGCCAGGTGTTGGGCTTGTTCAGCAGGCGGCCGGCCTCGTGCCACTCGCGGCCGTACTCGCCGCCGCCGCGCACGTGGGCGATGGCCCAGACGCCGCCACGCTCGAGCCAGGCGATGGCGCTTGGCACGAAGCGCGGGGCGTAGCTGATCGCGTACGAGCCGTAGGCGTCGATCATCGTCGGCGCGCTGCCGTCGCGCGCCATGACCTTCTTGTAGACCAGCGACACCGGGATGCGCGTGCCGTCCTTGGCGGTCGCGAACACCTGCTCCGACGTGAAGCCCGAGACGTCGACCGCCGGCCTGGCAATCCAGTTCGTCGGCGCCGTGCCTCCCGAGGGCAGCACTTTGACGATCTCCTTCGGACGCACCCAGCCTTCGAGCGCGGCAATCGCGCCATCGCGGCGCGGATCGGCGAAGACAAAGCTCAGCGTGCCCTCGAACGGCAAGGCGACGCTGCTGACCATGCCACCACCACCGTTGCCCGAGAACTTTCGCAGCCGGCCGACACCGTCGTCGAGGTCTTGCACGTAGACCGCGTCGCGCGCCGCGTCCAGCTCCCGCATGACGGCCTTGCCCTGCGGCACCACTTCGCGTGCGCCGGCAAAGGCGGGTGCGCTGGCCTTCACGTGCACGACGCGCCCGCGCGGTGCGCCGCGCTCGGTCAGCAGCCAGATGTCGCTGCCGCGAAACGTGAACCCCGTGACCTTGTCGTCGGCAGTGCAGACCGGCTTCCACCCGCCCTCGCCGCGGCGCGCCGCGGCAAGGGTGTTGACGAAGAGCGTCAGTTCGCGCTGCACGCCGGCCACCAGCAGGCCAATCACGTAGGCGCTTCCGGGCTGCACGGCAACGCGCGGAAAGTCGATGTCGCTCACAGCCACGTCGGCAAACTGCCCGCGCGAGAGCACCTTGACGTCCTTGGCCGCGTCGGTGCCCAGCCGGTGCAGCCAGCACACGCTGTCCTTGTAGACCTCGGTGCTGCCCGGCTTGGCGCCGGCGGCGAGGCGGTTGAAGAAGAAGCCCGAGCCGTCCTCCAGCCAGCTCGGCGACGCGTACTGCGCGCGGTCGATGCGGTCGGGCAACACGCGGCCGGTGGCCGTCTCGATGACCTCGATGGTCGCCTGCTCCGAACCCGACGCCGACATGCCGTAGAGCACGTGCAAACCGTCGGGCGAGGCGAGCCAGTAATTCATCGCGTAGCTGATGTCGCCCTGCTTGCGGGCATCGGGGTCGATCAACAGCCGCTCCTTGCCGGTCGCGCCCTGGCGCACATAGAGCTGGAAGTTGCTGGCCCCGGCGGGTCGCTTCTCGATGAACACGAAGGAATCGGCCACTTGCAGGTTGGCGACGATTTCGACGCCGCCCGACAACTCCTGAACGCGCCGCAGCAGCGCGTCGCGACCCGGGATCGCGTCGAGCACGCGGCGCGCGTGCGCGGCCTGGCCTTTGATGAAGGGATCCCAGTCCTTGTCCTCGGGGTTCTCCATCCAGCGGTAGAGGTCGGTGACCGACTGCCCGAAGAAGGTTTCGGTGACCGGCTCGACGCGCGCGATCGGCGGCCCGCCGGCGGCAGCGACGTCGGCGGCGCGCGCCAGACGCGGCAACCAAGCCAGACCGGCAGCGGCGCTGGAAGCGGCAATAAATTGGCGGCGGTCGAAGTCGCTCGGCATGGCAGTAGCCTCGGTCTATGTCGGTGCGCGGCAGTCTTGCAGTGCGGCGGCGTGCTGTCAACGCTGCCGTTTCGATGAATGAGTCAATCCGGCTCGCGCTTCAGGTCGCGAAAGGCGGCAAACAGCCACGAGCGCATGCCGACGACCAGCGTGTAGGCGCGCTTGTGCTCGGGCGCGCGCTTCTGGCCGGCAAGGTGCTGCTGCGCGAAGTCCTGCCCGATGCGCTCCAGGCGCTCGACCAGCAGCGACGCCTGCGCGGTGCCGATCTGGCCGTGCACCAGCATCAGCATCTCGCCTTCGCCATCGAAGCCGCCGCTGAAGTAGTCGCCGACCACGTGCTCTCGGAAGTAGGCCATCACCGGCCCGTTCGGCCGCCAGCGAAAGCCCTTGTCGAGCATCAGCCGGTAGCGGTTGAGCGGGCGCAGCTCGATGACGCCCAGCTTGTCCAGCCGCAGGAGATAGCGCACGGCCTCGGCATCGGTGTATCGGTAGGTGGCGACGATCTGCTCGAAGGTCCACCGGCTGAAGACGCAGATCGCCATCAGCAGGAGGCGCCTGTCGGCGACGACGGCCTTCTCCTGCTCGGCGGTGAGCTCGCGCCGCAGCGGCTGCTCATCGACCACGCGGCGTGCAAGCTGGGCGAAATCCATCTTCAGCACGCGCAGCACGTCGTCGATGCGCGAGAGCGGCATGTCGCCCTTGGCGAAGACCCGCTTGATGCTCGACTCGGCCAGCCCGAGCTCGCCCGCCAGCGCGGCATAGGTGATGCCCGCGGACTTGAGCTCGGCCTTCAGTGCGGCCACCAGATCGTGCGTCGTGCTCATCGTATTGCCCTCGCCCGGTATCGCCATTCGATACCCGAGGTGCATTGTGCCTCGACTCTCTGTGGCGGACTTGATACCGCGTGCAGCCCGCCCCAGCATCGCGCCGAGTTCGACACCCCACCTGAAGCAAGGAGAAGAACGTGAGACGAATGCTGACCTCCACGCTGATCGCCGCCGCCGTGCTCGCCGCGGGCACGCACGCCGCATGCGCACATCCGAACAAGCTCTCGGAAGCGAGCGCGCTGTCGATGCTGCCGGTGGTGGGCTTGATTGCGGCGCCGATCGTGATCGTCACCGGCGGCGCGATGCTCACCGTGGTCGCCATCGAAGCCTCGGCCACCGGCACGGTGTGGGTGCTGGAACGCGCGTCCGATGGCGCACGCGCCAGCTTGCGGCTCAGCACCGCCGCGGCGGCCGAATTGTCGGTTGCCGTCGGCACGACGGTCAGCGTCGTTGCGTTCAGCGCCGGCTGCATCCTCGTGTCTGCGGGCAAGGCGATCGCCTACATCCCGAACGAGATCGGCACTGCGCTGCTCTACAACGAACGGGTGACGCGGTGAAGGCCCAGGCCTTCGTCGCCGCCCTTGCTACTGCACTGCTACTGGCCGCCGGAACAGCGCAGGCCGGTCGCTCATGTGAGGCCAGGCCGCTCACGGCGGCCAGCGTGCAAAGCGCGATGGTGCTCGCCGAGCGCACTGCTGCCGCGCTCGATGCCAGCGGCGCCCAGGTGGTGGCGCTGGCGCGCATCGGGCAAGACTTGCGCAAGTATGGTCAGCGCTATTCGCATTTCGGCTTCGCCTATCGAGACGGCGCGCGGTGGCGCATCGCGCACAAGCTCAATCACTGCGGCAGCGCCACCGCGCAGGTCTATCGCCAGGGCTTGGGCGAATTCTTTCTCGACGACCTGTTCGAGTTCCAGGCCGGCGTCGTGGTTCTCGACCCAGCCCTGCAGGCCCGTCTGCTGCCGGTGTTGCAAGACGACCAGCGCATTGCACAACTGCACACCGCCGCCTACAGCATGGTCGCCTACCCTTGGGCGCAGACCTACCAGCAGTCCAACCAGTGGGCACTGGAGACGCTGGCGATGGCGCAGGAGCCCGCCGCCAACACGCGCGAGCGCGCCCAGGCTTGGCTCAAGCTCCACGGCTACGAACCGACCACGCTTAACCTCGACGCGATGACCCGCCTGGGCGGCCGCATCACGCACGCCAACGTCGCCTTCGACGACCACCCGAACGAGCGCCGCTTCACGGACCGCATCGATACCGTCACCGTCGATTCGGTGTTCGTCTGGCTGCAGCGGAGCAGCCTCGGCGGGCCGACGCTAAGCGTGCGTTAGATTCGCGCTCTGCGCCGCCCCGCTGCTTTGAGGAGCCGACTTGAGCGAACACGAACATCCCAATCAGTTCAAGCTGCTGCGCGAGCGCCGCTTCGCGCCGTTCTTCTGGACGCAGTTCCTCGGCGCCGGCAACGACAACCTGTTCAAGTTCGCCTTCACCGTGATGGTGACTTACCAGCTTCAGGTGAGCTGGCTGTCGCCGTCGCTGGCCGGCCTGGCGATCGGCGCGCTATTCATCCTGCCCTTCCTGCTCTTCTCGGCGACGAGCGGGCAGTTGACCGACAAGTACGACAAGACGCGCGTGATCCGCTTCGTCAAGTGGCTGGAGGTCGCGATCATGCTGCTCGCCGCCTGGGGCTTCTGGCGTGTCGACGTTCCGGTGCTGCTGGCCTGCGTGTTCCTGATGGGCCTGCACTCGACGCTGTTCGGCCCGGTCAAGTTCGCCTACCTGCCACAGCACCTGGGCGAGCGCGAGCTCACCGGCGGCAACGGCATGGTGGAGATGGGCACCTTCGTCGCCATCCTGCTCGGCCAGGTCGCCGGCGGCGTGCTGGTCGCCGTGCCCGGGGTCGGGCGGCACTACGTGGCCTTCGCCTGCGTCGCGGTGGCGCTGGTCGGGCGCGCCGTCGCGCAAGCGATCCCGCGCTCGCCGTCGTCGGACCCGGACTTGCGCATCAACTGGAACCCGGTCACCGAGACTTGGCGCAACCTCGTGCTCGCGCACGGCAGCCTGGCCGTCTTTCGCTCGCTGCTGGGCATCTCGTGGATGTGGTTCTTCGGCGCCGTCTTCCTGGCCGAGTTCCCGGCGTTCACGAAGGAAGTGCTGCACGGAGACGAGCACGTCGCCTCGCTGCTGCTCGTCGTGTTCTCGGTCGGCATCGGCGCCGGCTCGCTGCTGTGCGAAGTGCTCAGCCGCCGCCACGTCGAGATCGGTCTCGTGCCGCTGGGCGCGATCGGCATGAGCGTGTTCGCGGTCGACCTCTACTTCGCGTCGCGCGCATTGCCGGCGGCCGATGCGCTGACGCTCGCCGCGTTCGTCGCCCAGCCCGTGCACTGGCGGGTGATGGCCGACCTCGCGCTGCTGTCGCTCTTCGCGGGTCTGTACAGCGTGCCGATGTACGCGCTGATCCAGTTGCGCTCGCAGCCCTCGCACCGGGCGCGCATCATCGCCGCCAACAACATCCTGAACGCGCTGTTCATGATCGCCAGCGCGATCATCGTCGGCGCGCTGATCCACTTCGGCTTCACGATTCCGCAGGTCTTCCTGCTCGTCGGCCTGGCCAACGCCGTGGTCGCGTTCTACATCTTCCTCGTCGTTCCCGAGTACCTGCTGCGCTTCGTCGCCTTCATCGTCACGCGCTGCATCTACCGCATCGATGTTCACGGCGACCGGAACATTCCGACCCAGGGCGCGGCCATCCTCGTGTGCAACCACGTCAGCTTCATCGACGCGGTGCTGCTGATGGCAGCGAGCCCGCGGCCGATCCGCTTCATCATGGACCATCGCATCTTCGCGCTGCCGGTGCTGGGCACGCTGTTTCGTCTCGGCAAAGCAATCCCGATCGCGCCGCAGCGCGAGGACGCAGCCACCTACGCGCGCGCCTTCGAGCAGGCACGCGCGGTGCTGGCCGACGACGAACTGGTGTGCATCTTCCCCGAGGGCAGCATCACCCGCGATGGGCACTTGGGCGAATTCAAGGGCGGCGTGATGAAGCTGCTCGAAAGTAACCCGGTGCCGGTGGTGCCGCTCGCGCTGCGCAACCTGTGGGGTTCGTTCTTCTCGCGTATCGATGGCGAAGCGATGACGCGGCCGTTCCGCCGCGGCCTCTTCTCGCGCGTCGGCGTGATCGCCGGCCCCGCGCTGGCGCCCGCCGACGTCACGCCGGCCGTGCTGCGCGAACGCGTGGCCGGGTTGCTGGGAGAGCAGGCGGTGGTGGGGCAGAGGGTGCCGGCGTGAGGCGTTGATCGAGGGCCGCCTGGAGCGTTGACAGTGTACGGTGAATTCACGTACATTAAAGTGCTTTACTCCGAGGGAGAGAAACGATGTCGCTCGTCACCGAATCCACGCGCACGTCGCGCGTCGAGGCCCGGATCGCGCCGGATGCGCTGGCCGTCGTTCGCCGCGCTGCCGAAATCCAGGGCCGCAGCCTGAGCGACTTCCTGGTGGCGGCGGCCCTCAAGGACGCCCATCGCACGATCGAGGAGGCGCAGATCATCCGGCTTTCGGTGGCCGATCAGCATCGTTTTGCTACGGCCTTGCTGAACCCACCGCCGCTGGCGCCAGCGATGAAGCGTGCTCTTCAGGCGCGCAAGCGCCTTCTTCGTGAACCGAAGTGAGCGGGTCGTTCCGACTCGAGGCCCTGGACGCTCGTCACGACCGCACCGGCTTCGCCTGCGGCGTCGCGACACTGGACGCCTACCTGCGAACGCAAGCGACCCAGGACGTGCGGCGGCGCGCCAGCGCCTGCTACGTCGCCGTCGAAGACGGCATTGAGAAGCTGGCCGGGTACTACACCCTGGCGGCGGGCGGTGTGCCTTTGACCGACTTGCCAGAGACCATGACGAAGGCACTGCCGCGCTATCCCTCGGTTCCCGTGGCGCGCGTCGGCAGGCTCGCGGTCGACAGCGCCTTTCAGGGGCGTAAATTGGGCGGCGCGCTGCTGGCCGACGCGGCCCTGCGCGCCTTGCGATCGGAGATTGCGGTCTTCGCGCTGGTCGTCGACGCCAAGAACGACGCGGCCGTTGCGTTCTATCGCCACCACGGGTTCGAGGACTACGGTGCCAAACCGAGGCAGTTGATCGTGCCCTTGGGCCGCTTTGCGCGTGTGGCCTGAGCGCGCGCGATCCGAAACTCTTGGGTCGGCGTGAGGCCGGGTTGCGCCGGCTGGCAGGAGAGGGCCGGAGCAAAGGCAAGTCGGCGCAGCCGCTTGGCTTGACGCGCGACACACTTGCGGAATAACATTGTTGCCACGGAGGTTGTCATGCACGTCACTATTCGACAGATCGGAAATTCCCAGGGCTTCGTCGTTCCGAAGCCGCTTCTGGCTCAAGTGGGCCTCGACAACGAGTCAGGGGCTGAAATGACCATCGAGGGTGGCGCCCTGGTTCTGCGCAAGCCGGTCAATGCCGCGCGCGTGGGCTGGGCAGAAGCCGCCAAGAAGCTGCGCGCGGCTGACGACGACGCGCTGGTGATGGGCGAGTTCGGCAACGCGGCCGACGCGGAGCTCGTGTGGTGAATCGCGGCGAGATCTGGCTCGTCAACCTCGACCCGACCGTCGGCAGCGAGATCAGGAAGGCGCGGCCCTGCGTTGTCGTCTCGCCCGCCGACATGCACGACCACCTGCGCACGGCGATCGTCGCGCCGATGACGACCAAGGGCCGGCCGGCCCCGTTTCGCGTGCCGGTCACCCATGGGGGCTGCAAAGGCCTGATCCTGCTCGATCAGGTGCGAACCGTGGACAAGGCACGGCTGGCGAAGAAGTTGGGGGCCGTGTCGGCGAAGACGCTGACCAGCGCCTTGAACACGCTGCAGGAGGTCTTTGCCGAGTAAGGGCAAGAGCCGCCCTTGGTCGTAGGCGCGGAGTGGCAACGGCTCCCGGCAAACGGGTTGGTTTAAGTGTTAGCTACGGGCAAGATGGAGTGGCACAACGCTAAGCGCGATGTCTTGGCGGGTCGCCAGTGTGATAAGCGCTTGTAGTAGCCTGTTCGAATTAGCGTCGCCCAACTACGCGACTGCATCCGCCGCCTGCGCCAACCCCCACCCCGCTGCCAGCGCATCGAGGTTGAGGTCGACGAAACTTCGCGGCGCTTCGGCGCGCACCGTTCGCGCGAGCGCGTCGCGTTCGCACAGGCCGCACAGCGCCGCCAGCGCACCGAGGGCGACGATGTTGGCAACGCGTTCGCTGCCGAGTTCGATCGCCGTGCGCGTCAGCGGCAGGTGCAGCACGCGGAACTCGCCGGCCGGAACTTCGGGGCACAGGCGCGTGTCGGCGAGCACGCGTGCGCCGGGCTTGAGCAGGCTCCACGAGGGTGCGATGGCCAGCGTGTCGAGCAGCACCAGGCCGTCGAGCGCGGTGGCGAGCGGGTAGTCCACTTCGACGCCCGCGACCACGAGGTCGGCGTTGCAGTAGCCGCCGCGCGAGGTCGGCTCGTAGGTCTGCGACTGCGCGACCTTGCGGCCTGCCGCCACCAGCACTTCGGCCAGCATCTTCGCGGCCAGGATCAGCCCCTGGCCGCCGGTGCCGGCAAAGCGCAGCTCGATGCGGTTGCTGCTCATGAGCGCACCGCCTTCTTCGCCGCCACCTTCGCCGAAGCCGCCGCGCTGCGGTAGGCGCTGCCGTACTCGGGGCGCTGGTTGACGCCGAGCACGCCGGTGTGCAGGGTGGTCGAGCGAAACGGCGTGTCCACGGTGTCGCGGTAGGCGCTGGGGCGGATCTCGCTCTTCTGGCGCAGGATCATCTCGGGCGACGAGCCGAGCTCGTTCTTGCGGCCGAAGATCTCGGTGCAATCGGACAGCACCTCGATGAACGCGAAGCCCGGGTGCGCGAGGCCCTGGCGGATCAGTTCCTTGAGCTTGGGCACGTGGTGCGTCACCTCGCGGCCGACGAAGCCGGCGCCAGCGGCAGCGGCGAGCGCGCAGGCGTCGAACGCGGGCTCGCCGTTGCCCAGCGGCGTGGTCGACGTCAGCATGCCGTCCGAGGTGGTCGGCGAGACCTGGCCGCCGGTCATGCCGTAGATCTCGTTGTTGAGCATCAGGCAGGTCAGCTTCAGGTTGCGCCGGCAGGCGTGGATCAGGTGGTTGCCGCCGATGGCGAGACAGTCGCCGTCGCCGCTGATCACGACCACGTGCAGGTCGGGCCGCGCCAGCGCGAGGCCGGTCGCGAACGCGAGCGGCCTGCCGTGCGTGGTGTGGAAAGTGTTGGCGTCGATGTAGGCCGAGAGCCGCCCGGCGCAGCCTATGCCCGAGACGACGGCGAGTTGGTCCTTGTCGATGCCACTCTCGCTCAGCGCCCACAGCAGCGCGCGCAAGGCGATGCCGTGGCCGCAGCCCGGGCACAGGAAGTGCGGCATCATTTCCAGCCGCAGGTACTGGCGGACGTCGAAGTCCGCTGCGCTGCCCAGCATCATGCTGCCTCCTTCGCCAGTGCTTCGACGCGAGCGGCGATGGCCGTCGGCGCGATGGCCTCGCCGTCGTAGCGGTTCAGGCCCGTGACCGGCTTGGTGCGCAGCACGCGCTCGACTTCCAGCCGCAGTTGCCCGGCGTTCATCTCCGGCACCAGCACCGCGCGCACGCCGGCCGCCGCCGCGCGCAAGGCCTCTTCGGGGAACGGCCAGAGCGTGATCGGGCGGAACAGCCCCGCCTTCACGCCGCGCTCGCGCGCCATTGCCACCGCGCGCTGTGCCGCGCGGGCGCTGATGCCGATGGCGACGATCAGCACCTCGGCATCGTCGCAGGCCAGCGTCTCGAACGACTCGATGCGCTCGCGGTTGCGTTCGAGCTTGGTCAGCAGCCTGGTCTGGTTACGCTCGACGACCTCGGGTTTCTGGCTCGGAAATCCGCTCTCCGAATGCGTGAGGCCGGTGGTATGCGTGCGGTAGCCGGCGCCGGGGCGTGCCATTGCCGGCACGCCGTCGGCGCTCGCCGCATAAGGCTGGTGCTCGGCACGCGGCCCGCTCGCCCAGCGGCGCTCGACCTGCGGCACCGATGCCGGCAGTTCGACAGTCTCGGTCAGTTGCGCGATCGCCTGGTCGTAGAGCACGACCACCGGCGTGCGCAGCGTTTCGGCGAGCGCGAAGGCGCGCACTGTCTCGTCGTGGATCTCGCGCACCGAGGCCGGTGCGAGGACGATGACGGGATAGTCGCCGTGGCTGCCCCAGCGCGTCTGCATGATGTCGGCCTGCGCCGGGCGCGTGGGCATGCCGGTCGATGGACCGCCGCGCATCACATCGATGACGACGCACGGAATCTCGGCCGCGGCGGCGTAGCCGAGGTTCTCCTGCTTCAGCGAAAAGCCCGGCCCGCTGGTGGCCGTCATCGCCTTTACGCCGCCCATCGCGGCGCCGATCACCGCGGCCATCGAGGCGATCTCGTCTTCCATCTGGATGAAGACGCCGTCCACCTGCGGCAGCAGGCGCGCCAGCCGCTCGGCGACTTCGGACGACGGCGTGATCGGGTAACCGGCAAAGAAGCGGCAACCCGCCGCCACCGCGCCCAGCGCGCAGGCGTGGTTGCCAGAGATCAGCTTGGCCGTCGGCCGGGCGAAGAGGGCATCGGGAGCGTTCATGCGGTGGCTCCGGCAGGGATAGGCGCAGCGCCCAAGTGGACGCGGATCGCGAAGTCGGGGCACAGCCACTCGCACAAGCGGCAGCCGGTGCACTTGGCCGGGTCGGTGAGTTCGACGACGCGTTCGCTGTTCAGGCGCAGGCAGCGCTCGGGGCACAGCTTGACGCAGATGTCGCAGCTCTTGCACCAGTCGGGAGTGATTTCCAGGCGCACCGTAAGCGGCGCATCTGCTGCGCGCGGGGTCGGCACGGCGGCGTCGATCGGTGGCCCGTCGCGGCGCGCAGCCGCTATCCATTCGCGGCCGCTGGTGAAGGCCTGCAGGTTGACGGCGACGGTCTTGTTCGGGACGAACTCGGCGAGCGTCGTCTCCCAGTCGGCGACCGAAAAATCGAGCGCCGTCGAAAGCGCGCCGAGCAGAACGACGTTGGCCGCGCGTTCGTTGCCCAGGTCTTCGGCGATGCGCGTGGCGTCGATCGCGTAGCCCTCGGCGACGTGCTCGCGTACCTCGGCCGGCGTCTCGCGCGCATAGCGCATCGGCGCGCCGGGGCGCCGGTTCAGGCACGCGAACGGCGGCACGACGCGCTTGGTGTCGCAAACGAAGATACCGGCGCCGGCCTTAAGCCACGGCAGCCAACGCATGCCCTCGGCCCACTCCAGCGCGACGAGGATGTCGACCTCGCCGCGCGGAATCGTCGGTGACCACACCTGCGGCCCGAAGCGCACGTGGCTGAACACACTGCCGCCACGCTTGGCCATGCCGTGGACTTCGCTCTGCTTGACCTCGAGGCCGCGCGATTGCGCCAGCGCCGCCAGCACCTTCGAGACCAGGATCACGCCCTGGCCGCCGACGCCGACGATCAGCACGTTCACCGGCGGTTTCATGGCTGCGCGGCCTGTGTTGGCTTGATGCAGTCCACCGTGCAGACCTGCGCGCACAGCGTGCAGCCGACGCACAGTGCGGGGTCGATCTGCACCGTGTGCCGGCCTTCGAACGTCGCTTCGCCCCAGGTCATCGCCGGGCAGCCGAGGTTCATGCACGACTGGCAGGCGTTGCACAACTTGTCGTCGATCGCGAGCGGCGGCCCCTTGATTCTCACCGGGTCGATCACGCACGGTCGGTCGGAGATGACGACCGACACGCCGCGGTGGCCGATCGCCTCGCGCAGCGCCTGATGCATCGCGGCGAGGTCGTAGGAATCGACCTTACGCACCCACTTCACGCCGACGGCGCGCATCAGCGCTTCGTAGTCGACACGCGGCGCCACCTCGCCGCGCAGCGTCTTGCCGGTGCCGGCGTGGTGCTGGCCGCCGGTCATCGCGGTGATGTGGTTGTCGAGCAGCATCACGGTGATGTCGGCGTCGTTGTAGACGGCGTCGATCAGTGCCGGGATGCCGGCGTGCAGGAAGGTCGAGTCGCCGATCGTCGCCAGCACCGGCCGCGGCTCGCCGGCCTTGGCCATGCCGGTGGCGACGCCGATCGACGAACCCATAGCGACGCAGGTATCGATGCCGCGCAGCGGGTCGAGCGCGGCCAGCGTGTAGCAGCCGATATCGCCGGCGACGCGCGCGCCCGTCGCGCGCACCGCCATGTAGGTCGAGGTGTGCGGGCAGCCCGCGCACAGTACCGGCGGGCGCGCGATCGGCTCGGGCGACCAGCCGGCCGCGGCTTGCGGCCGTGGTGCAAGCACGCCGGCCTTCTCGAAACCGGCGCGAACGAGCTCGGGTGAGAACTCGCCGACGCGCGGGAAAAACTCCTTACCCGAGACCTTGAGGCCGAGCGCAAGCATCTCGCGCTCGATGAAGGACTCGAGTTCCTCGACAACGAACACGCGTTCCACCGAGGCGCAGAAGTCCCGCAGAAGTTTGGCCGGCAGCGGCCACGACGCGCCGAGCTTGAGTACGCTGGCGTTCGGCAGCACCTCGCGGACGTAGGTGTAGCAGGTGCCGGCGGTGATGATGCCGACCTTGGGGTCGCCCTTCTCCCAGCGCTGGATCGGCGAATCGCGCAGGTAGGCCTTGAGCGCCGCCTCGCGTTCGAGCAACGCCATGTGGCGGCCGCGCGCATGCGCCGGCACCATCACGTTCTTGACGCGGTCCTCGACGAAGCCACGCGAGGGCACTTCGGTGCGCGTGCCCACCTTGACGCCGCTGCGCGTGTGCGACATGCGCGTCGTCGTGCGCACCATCACCATGGTGTCGAAGCGCTCCGAGAGTGCGAACGCAAAGCGCGTCAGATCGAGCGCCTCCTGAGCATCGGCGGGTTCGAGCACCGGCACGGTGGCGAACTGGCCGTAGAGCCGCGAATCCTGTTCGTTCTGCGAGCTATGGATGCCGGGGTCGTCGGCGACCGCGATCACGAGGCCACCGTTGACGCCGATGTAGGCCTGCGACATGAAGGCGTCGGCGGCGACGTTCAGGCCGACGTGCTTCATCGCCGCGAGCGCGCGGCTGCCAGCGAACGAGGCGCCGATGGCGACGTCGAGGGCGACCTTCTCGTTCGTCGCCCACTGCGCGTGCAAGTCCGTCGCCGGATACGTCGCCAGCGACTCCATGATCTCGGTGCTGGGCGTTCCGGGGTAGGCGGCGGCCACCGTCACGCCGGCTTCCCACGCGCCGCGCGCGATCGCTTCGTTGCCGGTCATCGGCCGCAGGCCGGACTTGGGCGGCGCCTGGACGGCCGCTGGAACTGCGCTCATCGGATTCCCCCACGCCAGCCGGCGCACGAGCGGCGATTCTAGGGGCCGGGTCCCGCGCTTTCTTTGCGTTTTCGCAAGTCGGGCGCCACGCCGGCCGGCCAAACGGTCCGGTCACGGGAACCGACTGTGTACGGGCTCTTCAGGGCGAGCGCGAAGCGGCCTGGCCGTCAGCGTACACCCCTCTACAGCTTCGCTGATGGATCACCGCAATGGGCTTCACCGGCTCGCAACAGACCACTGTCGACCCTGAAGGTCGCGATCACGGCTTGCCGGGTCTGGCCACCCAACGGGCGCGGAGAACGAGTGTTTGAACCGCCTATCCTCGAAGACAACATCGAAGGCCACGACGAAGGCGAGCCGAGCGGCCTCCGGCCGCACGGACGAACCTCCGGCCGGTCCCCTGTTTCGAGGGGCGGTGCAGGGCGCTTGCGGCGACTCAACCGACCGCGCCACTCGCTACACTGCATCCCACAATCGCCGCCTTGATCGCAAGGCACCATGACAGCCCGGCCACCGCGACGGCCGGCGCAGGAAGGCCGGGTCCATGGAGACGAACAGCGAGCGCGTTCCCGGCGGCCAGCCAGGCTGGCTCAGGCGCGTCGGCAACGCGCTGCTGCACTTCACGCTGCAGCGGCTCGAAAGCAAGGTGTTTCGTTTCGCCTTGCTCACGGTGCTGCTGGTCTCCGCGGTGCACGAGTTCGTCGGCTGGAAGTACGTCGGCGTCGTGTTGCGCGAAGCCGTCGTGCGCGTGCAAGAGCAGGCCTTGCCCTGGGGTGGCGCGGCGGACGCTGAGCGTTCACTCGTGGCGCCAGTGCACAAGGTCGCCACGCTGCTGATCGGCGACGATCTCTTCGCCGACCCGCAGGGCTTTGGCCATAGGGTGCCACTGCTGCCGAAGGACGTGCTGCGCCTGCTGACCGCGGTGCTCGAACGCGTGCCGGCGCATACCCGCATCGTGATCGACTTCGACCTTGCGCCGCGTGTCGGCGAGCCGCCGGAACCCCGCGCAGCGCTGGACGCCTGGATGGCAGCCCACGCCGACCGGCTGCTGCTGGTGGAGCCGAGCTGGGCGGCGCGCAATGCCGCGACGCTCGGGCGCCAGTTGAAGTGGGCCTGGAGGATGTGCCGCATCGACCCGAACCAGCCGTCCGCCGCCGCGGCCGACGGCGCGGTCTTCGTGCAGTCGACGCTGACCTCCCAGTTCGGCATGGTGGTCGATTCTCTGCCCCTGTCCGGCGCCGGCAGGCCGGCCTGGGACATCGGCCGCGCCATCGCTGCGCCGATCGCGCCGGGCGGGCAGCGGCGCAACCCCCTCTGCGACCGCCTGCGCGACGGCCCGGCACCGGCGAGCGATGCGAGCGCCCCGGCACCCATCGGCCCGCTGATGCTGCAGCTGGTGCTTGGCAAGGAATTTCAGCAGTTCGGTGCGTTGCGCATCGCCGCGCAACCGGCCGCCGCGGAGGGGCGTAACGAGCAGGTTCTGCTGCGCAGCGAGTTCCTGCACGCGGATCGGGCCTGCCAGCCGGCGAGCTTCGACGACATAGCGAGCCTGCCCTGCCTCAGCGGCGCCGACGTGGTGCTCATCGGCGGCGCCTGGTCGCACGGCGTGAGCGACCTTCAGGACACCTTCGTCGGCGAGGTCGACGGCGCGGTCGTGCACGCGGCCTGGATCCAGTCGTGGCTGAAACCTGCCCGGCACCTGAACAAGGTGTTCGATATCCTGCTCGATGTGGTCATCATCGAGTGCTTACTGCATCCGGTGCTGGAGTTCGCCTTCATCGGGATGGGCCGCCGCTCTGCCATTTATCAGCGACGGATGAATTTCACCGCGCCGCATAAGGGCGTCGGGCTGCACGTCACGGTGATGCTGGGCTTCGTGGCACTGGCGGGGCTGGCTTTCCTCGGCACCGTGTTCACGTTGATCGTCTTCGACGGCTTGTTGCGCTGGACGTTCGACCGCTCGCTGGCGGTGGACCAAACCATCCTGGCTTTGCTGCTCTGGTCGGCCATTGCGTTGAATGGCATCGGTGCCCGAACGCGCACGGGCGGCCGCGACGCTAAGGATCCCGTCCCGATCGTCAACTTGGGTTGGCTGGTGGCCCTGTGCACGATCAGCCTGGCGACGGCCCAGGCAGCCTTCGGGCTGGCGCAGGTGGCCCCGCGTGCCGTGCCCGCGCTGGTCGGCTGCGCCCTGGTGGCGGCGCCGCTCGGCTTCACTGTGCATGCGATAGTCCGCCAGATGAGTCGTCCACCCGCCACCGCCGAAGACGTCGGCGTGCGCTGGTGCGCGTTTCTCAAGCACCTGCGGGTGCTGTGGGGCTCGCTCTGGCTGTCCTTGAAAGTGTTCGGTCGGCCGGGCTCGGCCCCCACGAACCACTGGCCGACGCGGCTGGCCGATGCCTTCGGCGCGCTGCTATGGTTGGTGTTGTGGGGCTATGGTTTGTGGGTATTTGCCAGCTCCACGCTTTGGGGCCTGATGTTGGAATTGCTGAAGGGGTGATGCGATGCCGCAATGCTTGACGTCATGCGTTCTGGGGCTGGTGATCGGCCTGTCATCGGCGTCGGCATGGTCGGCGTCGTGTTTCCTCAGCCCCAAGGGCGGCGCGGCGATGGTGCAGGACGGCAGGGCCTCGCCGGTCGCACTGGCGGGTCCGCAGGCGTTCGACAACTGCGAGCGCGTGACCGTCACCAAGGGCGTCGCGGTGGCGCAGTACCTCGACAAGCAAGGCAAGCCGCACAGCGAAGAGATCGCCGAAGGCAAGGGGATCACGGCAACGGACCTCGACACCAACGCGGCGCCGGTGCGCGCCGTCGCGCGCGGCCTGTTGGCCATGCTGACCGACCCCAAGGAACGCGTCACGGCCGGCCAGAAGTTCTTCGACAAGCCGGCCCAGGTGGGCGCGCCGTTCGGCGATGTCTACATTCCGCCCGAGGGTCTGAAGGTGCGCTTCATCAACCTCGACGGCGACGCCAAGGTGCAGATTGCCGACGTGGGGACGAACGTGGTCGTGCTGGAGGCTGCCGCGACCCAGGGCATGACGCTCGAGCGGGCCAGAGTCCGCACTGGCGGCACGTATAGCGTGCGTGTACTGTCCGGGCGCGAGAAGCTGCCGCCAGGGGCGTTCGAGGTGGTGTCGGCCGACGTGGCCGGCGACATCGACCAGGCCCTGAAGGCCGTCAACGCCGACCCGCTGCTCGACGCCGAAACCCGCGCCGTCGCACGCGCACTGGTGTTCGAACGCGAGGGCCTCACGTTCAATCGCGCATTGGCGCTGCGGGAGACGAAGAAGTGACGCGCCGGCTGCGGCTTCAGGGTATCGCGCAGGCGTTGGCTGCGGTCGGTTCCATGGCACTTGGCGCAAACGCTGCATGGGGCGACGACACGATGTCGGCCACTGGACGCGACTTTGAGGCGCAGAAGGTGCAAAAGCTCGGCACCATGAACGCCGACTTCATTTGCGAACGCCTGTTCGATTCGGCCGACACGGCGTCTATGGCGTTCGAACTGCTGAGCATCGTCGGCCCGAGCCTGTTGGTGGGCAAGCTCTCGGAGCGCCTGAGTACGGCGGCGTCGTCGAAGGCCGAGCAGAAGCAGCTGTACGACCGCCTGCGCACGCTGGCCAAGCAGAAGGTCTGGCTGCCCGTGTCGGCCGAGCGCCAGATCGGCGAGTGGCTGGACCGGAAGTACCGCGGCGAGTCGCTGGTGCTGGACGCGGCCAGCCTGCCGCGCAACCAGCGCGAACGGTTCGCGATGACCCAGGGCGTGCTCGATGGCGTCGTCGCCACCTTGCCGGCCGACAACCCGTACACCTTCACGCTGGCCGTGACCGAGGCGAACGAGTCGAACGCGTCGATCAGCCCGGGCGGGTACGTCTACGTGACCACCGGTATGCTGCAGGACAAGACGCTCGACCGCAACGACATCGCGCTGCGCCTTTCGCACGAGGTCGCGCACCTGACGCGACGGCATGCACTGAAGGAGTTGCAGGTCAAGATTGTCGATGCCGTGGAGATCTCCAAGAGCACCAAACCACTGCTGGACTTCGCACAACAGCCCGTGCGGGGAGCGGAAGCGCTATTCGGCACCGTCAAGGCGACCGCGCTGATGTTCCAGCGTTTCGACCAGGTCCAAGAGCTCGAGGCCGATGCCTGCGGCACGTACCTGCTGGTACGGCAGAAGGATGTCGATGCGAAAGCCGCCGTGAAGCGCTTCGCCGCAACCCGCGCCGGCAACGGCAGTGCCAAGGGCTGGGAGTCATCGCACCCGGCATCGGAAGAGCGCGAGCTCGTGATGTCGGCGCAACTCGATCCGGCAACGCGCGCCCGTGTGACGCAGCTGCGCACCAGCGGCGCGGCGGTGCCCGTGACCGCGGCCGGTGGCAGGCCGGACGCCAGCCGGGCGCTGCGTGACGAGGCGAACCTGAACACCTTGCCGCCCAACGCCGCTGGCGTTCAACCGTCGTCCGGGAGCAACTTCATCGGGTCGCTGTTCGACAAGCTGAAGCAATCGATCCCGGTGGCGGCCTCGGGTGTGGCGCCGGCCCAGCCGCGCGAATCGCCCTGAGCAGGCGCCGTCGGCGCCAGGGCGGTGTCGCGGTGGGCCTGGTCAGAACGCGATGCCCACGTTGATCCCGACCACGGCCACGTTAGGCTGAAGTTCCCTCGCCCCCAACCCGAATTCCCGTTCTCCATCAACCACTTGCGATGGATTTCGGGTTTGGATTTCTGACTACGGTTGGATGGCCTGGATCAGCGCCAGGGCGCGCTGTTGGTGCGCGCTGGCGGTGGTGAG
>CAIKUF010000295.1 GCA_903830565.1 uncultured bacterium | reverse complement strand
TACGCTCGAAAACGTCGGCGGATCAAGCACTTACGTCGCAGGATCGGTCAAAGTTCGGTTTAGTGAGGCTGCGTGCCCTGCGGCCATGCGCTCGGCCGTCAGGCCCGGCGCACGAATTGCCGCCACGACAGGCCAAGCGCGGCGAGGACACCGAAGTACAGCAGCGCCGCGCTCGCGAGCGCGAGCGCGAGCCAGCCGATTCGCGCGACCGGCTGGCTGCCCAGCGCGATCCAATCGATCGCCTGCGCCGCCCAGGCCAGGCCAAGGCCCAGCGCCGCGGTCGCCGCGCCGACGCGCAGCATGAAGCTGGCCCATCCCGGCTGCGCCCGATAGATACCCAGACGGCGCAGGCCGCGCAGCAGCAGCATCGCGTTGAGCAACGCCGCGAGGCCGATCGACAGCGCGAGCCCGGCATGACCCAGGCGCGGCACGAACGCGACGTTCAGCACCTGAGTCAAGACCAGCATGCCGATCGCGATACGAACCGGCGTTCGCATGTCCTGCTTGGCATAAAAGCCCGGCGCCAGCACCTTCACGCCCACGAGGCCCATCAGACCGACGCCGTAGCCCATCAACGCATACACGGTCTGCTGCACGTCGCGCGCGCTGAAGGCACCGTAGTGGTAGAGCACGGCAACCATCGGCTTCGGAAACACGAGCAGCGCCACCGCGCACGGCAGCGCGAGCAGAACGACGAGGCGCAAGCCCCAATCGAGTAGATTCGAGTAAGTCTGCGGCTCGTCGCGCGCCAGCGCCGCCGACAGTTGCGGCAGCAGCACGACGCCCATCGCCACGCCGAGCAGCGCGGTCGGGAACTCCATCAACCGGTCGGCGAAGGTCAGCCACGACACCGCGCCGACACCGACGTGCGACGCGATCTGCGTGTTGATGAGCAGCGAGAGTTGCGCCACCGAGACGCCGACGACCGCCGGCAGCATCTGCCGCAAAACGCGCCTCACGCCTGGGTGCACCCACGCGGCGCGCAGCGCGGCCGGCGAGAGACCGATGCGCGGCAGCGCGCCGATGCGCCGCAGCGCCGGCACCTGAGCGGCCAGCTGCAGCAGGCCGCCGACCATCACGCCCGCCGATAGTGCGTACACCGGCTCGATGCCCCACAGCCGAAAGCGCGGCACGAAGAGCCAGGCTGCCGCGATCACCGAGACATTCAGCAGCACAGGTGTTGCGGCCGGCACGGCAAAACGCTTCCAGGTGTTGAGAACACCCGCCGACAACGCGACCATCGACATGCACAGGATGTAGGGGAACATCACGCGTGTCATCACGACCGCGGTGTCGAACTCCGCCAGCCCCGAGGCCATCAGCCAGACCACGGCCGGTGCGAACAGCACGCCGAGCACGCTGGTGGCGAGCAGCGCCCAGAAGAGCACGGTCGCGACGGCATCGATCAGGCGCCGTGTCACGTCCTCGCCTTCGCGGCTGTGCGCGGCGGCGAGGATGGGGACGAAGGCCTGCGAGAACGCACCTTCGGCAAACAAGCGGCGCAGCAGGTTGGGAATGCGAAACGCCACGTTGAAGGCGTCGGTCCACGCACTGGCGCCAAAGCTCGCGGCGACCAGGAGTTCGCGCGCCAGGCCCGTCACGCGCGACGCAAGGGTCAACAGGGAGACGGTGGAGGCGGCGCGCAGCAGGTTCATCGGGGGGCCCGCGGCTGGGCGCGAGCGAATCAAGGGCAGGCGCTGATTATAGGAAGCGCGCACCCGGACTCACCGCGCAGCGCAAAGCCGGGCGCAGTAAGTGCTATACTTTCAGGCTTCGCTCCACCTGAACTCCATACAGCATGGCCACCTCGTCCAAAGCCAAGAAGAAGACAGTCCGCATCGCCTCGGGCCTCAAGCGCGTCCGCCAGGACGTGAGACTCAACGCCGCCAACACGGCGCTGCGTTCGAAGTTCCGCACCGTCATCAAGAACGTGCAAAAGGCCGTGCTGGCGGGCGACAAGGCCAAGGCCGCCGATCTGTTCAAGACCGCGCAGCCGGTGATCGACTCGATCGCCGACAAGGGCATCTTCCACAAGAACAAGGCAGCGCGACACAAGAGTCGTCTTTCGGCCAAGTTGAAGGCGATGTCCGCATAGATTGCCTTCCCCTGCGCTGAATCGGCCCGCTTTCGCGGGCCTTTTCATTGGTGCTTGGACCCATGAGCCCTTTGGCACCACCACTTAGAATCTTCGAGGCGCGGGAAGGGGCAAAACGCCCTGCCCGGCCATTTTTCTTGGAGCCCCCATGAACGCGCCAGACAAGCACCTTGCCCCGCAAGAGCCGCATGTGATGCAGACCTACGGCCGTCTGCCCATCGCACTGTCGCATGGGCGAGGCTGCTGGGTCTGGGATACCGAGGGCCGCAAGTACCTCGACGGCTTGGGCGGCATCGCCGTCAACACGCTCGGTCACGCGCATCCGAAGCTCGTGCCGGCGCTGCAGGACCAGATCGCCAAGCTGATCCATTCGTCGAACTACTACCATGTGCCGCTGCAGGAGCAGCTCGCCGCCAAGCTGTGCGAGCTCTCGGGAATGTCCAAGGTGTTCTTCTGCAGCACCGGCCTCGAGGCCAACGAGGCGGCGATCAAGATCGCGCGCAAGTTCGGGCACGACTTGGGGCTAGACAGACCCGAGATCGTGGTTTACGAGAAGGCCTTTCACGGGCGCTCGATCGCAACACTCTCGGCGACCGGCAACGTCAAGATCCAGGCCGGCTTCGGCCCGCTGGTCGAGGGCTTCGTTCGCGTGCCGCTGAATGACGTGGCGGCGCTGGAAGAGGTCGCCCGCACGCACCCGAACGTGACCGCGGTCTTCATGGAAGTGATCCAGGGCGAAGGCGGCATCAACCCGGCGACAGTCGACTACCTGCGCGCGGTGCGCCGCATCTGCGACACGCAGGGTTGGCTGCTGATGCTCGACGAGGTGCAGTGCGGCATGGGCCGCACGGGCAAGTGGTTCGCGCACCAGTGGGCTGGCATCCAACCCGACGTGATGCCGCTCGCCAAGGGGCTCGGCTCGGGCGTCCCTGTGGGCGCCGTGGTTTGCGGGCCCAGGGCCGCGAACGTGCTCGGCCCCGGCAACCACGGCACGACCTTCGGCGGCAACCCGCTCGCCATGCGCGCTGGCGTCGAGACGATTCGCCTGATGGAGGAAGAGCGCCTGCTCGACAACGCGGCGAACGTGGGCGCGGCGCTCAAGGCCGGCCTCGCGCGCGAGCTGGCGGGCGTGCCCGGTGTGGTCGAGATTCGCGGCCAGGGGCTGATGGTCGGCATCGAGCTCGACCGCCCGTGCGGCGTGCTGCTCGCGCGTGCTGCCGAGGCCGGTCTGTTGCTGAGCGTCACCGCGGAGCGCGTGATCCGCCTCGTTCCTTCGCTGATTCTCTCCGGCAACGAAGCGGCGCAGATCGTTGCCATCTTGTGCCCTTTGATCAAGGCATTTCTCGCTGAACCACTGCCATGAAGCCCGGCATGAAGCTCATCAAACACTTCCTGCAGTTCAAGGACTTCCGCGCCGAGGAGTACGCCTACCTCTTCGAGCGCGCGACGACCATCAAGCGGCGCTTCAAGAACTACGAGAAGCACCAGCCGCTCGTCGATCGCACGCTGGCCATGATCTTCGAGAAGGCGAGCACGCGCACGCGGGTGAGCTTCGAGGCCGGCATGTACCAGATGGGTGGCTCGGTCGTGAACCTGACGACCGGCGACAGCCAGCTCGGCCGTTCGGAGCCGGTCGAAGACAGCGCGCGCGTGATCGGCCGCATGGTCGACATCGTGATGATCCGCACCTTCGAGCAGGCCAAGATCGAGGCCTTCGCGGCGCATTCGCGCGTGCCGGTGATCAACGGCCTCACCAACGAATACCACCCGTGCCAGATCCTCGCCGACGTGTTCACCTTCATCGAGCACCGCGGCTCGATCCAGGGCAAGGTCGTGGCCTGGGTCGGCGACGGCAACAACATGGCCAACACCTGGCTGCAGGCGGCCGACGTCCTCGGCTTCACGCTGCACGTCAGCACACCCGGCGGCTACGAGATAGACGCCAAGGTCGCAGGCGTGGCGAACAGCGATTGCGTGAAGACCTTCAACCACCCGTTAGATGCCTGCGAGGGTGCCCACCTGGTGACCACCGACGTGTGGACCAGCATGGGCTACGAGGCCGAGAACGAAGCGCGCATGAAGGCCTTCGTCGACTGGTGCGTCGACCGCGACATGATGGCCGCCGCACGCCCGGACGCGCTGTTCATGCACTGCCTGCCCGCGCACCGCGGCGAGGAAGTCGAGGCCGAAGTCATCGACGGCCCCCAATCCGTCGTCTGGGACGAGGCGGAGAATCGAATGCACGTGCAAAAGGCACTCATGGAGTACCTTCTGCTCGGCCGCATCGGCTGAACGATCAGCCTTGGGCGGCGTAGGCTGGCAGCCGCGCGCCGCAGTCCTTGCAGAACGTGGCCAATGCCTCGTGCCCTTCGCTCAAACACTCGTGGCAGGTGCGCGTGGTCGGTGTGGGGCGCACGCGCTGGGCGGTGAACTCGGCACTGACGATGCCCGTCGGCACGGCCAGAATGCCCCACCCGAGCAGCATCTGCAGCGACGCGATGAAACGCCCGAGATCGGTCTTGGGCGCCAGATCGCCGAAGCCGACCGTCGTCATCGTCGTGATGGCCCAGTAAATGCTGATCGGTATGCTCGTGAAGCCATTCTCCGGCCCCTCGACGAGGTACATCAAGGTGCCCGTCAACAGCACGACCATCATCACGAAGACGAGGAAGACGATGATCTTGCGCCGGCTCGCGGCCAGCGCCATGCCGAGCGCGCGGTACTCGGCCACGTAGGCGCCGAGCTTGAGTATTCGAAATGCGCGCAGCAGGCGCAGGACGCGAACGTCGATCAGCGCGTGCAGGCCGGGGAAGACCAGCGCCAGATAAGTCGGCAGCACGGCCAGCAGATCGATCACGCCGAAGAAGCTTCGCGCGTATCGAAGAGGGTGGCGAACGCAGACCAGGCGCGCGATGTACTCAATCGTGAAAAGCAGCGTGAAGCCGACTTCGAGCACGTCGAACAGCTTGCCGTATCGACTGCTGAGCGATGCAACGCTGTCGAGCAGCACCACCGCCACGCTGGCCATCACGGCGGCAATCAACGCAAGATCGAAGTTACGCCCGGCCGGCGTATCGGCCTCGAAGATGATGGTGTAAATGCGCAGCCGCCAGCCGGCGACGGGCCGGCCAAAACCGCGCTGCGGTTCGCCGGGCGCCGCATCGGCGACGGGCGCAGTGGTGGTCATCGGTTGCGGTTGCGTTGTGGGAATCGCCCGGACCCTCCGGCGCCAGGCGCCTTCGGGCAGGTGTGCCGCGATTGTCCGACAACTCGCGGAAGATGCAGCGCCACTAAACCGAACTTTGAACTCCGAATTCGCCGCAGAGCGAGCATTGGCGCGGCGTGGAGGTCATTGCGGGTTGCTTTTTGTTGCCATGTAACTTGGGGTTTTCCTAGTGGTAAGTGATGCTTGCTTTGCTACCATGTAGGCGTGTACATCGAGACCATCCCCAACCGAACCTCGCCGCCGGCGATCTTGCTGCGTGAGGGCTACCGCGAGAACGGCAAGGTGGTCAAGCGCACGCTGGCCAACCTGTCGCATTGGGAGC
>CAIKUF010000294.1 GCA_903830565.1 uncultured bacterium | reverse complement strand
GACCACGGCCTAGCACCCGGGTGGCGTGCGCCCGCCAACAGCGAGCACTGCATCGGATCGGGACGGCGGGGCGTTCTGCGCAGCGAGGTCAAGGAGGAGGGACGGGCGAAGCCCGGCCCGGGGGACACGAGCAGCGGCGGGCACCCATCGTCCACGGCCTGCGCGAAACCGTGTACCAGGAACGACTGCAACGGGCCGCAAGCGACCTCCCGCGCATCGAACCTGCTGCGAGTCGGATTGGAGCCAATGCCATGAGCCTCGCCATCGTGCGCTGGATCGCAGGCCCCGTGCTGCATGCAGTGAAGCAGGGGCCGTTTGCGCTGCGCGAATCGGTGCGGGTCGGGCCGCAGGCGCTGCTCGGCGAGGTCGTGCGCATCAACGGCGAGCAGATCGTCGTTCAGGTCTACGAAGACACGACCGGCCTGCGCCCGGGGACCGAAGTGCACGGCGACGGCCAGCCGCTGGCGATACGCCTTGGCCCCGGCTTGCTGGGCAACATCTTCGACGGCCTGCTGCGGCCGCTGTCGGGAACCGATTCGGCGTTCGTGCAACCGGGCATGCGCAGCGCGGCGGCGGCGCGCATGCACTTCGAGCCGTGCATCGCCGTTGCTGCGTTGCTGGCCGCGGGCGCGGTGATCGGCGAGGCGCGCGGCGCCACCGGGCGCGCACAGCGCTGCCTCGCGCCACCGGACGTGAGCGGCATTGTGGAATCGGTGGTCGCGCCGGGCGAATACGCCGACGATGCTGCGGTGTGCAGCGTCCGCCTGGGCGACGGTCGCCTGCGCGAACTGGCGATGAGCCACGTGTGGCCGGTGCGCGCGACGCGGCCGGTGACGCGCCGCGTGGTCGCGCAGGCGCCGCTGGTCACGGGGCAGCGCATCCTCGACTGCCTGTTCCCGGTCGCGCAGGGCGGCAAGGCGGCAATTCCCGGGGGCTTCGGCACTGGCAAGACGGTGCTCCTCGAAGCGCTCGCCAAGGGCTGCAATGCGGACGTGATCGTCTACCTCGGCTGCGGCGAGCGCGGCAACGAGATGGCCGGCGTGCTCGACGAATTCCCGACCCTCACCGACCCGCGCACCGACCGCCCACTGATGGAGCGCACGGTGATCATCGCCAACACCTCGAACATGCCGGTCGCGGCGCGCGAGGCGAGCATCTACTGCGCAATCACGGTGGCCGAATACTTCCGCGACCAGGGCCTGCATGTCGCGCTGATGGCCGACTCGACGAGCCGCTGGGCGGAGGCGCTGCGCGAGGTCTCGGGGCGCTTCGGCGAGCTGCCCGGCGAGAGCGGCTACCCGGCCTATCTGTCGAGCCGGCTGGCCGATTTCTACGAGCGCGCGGCGCTCGTCGAGACGCTCTCGGGCGGCACCGGCTCGGTGACCGTGATGGGCGCGATCAGCCCGCCGTCGGGCGACTTCTCGGAGCCGGTCACGAGCCACACCAAGCGCTATGTGAAGGCATTCTGGGCCCTCGACGTGAAGCGGGCGCAGGCGCGCTTTTATCCGGCCATTCACCCGCTGCAGTCGTACGCCGAAGACGCGCGCGATTTCGCGCCATGGTGGGCTGCGCAGGGCAACGGCCAGTGGCTCACGCTGCGGCGGCGCTTCCTGACCCTGCTCGACGAGCAGGCGCAGCTCGAGCGCATGGCGCGCATCATCGGCAAGGACGCGCTGCCGGCGCGCCAGCAGCTCACGCTTCTCTGCGCCGAGCTCGTCAACGAAGCCTTCCTGCGCCAGTCGGCGTTCAGCGAGATCGACCGCGTCTGCAGCCCGGCGCGCCAGGGCGCAATGATGCGGCTGCTCGGCCGCTTTATCGAGCTGGCCGAGGCCGCGCTGGCGGCGGGCGCCGAGCCCGAGCGCATTGCCGGCATCGCCTGCATGCGCGCGCTGCAGCGCATGGGCGAGGAGATCGCCGACCACGAACTGCCGCGCTTTGCCGAACTCGAGGCGCGCATGGAGCGCGAGTTCGAAGCCATGACCCCCCACCCGCAAGCCCGCGATGCTGCTCACGGTTGAAGGCGCCGCCACACGGCTCGAAGGGCCGCTGCTGTTCCTGCGCAGGACGCTGGACGTCGGCCTCTACGACGCGGTCGACGTGCGCGGCGCCGACGGCCGTTCGCGCCTCGGCCGCATCGCCGCGATCGACGAGCAGTTCATGACCATCGAGGTGCTCGAATCGACCGCCGGGCTCTCGCTCGAAGGCACGGTGGTGCGCTTTCGCGGCGAGCCGCTGTCGTTCGGCCTCGGGCCGGGCATCCTCGGCCGCGTCTTCAACGGCGTCGGCCAGGTCATCGACGGCGGGCCGCCGATCGCCGCGCACCGCAAGGTGCCCATCGAAGGTCTGCCGATGAACCCGGTCGCGCGCGCGCTGCCGCGCGACTTCATCGAGACCGGCATCAGCACGCTGGACCTGATGAACAGCCTCGTCCGCGGGCAAAAGCTCCCGCTGTTCTCGGGCGGCGGCCTGCCGCACGACCGGCTCGCAGTCGAGATCGCGAGCCATGCGCGCCTGCGAACCGAACAGCCCCGAGAACGCCTCGCGGCGTTCGCCCCCCAAGGGGGTCAGCCATCCTTGGGAGCGGCCCGGCGGATGGCTCAGGGCGGCGAGGACTTCGTGATCGTCTTCGCCGGCATCGGCGTTCCCTACGACAGCGCCGAATACTTCCGGCGCAGCCTGGAGCAGGGCGGCGCGCTCGAGCGCACGGCGCTGTTCCTCAACCTCGCCAGCGATTCGAGCACGCAGCGCCTGCTGACGCCGCGCTACGCACTCAGCGCCGCCGAGTACCTGGCCTTCGCCTGCGGCATGCACGTGCTCGTGATCCTGACCGACATGACGAATTACTGCGAGGCACTGCGCGAGGTCTCGTCGAGCAAGGGCGAGATCCCGAGCCGCAAGGGCTTCCCCGGCTACATGTACTCGGACCTGGCGACGCTGTTCGAGCGCGCCGGCTGCCTGCGCGGCGCCAAGGGAACATTGACGCAACTCTCGATCCTGACCATGCCGGCCGACGACATCGGGCACCCGATCCCCGACCTCACGGGCTACATCACCGAAGGCCAGATCGTCCTCTCGCGCGACCTCGACCGGCGCGGCATCTACCCGCCGGTGAACGTGCTGCCGAGCCTGTCGCGGCTGATGAAGGACGGCACCGGCGCCAAGTACACCGACCCCGACCACCCGGCGCTCGCGAGCCAGCTCTACGCCGCCTACGCGCGCGCCGCGCAGGCGCGCGTGCTGGCGAGCGTGGTCGGCGAAGAGGGCCTGGCCGACACCGACCGCAAGTACCTGCGCTTCGGCACCGCGTTCGAGCAGACCCTGGCCACGCAGAGCGAGGCGCGCACGCTCGAGCAGAGTATGGCGATCGGCTGGAAGCTGCTCGCCGACCTTCCGAAGACCGAGCTGACGCGGCTCTCGGACGCGCAGATCGCCACGCACATCGAAAGTTGGGTATGAGCGAGGTCAGCCCGACGCGCAGCGCCGTCATCGAGATGAAGGACGAGCGCCGTGCGATGCACGAGGGCTACGTCTTTCTCGACGAGAAGTGCCTGCTGCTGGCCGGCGAGATCCTGCGCGAGCTGGAGCGCTACGGCCGCCAGCAGAGCGAGATGCTGGCGCTGCACGACGCTGCGGCGATGGCGCTGCTGGCCGCGGCAATGCGCCACGGCTTGCAGGGCCTGCAGGTCTATCCACCGGCCGATCTGTCGGATGCTCGCGTGCGAACGCACGCCCATGCGCTGATGGGTGTGCGCCTGCAGGAAGCCCTGTTGGAGGTCGGCGCGGCAACGGCCGCCGAGGCCGTCAACCGTTCGCCCGAAGCCGAGTCCTGCCGGCGCGCGTTTGCGGCCGTGCTGGTCGCGGCGACCGACGTCGCGGCGCTGTCGGGCAACCTCGAGCGCCTGTCGTTCGAGTACCGGCGCTCGGTGCGCCGCGCGCGGGCCTTGCAGGACGTGATGCTGCCCGAGCTCGACCGTTCGATCTACGACGTCGAGAACCGGCTCGAAGAGCTGGAACAGGAAGACGCGATCTGGATGCGCCGGGGCGCGGGCGCGAGCGCTTGACGCTCAGGCGGTGCGGGAGCGACCGCCGCGCGCTGCAGCAGTCGGCCCAGTCGGTTCTGGCGCTCCGCATCGTCGCTGCCCGACGGTTTGCGCCGTCGCTACGCCTGCCCACAGCAGGCAGGGCAGCAGCACAAGGATCAGCCTATCGGTCGCCATAAGACTCCTGCGGTTTGCCCCAGTACTTATCGAACGTGATCTGCACCTTGAGCGGTTGGTTCTCGAGGATGCCAGTGAGCTCGGATGCACCCATGATGCTCGTATCGG
>CAIKUF010000293.1 GCA_903830565.1 uncultured bacterium | reverse complement strand
TGAGAGTCTTTCGATCATGCCCGCTCATCACGCCATAAGGCACCCGCTCGTCGTTGCAAATGCTCGCCATAGCACGAGCTATGGCTGTGCTTTGCGCCTAGATCGGCCGCCTTCTGGCGCGTTGCTCGGGCACGCCCGAAAAACTCTCAGCCTCTGATGCGTCGCCTGACCTTCGCCACCCGCCGCGCGTGAAGCCCACCGCCGTCAGCGCCGAGGTGCTGTTCGAGGAACACCGCCCGGTCTTGCACTGGGAGTGGATCGCCGGGCACGCCCACCCCGAACGCCGCTTCGACGAAGCCGCGGTGCGCAATGCGCAATCGGCGGCCGACCTCGTCGGCTACCTGAATTACGTCCACCCTTACCGCGTGCAGATCATCGGCCGCCGCGAGATGGAGTACCTGCGAAACTCGTCGCCCGAGGACCAGGAGCGGCGCACCCAGCGCATGGTCACGATCGACCCGCCGGTGCTGATCGTCGCCGACGCGCAGACGCCGCCCGACGCACTCGTCGGGCTGTGCGACCGCGCCGACATCCCGCTCTTCGTGACCGCCGAACCGGCGGGCCATGTGATCGATGTCCTGCGCGACTTCCTCGGCCACCACTTCGCCGAGCGCACCACGCGGCACGGCGTGTTCATGGACATCCTCGGCCTCGGGGTGCTGCTGACCGGCGAGTCGGGCCTCGGTAAGAGCGAACTCGGGCTGGAGTTGATCTCGCGCGGCCACGGGCTGGTGGCCGACGATGCGGTCGACATGTACCGCGTGTCGCAGACCGCGCTCGAAGGGCGCTGCCCCGAGTTGCTGCTCAACCTGCTCGAAGTGCGCGGCATCGGGCTGCTCGACATCAAGGCCATCTTCGGCGAGACGGCGGTGCGCCGAAAGATGCGCCTGAAGCTGATCGTCCACCTCGTGCGCAAGGAGACGATGGAGCGCGAGTTCGAGCGCCTGCCCTACGAGCCGCTGTTCGAGGACATCCTCGACGTGCCGGTGCAGAAGGTCGTGATCGCCGTCGATGCCGGACGCAACCTCGCTGTGCTGGTGGAAGCCGCGGTGCGCAACACCATCCTGCAACTGCGCGGCATCGACACCTACCGCGACTTCATCGAGCGCCACCAGCGGGTCATGGGGCGCCCGCAGGAGTGACGACCTGCGGGGCCACGCCCTGCGCCGCGCTGGACTTGTGCGGGCAGTTCGGCTTGATGCACACCGCGTACATCGACAGCGCGTGATCCTGCAACTCAAAGCCGCGGCCATGCGCGACGCTGCGCTGGCGCCTTTCGATCTCGGGGTCGTAGAACTCCTCGACGCGGCCGCAATCGAGGCAGACCAGGTGGTCGTGATGCGAACCCTGGTTCAGCTCGTACACCGACTTGCCCGACTCGAAGTGGTTGCGCGAGAGAATGCCCGCCTGCTCGAACTGCATCAGCACGCGGTAGACCGTGGCCAGGCCGACGTCCGAGCCTTCGGACAGCAGCGACTTGTACACGTCCTCGGCCGTCATGTGCCGCAGCGCGGTCTTCTGGAAGACCTCGAGAATCCTGATCCGCGGCAGCGTCGCCTTCAGGCCCGTGCTCTTGATTTCCTCGGCGTGCGTCATGGGCGTCCTGGTGCGGCGCTGGCTGCAGGCCCTGCCGCTAGAATCCTTCATCATATCGAGGTCGGCCAGCCCTGGTGCGGCCACTGATTGCATGTCCCCTTCCGCCTTGACGTCGTTCCGGATTCGCCTGCCTCGCGCGCTCGCGGTTACGCTCGCGCTCGGCGCGCTGTCGGCTTGTTCGTCGCTCGAGTCGAACCGCTGGACCAACATCTTCATGCCCTACCGCTCCGAAGTCGTGCAGGGCAACGTCGTCACCAGCGAACAGATCGACCGCATCAAGCCCGGCATGGACCGCGCGCAGGTGCGCGACGTCCTCGGCTCGCCGCTGGTTTCCGACCTCTTCCACGCCAATCGGTGGGACTACGTGTTCCTGCTCAACCGCCAGGGCACCGAGCCGCAAAAGCGCGCCGTGGTCGTGATCTTCGACGGCGACAAGCTCGTGCGCGTCGATGCGCCACCGCTGCCGACCGACGCCGAGTTCATCGACTCGATCAACCCCTTCCGCTCGCGCCGCGACGTGCCTGTGCTGGCGCTGACGCCGGAGCAGATCAAGGCGCTGCCCGTGCCGCCCAGACCGGCCGCAGCCGCGTCGGCCGTCGAAGGCCCGGCGCGCACCTACCCGCCGCTTGAGCCGCGCGGATGAGTTCGTCCGCCGAACCGTTGCGCGTCGCCGTCGTCGGCGCAGGACCCTTGAGAGTCGCCGTCGCCGGCGCAGAACCGTTGAGAGTCGCCGTCGCCGGCGCCTCGGGCCGCATGGGCCGGATGCTGATCGAGGCTGTCACTGCGGCCGACGACTGCGTCCTGGCCGGCGCGCTCGACGTGGCCGGCAGCCCAGCCATCGGCGAGGACGCCTGCACCTTCCTCGGCCGCCAGTCCGGCGTCAAGATCACCGCCAGCTTGCCCGACGGGCTGAGTGCGGCGCAGGTGCTGATCGACTTCACGCGGCCTGAAGGCACGCTTGCCCACCTGGCCGCCTGCCGCGCGCTCGGCGTCAAGGCCGTGATCGGCACGACCGGCTTCAGCGACGCGCAGAAGGCCGAGATCGCCGGCCACGCGCAGCACATCGCGATCGTGCTCGCGCCCAACATGAGCGTCGGCGTCAACGTCGTGCTGCGCCTGATCGATACCGCCGCACGCGCGCTCAGCCAGGGCTACGACATCGAGATCATCGAGGCCCATCACCGGCACAAGGTCGACGCCCCCAGCGGCACCGCGCTGCAGATGGGCCAGGTGGCGGCCGACGCGCTCGGGCGCGACCTCAAGGATTGCGCGGTCTATGCGCGCGAAGGCGTCACCGGCGAGCGCGACCCGTCCACGATAGGCTTTGCCGCCATCCGCGGCGGCGACATCGTCGGCGACCACACGGTGCTCTTTGCCGGCACCGGCGAGCGCATCGAGATCACGCACAAGTCGAGCAGCCGCGTCACCTATGCCCAGGGCGCGTTGCGCGCGGCGCGCTTCCTCGCTGCCCAGGCGAGCGGCCTGTTCGACATGAGCGACGTGCTGGGCATGAGGCGGAGCTGAGATGAACGGTCTGGCGACCTTCTGGGGCCAGGGCGACGCGATCACGCGCGCGGTGGCGCTGCTATTGCTCCTGATGTCGGTCAGCGCCTGGGTGATGATCTTCTGGAAGGGCTGGCTGCTGCGCCGCGCGCGGGCCGACATCGAGCGCGCGGTGCCGGCGTTCTGGGCCGCGGCCACGCTCGAAGACGGGCGAGCGCAACTCGCGCTGTTCGACCGCGAGGGCGTGCTTCAGCCGCTGCTCGCCGCCGCCACCGACAGCGCGAGCGCGAGCACGCTCGAAGGACGCGGACACTTGCAATCGCAACTCACGCGGCGCCTACGCGGCGCCCTGCATGCGGTGCTCGCGCAGTTGCAGTTCGGCCAGGTCGTGCTGGCGTCGATCGGCAGCACGGCGCCCTTCATCGGCCTCTTCGGCACCGTCTGGGGCATCTATCACGCGCTGCTCAGTATCTCGTCCAGCGGCGGCATCACGATCGAGAAGGTGGCCGGCCCGGTCGGCGAGGCGCTGGTGATGACGGCCGCGGGCCTCGCAGTGGCGATCCCCGCCGTGCTCGCCTACAACATCTTCGGCAAGATGATCGGCCGCTGCGAGGCCGAGCTCGAAGGCTTCGCGCACGACCTGCGCGAGATGGTGAGCGACGACACGGCCGAGGGCTGAGCATGTCCTTCGGCCGCCTCGAACGCACACCCAGCACGCCGCCGATGAGCGACATCAACATGACGCCGTTGATCGACGTCATGCTGGTCCTGCTCGTGATCTTCATGATCACCGCGCCGCTGATGACGAGCAGCCTCAAGCTCGACCTGCCGCGCAGCGATGCCGCGTCACCGAGCGAGACGCCCAAGTTCCTCGCCGTCGCGATCACGCCCGAGGGCGATATCTTCCTCGGTGACGAGAAGCTCGCGCCGGAGGCCTTCAGTGCGCGCGTCGCCGTCGCCGCGAAGCAGACGCCCGACATCGAAGTGCAACTCCGCGCCGACAAGCGCACGCCCTACGGCCAGGTGGCCGAACTGATCGGCCGCGTGCAGAAGGCCGGCCTGAACCGCATCGCCTTCGTCACCGAGGCTGCTTCGGCCGCTGCCGAGCCCGCGCCCGCAGCCAGCCGTTGAATCGCGCCGTGCCAGGTGCGCTTCCTATAATCGAGGCCACTTCAACAGGCGCCAAGCGGCAGGCCCGCGGCGCCCGGCCACTCCGATGAGCACCCCCGAACCCACTCGCTACGACGCGCAGGCGATCGAGAAGGCTGCCCAGGCCTCCTGGCGCGTGCGCGACGCCTACCGCGTCGTCGAAGACACCAGCCGGCCCAAGTTCTACGCCTGCTCGATGCTGCCCTACCCGAGCGGCAAGCTGCACATGGGCCATGTGCGCAACTACACGATCAACGACATGCTCACGCGCCAGTTGCGCATGAAGGGCATGAACGTCCTCATGCCCATGGGCTGGGACGCGTTCGGCCTGCCGGCCGAGAACGCGGCCATGAACAACGGCGTTCCGCCAGCGAAGTGGACCTACGACAACATCGCCTACATGAAGGGCCAGATGCAGGCGATGGGCCTGGCGATCGACTGGTCGCGCGAGGTCGCCACCTGCTCGCCGGAGTACTACCGCTGGAACCAGTGGCTGTTCCTGAAGATGCTCGAAGCCGGCATCGCCGAGCGGCGCACGCAGGTCGTCAACTGGGACCCGAAGGACCAGACCGTGCTCGCCAACGAGCAGGTCATCGACGGCCGAGGCTGGCGCTCGGGCGCCATCGTCGAGAAGCGGGAGATTCCGGGCTACTACCTCAACATCACGCGCTATGCCGACGAGCTGCTCGAACGGGTCGAGCACGGCCTGCCAGGGTGGCCCGATCGCGTCAAGCTGATGCAGGCGAACTGGATCGGCAAGAGCGAAGGCGTGCGCTTTGCATTCCCGCACGAAATTCCGGGCGATGACGGCGAGCTGATCCAGGGCGGCCGGTTGTGGGTCTTCACGACGCGCGTCGACACCATCATGGGCGTGAGCTTCTGCGCCGTCGCGCCCGAGCATCCGCTCGCGGTTCACGCGGCGAAGAGCGACCCGCTGCTCGCCGCCTTCATCGAGGAATGCCGCGCCGGCGGGACGACCGAGGCCGAGCTGGCGACGCGCGACAAGCTGGGCATGCGCACCGGGCTCTTCGTGAGCCACCCGCTGAGCCACGAGGCGGTCGAGGTCTGGGTCGGCAACTACGTGCTGATGGGCTATGGCGACGGCGCGGTGATGGGCGTGCCCGCGCACGACGAGCGCGACTTCGCGTTCGCGAAGAAGTACGGCCTGCCGATCACGCACGTGATTGCCGTCGACGGCGAGCACTTCAGCTACGACCACTGGCAGGACTGGTACGCCGACAAAGAGCGCGGCATCACGATCAACTCCGATCTCTACAGCGGCCTCACCCACCAGCAGGCGGTGGACGCCATCGCGCACGCGCTGGAACTGCACGGCCTGGGCGGCAAGAAGACGACCTGGCGCTTGCGCGACTGGGGCATCAGCCGCCAGCGCTACTGGGGCACGCCGATCCCGATCATCCATTGCAGCGAATGCGGCGCGGTGCCGGTGCCCGAAAAGGATCTGCCGGTGGTGCTGCCCGAAGACCTGGTACCCGACGGCAGCGGCAACCCGCTTGCCAAGTGCTCCGCGTTCCTGAACGTCGCCTGTCCGAGCTGCGCCCGCCCGGCCCGGCGCGAGACCGACACGATGGACACTTTCGTCGACTCGTCGTGGTACTTCATGCGCTACTGTGATCCGCACAACGCCGATGCGATGGTGGGTGCCGGAACAAAGTACTGGATGCCGATGGACCAGTACATCGGCGGCATCGAGCACGCCATCCTGCACCTGCTCTACGCGCGCTTCTGGACGAAGGTGATGCGCGACTTGAAGCTGGTGCACGTCGACGAGCCGTTCACGCGCCTGCTGACCCAGGGCATGGTGCTGAGCGAAGCCTTCGCGCGCACGCAGGCGCAGGGTGGCAAAGAGTACTTCTGGGCCGAGCAGCTCGACATCGCGCGCGACGAGCATGCGGCCGTCGTCTCGGCCACTGCCAAGGCCGACGGCCTGCCGGTGGAGTGCGAAGGCTGGACGACGATGTCCAAGTCGAAGAACAACGGCGTCGACCCGCAGGACCTGATCGCCCGCTACGGCGCCGACACGGCGCGCCTGTTCGTGATGTTCGCGTCGCCGCCCGAGCAGACGCTCGAGTGGAGCGACGCCGGCGTCGAAGGCGCGCACCGCTTCCTCAAGCGCGTGTGGGCGTTCGGCAGCCGCTATGCCGAGGCCATTCGCGGGGCCGGCGCGATCGGCGGCGCCAGCCTGCAGGACGAGGCCAGCCGGGCCTTGCGGCGCGAGGTGCATACCGTGCTGCGCCAGGTCAGCTACGACTACGAGCGCATGCAGTACAACACCGTCGTCTCCGGCGCGATGAAGCTGCTCAACGCGCTCGAAGCCTATCGGGGCGACGACGCGGCCGCGCTGCGCGAATCGCTGGGCATCCTGCTGCGCGTGCTCTACCCGGTCTGCCCGCACCTGACACACGCGTTGTGGGATGAGCTCGGGTTCGGCGCCGAACTGGGTGACCTGCTCGACGCACCGTGGCCGCAAGTCGAGGAGTCCGCGCTCGTGCTGGGCGAGATCGAGCTCATGCTGCAGATCAACGGCAAGCTGCGCGGTGCGGTCAGGGTGGCGGCCGGCGCCGGCCGCGAAGAGATCGAGGCCGCGGCGCTGGCAAGCCCCGAAACCGAACGCTTCGCCGAAGGACGGCCCATCAAGCGCGTGATCGTCGTGCCCGGGCGACTCGTCAACGTGGTCGTGTGATGCGAGCAGCGGCGTTGCAGCGACGCCGGATGATGATCGGCCTCACGGCCACGATCGCGCTGGCCGGCTGCGGCTTCGAGCTTCGCCGCGCGAGCGAGATGCAGTTCAAGACCATCCAACTGACCGGCTTCGGGCCCAAGTCACCGCTGGCGCTGGAGCTGCGCCAGAGCATCGATGCAAGTTCGGGAACGCGCGTCGTCGAAGGCGCGGCGCAGGCGCAGGTGGTGTTCGAAGCGATCAACGATGCGCGCGAGCGCAGCGTCGTCGCCTTCACGGCGACCGGCCTGGTGCGCGAAATCCAGTTGCGCGTGCGGCTGAACTTTCGTTTGCGCACCGTGGGTGGCACCGAATTGATCCCGCCGACCGAACTGCTGCAAGTGCGCGAGCTGAGCTACAACGAAGGCGTCGCGCTTGCCAAGCAGTACGAAGAGGCGTTCCAGTTCAAGGCAATGCAGAGCGACATCGTCGCCCAGGTTGTGCGCCGCCTCGCCGCCGTGCCACCGGTCTAACGATGCAACTGCGCCCAGACCAGCTCGCCGCGCACCTCGCGAAGGGGCTGCGCAGCGTCTATACCGTGCACAGCGACGAAGTGCTGCTGGCGCAGGAGGCGGCAGACGCCATTCGCGCCGCGGCGCGCGCCGCCGGCTGCGGCGAGCGCCAGGTGCACACCGTCACCGGAGCGCACTTCGACTGGAGCGGTCTCATCGGCGCCTCACATTCGATGAGCCTGTTCGCCGAGCGGCAACTGGTCGAGATCCGCATCCCCTCGGGCAAGCCGGGCAAGGACGGCTCGGACGCGCTGCAGCGCTATTGCTCGGCGCTCAGCGACGACGTGGTGACGCTCGTGATGCTGCCGCGCCTGGACCGCACGCAGCTCTCGAGCGGCTGGTTCGGCGCGCTCGACGCCGTCGGCGTGACGCTGAAAATCGACACCATCGAGCGCGCCGCGCTGCCGCAGTGGATCGCGCAGCGCCTGGCCGCGCAAGGTCAGCGCGTGCAGGGCGGCGAGGCCGGGCAGAAGGCGCTCGCCTTCTTTGCCGATCAGGTCGAAGGCAACCTGCTCGCCGCGCACCAGGAGATCGCCAAGCTCGGCCTCCTCCACGGCCGTGCCGATCGGGGCAACGAACTCAGCTTCGAGCAAATCGAGGCGGCGGTGCTGAGCGTGGCCCGCTACGACGTGTTCAAGCTCGGCGAAGCCGTGCTCGCTGGCCAAGTTGCGCGCACGCTGCGCATGCTCGACGGCCTGCAGGCCGAAGGCGAAGCACCAGTGCTGGTGCACTACACGCTGGCCGGCGACATCCTCGCCTTGAAGCGGGTCAAGGATGCGCTCGCCGCCGGCCGGCCGATGCCGATGGCGCTGCGCGAGAACCGCGTCTGGGGCGCCAAGGAACGCTTGTTCGAGCGCGTGCTTCCGGTGCTCACGGAACGTGCTTTGGCCGAGCTCGTCGAAGCGGCAAGCGTCTGCGACGGTCTCGTCAAGGGGCTCAAAGACCCGCAATGGCCCGACGACCCGCGGGCAGGTTTGCAGCGTCTGGCGCTGATGGTCTGCGAACGCGTCAGCGCCGCGCCGCGCGGCGGGCGCACGCGGGAGCCGCGGCTGCCACTGGCGCTGCCGGCCTGATTCAGGCTCAGTACGCCCGCGCCCGGTCGACGAGGCCTCGCAAAGGTCGGCCCTCGCGCAGCGCAGCGACGTTCGCCGCGACGACTTTCGCCGCGCTCGCGGCGTCGGTCGGTGCGGCGACGTGCGGCATGACGGTCACCTTCGGGTGGGCCCAGAACGGATGGCCCGCGGGCAGCGGCTCGGTCGCAAAGACGTCGAGCACGGCCTGGCCGATGTGACCGCTTTCGAGCGCGGCCAGCAGGTCGGCCTCGACCACGTGCGCGCCGCGGCCGACGTTCACGAGGCTCGCGCCGCGCGGCAGCAGTGCGAGCAGGCGCGCGTCGATCAAGCCGCGGGTTTTCGCGGTCAGTGGCAGCAGGTTCACGAGGACTTGTGCGTCCGCGAGCAGCGCGGGCAGGCTGGCGTCGCCGGCCAACGTTCGCACACCGGGAATCGATGCCGCGTGCGCGCTCCAGCCGCTGACGCGGTAGCCGTTGGCGGCGAGCCGAAGGGCGACCGTGCGGCCCATCTGGCCGAGGCCGAGCACGGCCACGCTGACCTCGCCCGCCGTCGGCTGCGAGTGGCGCGCCCAGCGCCCTTCGCGCTGCTGGCGGGCGTAGTCGAAGGTGCGCCGGTGCAGCGAGAGCACGGCCCACAGCGCCGTCTCGGCCATCGCATCATTCATCGCCTGATCGACCATCCGCGCCAGCGGCACATGGGACGGCACGTTCGGGTCGGCCAGCAGCTTCTCGACGCCGGCCCACAGCGACTGCACCAGCCGCAGCCGCGGCAGCCCGTGGAGCGCGCCCGGGGCGGGGTTGGCGACGATCGCGACCTCGATGTCTTCCGGCGCGACGACGCTGCGCTCCTGCACCAGCGTGTCATTCGGCAATTCGCGCGTGAGCGCCGGCAGCCATTCAGCCCATTCGCGCGCCGAGAAGTCGACTGCGAGCAGGATGTTCATGCCAGCGATTCGCGCAAGCGCACGAGCGCGAGGTGGACGGTCTGCACGCGCACGGCGGCGCGGTCGCCTTGAAGCTGCAAGCGTTCGGCACGTGCTGGCGTGCTAGTGCGCGCCAATGCCAGCCAGACGGTGCCGACCGGCTTGCCGGGTGATGCGCCCGCAGGCCCGGCGATGCCGGTGACCGCGACCGCGATCTGCGCGCGCGAATGCGCGAGCGCGCCCGCGGCCATCGCACAGGCCACTTCGGCGCTGACCGCGCCATGGGCCGTGATGAGGGCTTCGGGCACGCCGAGCAGTTCGTGCTTGGCCTCGTTGCTATAGGTCACGAAACCGCGCTCGAACCAGTCGCTCGAGCCGGCCAGTGCCGTGCACGCGGCAGCGATCAGGCCCCCGGTGCACGACTCGGCGGTGGCGAGCATCCAGCCGCGTTGGCGCAGGGTGTCGCCGAGCGCGGCCGCATCGGCATCGAAGGAAAGTGTCTCGCTCAGATGAACCTCCACAGCGCGATCACGAGCAGCGTGCACAGGGCCGCCACCAGGTCGTCGAACATGATGCCAAAGCCCTGCGCCCAGCCGATCTGCAACGCGCGGTCGGGGCCGCGGCGCGGCTTGAAGCGCCGGTCGGCCCAGGCCACCGGGCCGGGCTTGGCGGCGTCGAAGAAGCGAAACAGCGCGAAGGCTGCACATTGCGCGGGCAGGCCGGCCGGCATCACCAGCCACAGCACGAGCCAGAAGGCGATCACTTCGTCCCAGACGATGGCGCCGGGGTCGGCCTGCCCGAGGTGGCGCGCGGCGACGGTGCAGGCCCAGCAGCCGAACACGAAGCCGCCCGCGGTGACCGCAGCCCAGGCCACAGCGCCCAGCCGCGGTTGCAGGACGAGGAATGCGAGCCACGCCCACAGCGTGCCGACGGTGCCCGGCGCTTTGGGCGAGAGGCCGCTGCCGAAGCCGAGCGCGAACACGTGCAGCGGGTTCTCGAGCATGAAGCGAAAGGTCGCCTGGCGCGGTGCCGGCGGCAGCGGCGCAAGGGGCAGCGGCGTTGGCAGGTCGCTCATGTGCGGAAGTGGTCGAAGCTGCCGTAGACCTGCGGCAGTGTTTGACCGTTAGCGTCCTGCAGATGCAGCCCCGGCGCGGCCTGGATGCGGCCGATGCGCGTCACCGCCACCTGTGCTTTCGCCGCCGCCGTGCGCACGGTATCGGCCGCGCTCGGTGGCGCAGTGAACAGCAGCTCGTAGTCGTCGCCGCCGGCGAGCGTGCATTCGCGTTGCACGGCGAGCGGCTGCCCGGCCAGGTCGGCGCTGCGGGGCACGGCGTCGGCGTCGATCGCCGCGCCGACGCCCGAACGCCGCATCACCTGACCGAGGTCGCCGAGCAGGCCGTCGGAGAGGTCGATCGCGCTGCTGGCCACGCCGCGCAACGCGACGCCGAGCGCCACGCGGGGTTGCGGCTGCTCCATCGCGACGCGCACCCTCGCGACCGCGTCGCCCGCCAGCGCGACCGTGCCGCGAAAGGCTTCGAGCGCGAGGCGCGCATCGCCTAACGCGCCGCTCACGTAGATGTCGTCGTCCGCCTGCGCGCCCGATCGCAACAGCGCCTGGCCGGGGGCCACCTCGCCGAAGACGCCGATGCAGATGTTCAGCGGGCCCTGCGTCGTGTCGCCACCGACAAGCTCGCAGTCGTGTGCATCGGCCAGGGCGAACAGGCCATGCGAGAAGGCTGCGAGCCAAACCTCGTCGGCGCGCGGCAGCGCGAGGGCAAGCGTGAACGCCAGCGGCTGCGCGCCGCACGCGGCGAGGTCGCTCAAGTTCACGGCCAGTGCCTTGTGCGCGAGGTGCTGCGGGGCGACGGTCGGCAGGAAGTGCCGCCCCTCGACCAGCATGTCGCAGCTGGTCGCGAGCTGCATGCCGGGCGTCAGCGAGAGCAGCGCGCAGTCGTCGCCAACGCCAAGCGCGGCACGCCGTGCAGGGCGCGTGAAGTAGCGCGCGATCAGATCGAATTCACCGAGAGACATCGAAGCTGCCATCGGCATCAGGCCGGGACTGCATTCTCGGGCATGGCGCTGCAGGGTGGGGCTCCTACAATTCGTTGGGCTTGCTGGCGCTGCCGTTGCAGCGCGTCTTCGCAAGCCCTACAGCGAGAAGCCGCACCATGCCCAACATCGAACAACAGCGTGCCGAGCTGCGGCGTGCCGCGCTTGAATACCACGAGTTTCCAACGCCCGGCAAGGTGGAGATCAGCGCCACCAAGCAACTCGTCAACCAGCGCGACCTGGCGCTCGCCTATTCGCCCGGCGTCGCCGCGGCGTGCGAGGAGATCGTCGCCGATCCGGCAAATGCGTTTCGCTACACGTCGCGCGCCAACCTGGTTGGCGTCGTCACCAACGGCACGGCGGTGCTAGGACTCGGGAACATCGGACCGCTGGCCGCCAAGCCGGTCATGGAAGGCAAGGCGGTGCTGTTCAAGAAGTTCGCCGGCATCGACGTGTTCGACATCGAGGTCGCCGAGAACGACCTCGACAAGTTGGTCGACCTGATCGCCGCGCTGGAACCCACCTTCGGTGGCATCAACCTCGAAGACATCAAGGCGCCGGACTGCTTCTACGTCGAGCGTGCGCTGCGCAAGCGGATGAAGATCCCGGTCTTCCATGACGACCAGCACGGCACGGCGATCGTCGTCGGCGCGGCCGTGCTCAATGCGCTCAAGGTCACCGGCAAGGACATCGCGCAGGTCAAGCTCGTCACCTCGGGCGCGGGTGCGGCGGCGCTGGCTTGCCTCGGGCTGCTCGTCAAGCTCGGCGTGCCGCGCGAGCACATCTGGGTCACCGACCTCGCAGGCGTGGTCTACGAGGGCCGCACGGAGCTGATGGACGAGGACAAGATCGTCTTCGCGCAGAAGACCGATCAACGCACGCTGGCCGAGGCGATCCGCGGCGCCGATATCCTTCTCGGGCTGTCGGCGGGCGGCGTCGTCAAGCCGGAGATGGTGGCGTCGATGGCGGCGCGGCCGATCGTGCTCGCGCTGGCCAACCCGACGCCCGAGATCACGCCGGAGGCGGTGAAGTCGGTGCGCAGCGACGCGATCATCGCCACCGGGCGCACGGACTACCCGAACCAGGTCAACAACGTCCTGTGCTTTCCGTACATCTTCCGCGGCGCGCTCGATTCGGGCGCGACGACGATCACGCCGGAGATGGAGATCGCCGCCGTGCATGCGATCGCCGAACTCGCCCAGGCCGAGCAGAACGAGGTCGTGGCCGCGGCGTATTCGGGCGCGGCGCTGAGCTTCGGCCCCGAGTACCTGATCCCGAAACCGTTCGACCCGCGGCTGATGATGCGCATCGCCCCGGCCGTCGCCAAGGCGGCCGCGGACTCGGGCGTGGCAACGCGGCCGGTGCTCGACCTGGACGCCTACCGAGCCAAGCTGCAGACCTTCGTCTACGCGTCGGGGACGATGATGAAGCCGATCTTCAACCTCGCCCAGCGTGGGCTGCACCGGCGCATCGCGTACGCCGAAGGCGAGGAGGAGCGCGTCCTGCGTGCGGTGCAGGTGGTGGTCGACGAGGGCCTGGCGCGGCCGACGCTGATCGGCCGCCCCGAGGTCATCGCGCTACGCTGCCGCAAGTTCGGCCTGCGGCTTGAGGAGGGCGAGGACTACGACGTCGTCAACACCGACAAGGACCACCGCTACCGCGACTACTGGCAGACCTATCACGCGATGGCGGCGCGCAAGGGCGTGACCGCGCAGTTCGCGAAGATCGAGATGCGCCGGCGTCTGACGTTGATCGCCGCGATGCTGCTGCACAAGGGAGAGGTCGACGGCATGCTGTGCGGCACCTGGGGCAACACCGCGCTGCACCTGCACTACATCGACCAGGTGATCGGCCGCCGCGAGGGCGTGAACACCTACGCCTGCATGAACGGCTTGATCCTGCCCGGAAGGCAGGTCAACCTTGTCGACACACACGTGAACTACGACCCGACGGCCGAGCAGGTGGCCGAGATCACGATCCTCGCGGCCGAGGAAATGCTGCGCTTCGGCACCGTACCTCACGCGGCGCTGCTGTCGCATTCGAACTTCGGGTCGAGCAACCATCCTTCGGCGGTGAAGATGCGCGACGCGCTGGCGCTGCTTCAACAGCAGGCGCCGTGGCTGCAGGTGGACGGCGAGATGCACGGCGATACTGCCCTCGACCCGGCTTATCGCGCCGGCCTGATGCCGAGCAGCACGCTCGTCGGCGAGGCCAACCTGCTCGTGCTGCCCAACATCGACGCCGCCAACATCGCCTACAACCTGCTCAAGACAGCGGCGGGCGGCGGCATCGCGATCGGCCCGATCCTGCTCGGCGCAGCCAAGCCGGCGCACATCCTGACCCCCTCGGCGACGGTGCGGCGCATCATCAACATGACGGCCCTGACGGTTGTCGACGCCAACGCTGCGCGGGGTATCTGAGCGATCGATCCCGGCTTACCGTGACAGTCGGTTATATGCAGCGCTTCAAAAATGACCTTGCAGCGCGATCCGATGCCTGCCCCGATCCCGGCCAAAAACGGGAGCGTGATGCAGATTCTGGCGCGAAAATTGAACGCCTAATGGATATTTTAGAAGGTCACTGCGCATTGTAAGCGCACACTACCACTACACCTTCTCTGCACAATTTTGAGGCAGACGCTTGAGCTTTTCCTGCTCCTTCTGTACCATTCGCACTTCAGAATTCAGGGAAATCCCGTGTTTGTGTCCGGACGGCCGCTGGCATGGCATGCAGGTAAGTTAGGGCTCGCCATCCTGGTTGTCGGGGCGATGTTGACTTCGGTTGGGGCGCAGGCCAAGGGTCCCGCGCCGGTGATGGGCACGGTGGCGCTTGCCGAATTGCCCCGCGAAGCGCAGGACACCGATGCGGCCATCCGCGCCGGTGGCCCATTCGCCAGCAGCAAGGACGACGTGGTGTTCGGCAACCGCGAGCGTTTGCTGCCAGCCGAGTCAAAGGGTTACTACCGTGAATACACGGTCGCGACGCCCGGGGCAAGGGATCGCGGCGCGAGGCGGATTGTCTGCGGTGGGCGCAAGCCGACCGCGCCTGAGGCCTGTTACTACACCGCCGACCACTACACGAGCTTTCGCCGCATCGTGCAGTGAGTCGGCGTACTGGGTCGAGTTTTTTGTGAACTGAGGAGGATCGCGACATGCTCTTGCAGACAGTCCGTCCAAATATCGTGCAATCGATACGCGCTTATCGTGTCGAGGACCTGATGCAGGCGGCCGAAGACGTCGGCCAGCACTTCCTGTATGCCAACCTGGCGGCGGCGCAATCGAAGCAGGACGTGCTCGACGGCATCGCCGAAGCGTTCCTGTTCCCGCCGCATTTCGGCAAGAACCTCGACGCGCTCTTCGACTGCATGACCGACCTCGTGCACAAGGCCGGCGCACAGCCGGGTTTCGTGGTCGTGCTCGAGCAATTGCCCGACAACCCGCGCTTCGATCGTGAGGCACGCGAACAACTGCTCGACGTCTTTCGCGATGCCGCCGACTTCTGGGGGGAACGAAAGATACCGTTCAGGTGCTTCTATTCTTTTCAGTAGCCCGCTCTCAGGAACAAGGGTCATGGGAGCGGGCGGCAGAGGGGACCCAAAGCACGGTGGACAAGCCCGCGAGGCCACTCACCAAGAGCGCGGCCAGCGCCAACTTCGGCATGAACATGCCGCTGATGAGCAGCGCCTTCGACACCGCCATGTGGCTGACCGCGGCTTGATCCGGCGCGGCGCTTGACGGAAGCGGCCTACGGGCCGCTTTTTCATTTGGACGTCGACCTGGCCGGCCGCCTTATCGCGCCGCGGCCACCGACAGCGCAAGCGCCATGTATTCGGCGACCGACACTTCCTCGGCGCGCCGCTGGAGGTCGAACGCAGCCTCGTGCCCGCGCTCGGCCAGCCAGCGCCCGAGCGTGTTGCGGAGCAACTTGCGCCGCTGCGAGAACGCGACCGTGACCAGCTCACCCAGGACCGCCGCGTCGACCGCCGACGACGGCGTCAGCGGGCGCATGCGAACGACGGCCGAGTCCACGCGCGGCGGCGGCTCGAACGCTTGCGGCGGCACATCGAGCACCGGCTCGATGGCATAGCGCCACTGCAGCATCACGGTGAGGCGCCCGAAGTCCTTGTTGCCGGGCACGGCGACCATGCGCTCGACGACTTCCTTCTGCAGCATGAAGTGCTGGTCGAGCACGTGCTGGGCCTGCGCGAGGAGGTGGAACAGGATCGGTGTCGAGATGTTGTACGGCAGGTTGCCGACGATGCGCAGGCGGCCTCCGAGTCCGAGCGCGAGCGCACGGAAGTCGACTTTCAGGACATCGGACTCGATGACGTTCAACTCGCCGCGCCGACGCAGCCGCGCGGCCAGGTCGCGGTCGAGTTCGACGACGGTCAGGCGACCGCAACGCGCGACCAGCGGGTCGGTCAATGCGCCGAGCCCAGGCCCGATTTCCACCAGCGAGTCGCCGGGCTGCGGGCCGATCGCGTCGACGATGGCGCCGATGATCGCTTCGTCGACCAGGAAGTGTTGCCCGAAGCGCTTGCGCGCGATGTGCCTCATCGGGCCCGTCTCAGCCGCTCAGTAGGGAGGCTCGCGCATCTCGATGTAGGCGCGTGCGCGCAAGTCGCGTGCCCATTCGGCGTAGGCCGCCTCGTACTTCTGCTCACGCAGTACGCCGCGTGCCTGTTCGCGCAACTGCTTGGCCTCGAGCTTCGCGTTTCGCCGGTCCATCACCTGCACCAGGTGGGCGCCGAAGCGCGACACGAAGGGGTCGCTCATCGCGCCGACGGCCAGCGGGTTGATCGCCTGTTCGAACTCGGGGACGAACATTCCCGGCGAAGCCCAGCCAAGGTCGCCGCCCTGCGCGGCGCTCGCGTCCTCCGAATTCTCACGGGCTGCCTGCTCGAAGGTGATCTTGCTGGCGGCGATCTCGCTCTTGAGTTCAGCCAGGCGGCGCAGCGCAGCCTGTTGCGAGACCTGGGCCGACGGGCGCAGAAGGATGTGACGCGCGCGCGTCTGCGTGATCGTCAGTGCGCCGGCGTCGCGCCGATCGACGAGCTTGATGACGTGAAAGCCGGCGCCACTGCGCACGAGCGTTGGTGACACCGCGCCGGGGTCCAGCGGACGCACGGCCTCGACGAACAAGTCGGGCAAGCGCTCGGCCGGCCGCATCCCGATCACGCCGCCGTTGGCACGGTTGGCGTCCTCCGACACCTCGCGCGCCACCTGCGCGAACGGCTCGCCGTTCTGGACTCGCCTGAGCGCTGCTTCGGCGCGCTCCCTGCGCTCGGCGACGACGGCATCGGATGCCCCTTCGGGCACCGTCACCAGCACCTGCGCGATGTCGTACTCGGTCGAGGCGCCCGCCGCGGCGCGCTGCTGGTCGACCAGGGCGTCGACCTCGCGGTCGGTGATCTGGATGCGCGCCGTCACGTCTCGCTCGCGCGAGCGCTCGACGGCGATCTGGTCGCGGATGTTGTCGCGAAAGCGTGCGTAGTCGATGCCCTCGGCGCGCAGCCGCTCGCGCACCTGAGACACCGGCACCTGGTTCTGCGCGGCGATGTTGGCGATCGCCCGATCGACCTCGGCGTCGTCGATCTTGACGCCCATGTCGCGCGCGTTCGTGATCTGCACCCGCTCGTCGATCAGCGCGTCGACGATCTGCTTGCGCAATACGTCCACGGGCGGCAGGCGGGCGCCGCTGCGCGCGGCCTCCTGCTGCGCGCGCGTCATGCGCTGCTGGACTTCGCCCGCGGTGACGAGCTCGGAGTTGACGACCGCGACGATGTAATCGCCGGGACGAAGGTTGTCATCGCGCCTTGCGGCCGTCTGGGCCGGCGCGCCGACGGCCAGCGCGAGCAGCAGCACGCCGGCCATCAGGTGCGGGAGTCGTCTCGGATCATTCATAGGGGAGCAGTGGTGCAGGAGCCGAGCGTTTGTCGTTCAGCAACTGGTAACCGGGGATATTGTCCTTCAAGACCTGCAACGGGCTGCTGCCCAGGCGCGACAGTCCCACGAGCTCGATCTGCAGCATCGTCTTTGTCTGCGCTGTGCTCACGCCGGTGGACACGCGCTCGACCACCAGACGCCCGATCCAGCATCCGGCGTCGTACTCGAAGCCGACCACGGCATTGGTGATGCGGCTTCCGCTGATGTTGTAGAGCGCCCGCCCGACGGTGTACAGACTGCCCTGGCAACTGCCGCTGTTCGAGCGCGTCGCCGCTGCGCTGCGCGAACGATCGAACTCGAGCGGGGTCGGGCCGAATATCGGCCATTGCCAACCCATCTCGGCCTGCCTGGTGTGGTCGACGGTCTCGCGGTAGTTGAAGTTGAAGGTGCGAAACGGGCCCGGCGAATAGCGGCCGCCGGCAAGAATCTGCGCCAGCGAACGCTGGTCGGGCGAGTACTGTGCGGAGGCCTCTAGGGTCCAGCCCGGAATCAGCCGGGTCGCGCCGAGCACCAACACGTCGGAGAAACGATTCGATTGCGGCGCCGCGTCGGTCGTGACGCGCTGGTCTGCGAAGCGCACTCGCTGCACGATCGCCAGCCGCAGCGCCTCCGCGCCGCTGCTTGGGTCGATCACGCGGCTGCTCAGCCCGGCGGTGAGCTGGTTGCCATCGGACACCCGGTCGACGCCGGAGAATGCGTTCTCGGTGAAGATCGACTCGAAGTTGAAGTCCTTGGGCGCGGTGTCGAACAAGGGGTACATCGACTGGTTGACATACGGCGTATAGACGTACATCACGCGTGGTTCCAACGTCTGGGTCACGGCCTTGTCGAACCACGAGACCTGCCGCTCGAGGACCCAGGCGCTGTCCAGGCTGGCGGTCGGGATGATGCGCGACGCGCTCGATCGCCCGTCGCTCATCGGCTGGTCGAGCGAGTACGACGCTGCGTTGAACGACAGCCGCGGCGTCAGCGTCCAGCCGGGCGTCTGGTACGGTCGCGCGACGGTGCCGATCGCATGCACGCGCAAGCCGGTCAGGCGCGACGTGTCGATCACGCCGCTCGGGTTGGTGAACTGGTTGAGTTCAGTCTCGAAGATGGCCTCGAATCCGTTGCCGAAGGCCTGGTCGGTGCGCGCGCCGATCTGCGGCAATCTTTGATACGGCACCTCCATCAGGCTGGCCGTGTCGCTGCCTTGCAGTGGCTGCCAGGCCTGCACGCCGGCAATCACCGTCCAGTCGCTGCCGCCGAGCACGCTCGGGAAGACATGCCGAAGCTGCGCGTCGGTCGGCAACAGGCGCTGGGTCAGATTGGGCGTAGGGCTCGTGAAGTCCTTCCAGTAGTCGTTGTCCGAGACCCGCATGGCCCGGAGGTCCAAACCGAAACCCGCGATCGGAAGACCTTCATGTTGCAGGTTCAGCGCATAGCGCGTGGTCCCGGTCTGGCGGTCGTTGGGCAGCAGGTCGAGCCTGAGATTGCCGTTCAAGCTCGGCTCGAGGTAGCGGAACTCGCCGTCGACACCGGGCCCGCGACGCGTGCGCATGATGGGCGTGATCGTCGCGTCGCGGTTCGGCGCGATGTTCCAGTAGTACGGCGCCGCGGCGATGAAGCCGCTGCCCGTGTTCGTCGCCATGATCGGCGGCAGCCAGCCCGACTTTCGCGCGTCGCTGAGCGGAAAGCTGAGCGACGGCAAGGCGAGGATGGGCACCCCGAGGAAGCGCAGTACGCCGCCGTCGGCAACGCCTTCGTTGGCTTCGAAGTCGAGATGAATGCGGTCCGCCGTGATCAACCATGCCGGATCGCCGGAGCCGTCCGCCGGGCAGCTCGTGTAGCTTGCCGCGGTGGCGAGGGCGCGGTCGGCGCCGAGCAGATCGAGCCGCTTGGCCGTGCCGCCGGCTCCGACGCGCGAGATATAGAACGTCGGCTCGACGAGGAAGCCTTCGAGGCTGCCGAGCGTGACCTGCGCCTGCGGCGCGGTGAAGACGTTGCCGTCGCGCGTGATGCGGACGTTGCCGCTGGCGCGCGCAAGATCGGTGGCCTGGTCGTAGCTCAAGCGATCGGCGCGGATGCGAACGTCGGATCGCCGCAGCTCGGCGTGTCCGACGGCCTCGACCTCGAGGTCGGTCTGGCCGCGGATGTCGTCGGCGCGAACGAAGAGTGGCCGGTCCTTGGCCTGAACGCCGGCCGGAAACGGCTTGAGGCTGTCGCTCATGCGCAGCACGATCCCGTCGCCGGCGTCACCGTTGGCATCGGGCTGGGCGGCCGCGCAGGCAACGCACAGCGCAAGCGCCATGCCGATGGCACGGGGCGGGGTCAGGGGACGCAGCGAACGCAACAAGGGCCAATCAATTGAATGTGGGCCGGCTGCGCAGCCGGTAGGCGCGGGCGCGGCCTTTTCGCGTCGGGCAGGCCGATTTGTAGAATCGATTATCCATGAGCACTCCTGCCGCAGGCACTGGCCTGGCCGACATCAACCCTGAGAGGCCCGCCGGGACCAGCGTCCCGTGGCCCGATGCCGGCCGCCAGCAGGTCTTCGAGCAGTGGCTGGCGACGCTCGCCGCGTACCGTCTCGACCCGCACAGCCTGCGCCTGGCGAGCGCCGATGCGAGCTTTCGGCGCTACCTGCGCATCGATGCCGCGGACGCCAGCCTGATCGTGATGGACGCGCCGCCGCCGCAGGAAGACGTGCGCCCGTTCGTGCACGTGGCAGGGCTGATCGCGCAGGCCGGGCTGAACGCTCCGCACGTGCTGGCGCAGGACGCGGACAACGGCTTCCTGCTGCTGAGCGACCTCGGCACGCGGCCTTATCTCGCTGCGCTGCAAGAAGCCATTGCCGCCGGCCTATCCGCGCAGGCCGACGAACTGATGCGCGTGGCCTTCTCCGCACTGGTGACGTGGCAACAGCGCGTCGACCCGGCGAGCCTGCCGCCCTACGACGATGCGCTGCTGCGGCGCGAACTGGCGCTCTTCCCCGAGTGGTGCGTGGGCCGCGAGCACGGCATCACCTGGACCGCGGCGCAGCAGGCGCAGTGGCAGGGCTTGTGCGATTCTCTCGTCCAAAGCGCGCTCGCACAACCGCGAGTCGCGGTGCACCGCGACTTTATGCCGCGTAACCTGATGGTTAGCAACCCGAGCCCCGGCATCCTCGACTTCCAGGACGCCGTTTACGGCGCTATCACCTACGACGCAGCGTCGATGCTGCGCGACGCCTTCATCTCATGGGACGAGGAGCAGGAGCTCGACTGGGCGGTGCGCTACTGGCAGCAGGCGCGGCGCGTCGGCCTGCCGCTGGACGCCGACTTCGGCGAGTTCTGGCGCCAGCTCGAATGGATGGGCCTGCAGCGGCACCTGAAGGTGCTGGGCATCTTCTGCCGCCTGAAGCATCGCGACGGCAAGCCGGCCTACAGCCAGGACCTGCCGCGCTTCTTTCGCTACGCGCGGCGCGTGGCGGGCCGCTACAAGGATCTGCGCCTGTTGCTCGGGTTGCTGGGCGAGATCGAAGGCACGACGCCGGTCGTCGGCACCACCTTCTGAACCCGCGATCGGCAGCGCCCTCAGCGCCTACGGCGCGTCGGCCTTCACCGCAGCAGCGATGCGGTCGACGATGAGCGAGAAGAACGGGTTGCTGCGCAGCCGCGCGAATTGTCCGAGCGGGATGACGAGCGCACCGGCCTCGCCGCTCGGGGCGCCACGGCCCAGGGGCAGCGCCAGCCCGTCCGGCGCGGAGCGAGGCGTGAGGCCGTACATCGGGTCGTCGATCGGCGTCGGTACCGCCAAGTGCCCGAGCGAGAACACATTGGCCGGCCATGCGAGACCCGTGGGTTTCGCGACCGGCGCGCCGCTGCCGGGATCGCGCGACCATTCGGCGACTTCCAGGCTGTCGCGGCTGCGGTTGCCGACGACGGTCAGGCGAAACGGCAGCGCGGGGGCCGAGGAGATGCGGTCGAACGCGCGCATGGGCGCGGGCGCGATCAGCGTCGAGAGTTGCGCGTTGCGGTTCACATCGAAGACGACGAGCTCGTGCCGCTTGTCGGGCAGGCGCTGGAAAAGACGCGTCGCCAGGTATTCCGCGGTGATTGTCGAATCGACGATGGATTGGAACGCGGTCACGGTCGGCATGCGACCCTGCATGGCACGCTGCTGCGCTCGGGAAAGCTCGGCCTCGAGCGCGCGCGTCAAACCCCGGATCTGCGTCGCTGCATTGACCGGAAACGAGTTGTACTTGTAGGGGTCGTACTCGGGCATCACATCGAGCCACGCTGCTTTCTCGAGGCCGGGCAGCGGTGCGAGCAACGAAGTGATGTTCGTCATCACCGCGAAGCGCGAAACGCCGATCGCCGGCGAGAAGAGCAGCAGCCGCGACGGCATCGCGAGCGACTTGTCGTCCAGCGCGCGCAGTGTGTGCAGCAGCGCGAGCGCGCCGCCGGCCGAATAGCCGGCGACGTAGAGCGGCTTGCCGGGAGCGAGCTCGGCGGCGTGGCGCACGGCGAGCGCGGTCGCGGCCATCCAGTCTTCCCAGTCCACCTCGCGCAACGCGCCGGGGATCGTGCCGTGCCCCGGCAGCCGCAGCCAGACGACGTGAAAGCCGCGCTCGCGCAGCACGCGGCCGACGGTCGCTAGCGAGTACGGCGCGTCCGAGAGCCCGTGCAGCATCACCGCCACGCCGCGCGGGCTCTCGGGCCCGCTCTCGTGCGTGCGGTTGCCCTGCGTCTCGAGTGCGATCCGCGCGGCGAGCGAGCCGGCGGCATAACGGTCGAGTTCACTGGTACCCGGCGCGGCCGGCGAGGCGTACAGCTTGTGCCGCAGCTCGGCGAAGAGCCGCTCCTCCTGCGCCACGTACTCGGCGAAGCTGCGCGCCGCCGTGGCGCCGGACTTGAACTCGCTCTCCAGATGCAGCGTATGCCAGGGCTCGAGCGACGGGTGTCGCCACCAGGCCTGGGCTGCGAATCCGACAGCGATGGCGGCAACGATGGCAGCGACGAACAGGACCGCTCGGATCGCGAGTCGCGTGAGAGGCTTGATGAGCATGGTCGCGTCGCGCGTGGGTTTGCGGCTCGCTCAGGCGCTGGTCGGCGTCGGCGCCTTCGCGCTTCGCCTTCGCGGCGCGGCAACGCGCGCGGGGGCAGGGTGATGCGGGCCTGCGCCCAGCCCTTGGGCGGCGCGCACGAGGTCGTCGATCAGGGCCTTGTAGATCACCGCATGGGGATCGCCCGGGTCGGCCTCGGCGACGAAGCCGAAGCGGTCGAACAGCGCACGCATCCGCGGGTTCTCCTTGCGGTAGGTCGTTGCATAGTAGACCTTGGCGTCGACCAGCGCGCCCCAGTCGATCAGCATCTGCATCAGGTGCCGGCCGATGCCCTGTCCTCGCAGGTCGCTTCGGCGCGAGAACGAGACCTCGTAGGTTCCGCTCTCGTCCATGCGGTAGGCGTGGGCGACGCCGATGACCTCGTCGTCCAGCGCGACGATGAAGGCCGCGTGCTGCCGGTAGTCCAGCGTCTCGCGGTAGAGCCGCGACAGGCGCTCGGTCGACGTCAGGTAGGAGACCGAGACCGTGCCCATGTAGCGCGTGTGGCGGTCGTCGTTGCTCAGGCGCACGATGTACTCGCCGATCGCGGCGATGTCGCGTTGCGTTGCCGGCCGGATCACCGCGTGTCGGCCGTCGCGCAGCGCGACGAGCTGCGCCGAGATCGTGCCCACGCCCTGCATCGAGGGCAGTGCGCGCGCTTCCTTGGCGAGCAGCGTGCGCCAGTCCCGATGGGCGACGCCGAGCATCGCCTCGACGCGCTCGGTGTCGTTCAGGTGGCGCAGGTCGGCCACCCCCTGCTCGGTGACGACGACCACCGGCAGGTCGGCCCCGATCGTGTGGTGCGAGCCTTCGGGGTGGGATGCGACGATGCGGCTTCGCGTCGCGCCGTCGCCGCGGTCGACAACGCTCGGCAGCGCGATGATGGCGATGCCAGCGCGCGCCCACGAAGCGCCGAGCGCGAAGTCGAACTGCCCGCCGACGTCGGAGTAGTAGCGCTTGGCGATCGTCGACGCGCACACCTCGCCGGCCAGGCTGACCGCGAGGGCGCTGTTGATGCTCGCCATCGACGCGTTGTGCCGGATCATCGCCGGGTCGTTGACGATCTCCTGCGGCAGCACCGCGAAGTCGGCGTTGTCGTGCATGAACTCATAGAGCTCGCGGCTGCCGAGCACGAAACCGACGACGATGCGCTCGCGCAGCGCGGGGCCCTGCGTGCAGCGGATCAGGCCGGCCCGATGGAGGGCGAGCACGCCATCGGAGAACAGCTCCGACCACACGCCGCGCACCGACACGCCGCGGGCTACCAGCTCGCTCGCGACCGCATTCGGGATCTTGCCGATGCCCAACTGGATCGTGTGCGGCAGCACCTTGCCATCCCCGACGTTCGCGTCGCTGCGCAGCAGGTCGACGATGCGGCGTGCGATCGAGAGCGTTTGCACTTCGCTCGCGGGCGAGGTCGGCGCCATGTGATGTTCCAGCAGCGGCTCGTCGATCTCGACCACGAGGTCGAAGTCCGAAAGCAGCATCGCACAGCCGCTCGCGATGCGCTGGCCGCTGGCCGGATCCTCGTGGGTCGCGATGTGCCAGCGCGGCATACGCGCATTGACCACCGCGACCTTGAACCGCGCCTGCCGCAACGGCGCGAAGTCGATGCCCGCATTCAGGCCCAGTGTGACGCGGCCCGCAGCATCCGGCGGCGAGGTGTGCGCGAAAGCGACTTGCGGGCGCCAGCGATCCTCGAACAGCCGCGGCACCTGCGACAGATTGCAGCGGATGTTGCGCGCCAGTCCGGCGTTGACGAGTTCGCGCACGCCGGGGCCGATGAACGGCGTGACGATGCCCGCGCCGGCCAGCACGGCGCGCCGCCAGCCCTCGGCGGGGCCGAGCGCGAGAACCTGGAACAGGTCGACGCCGGCGAAGCGTTCAGGATGCGCGAAGACCCACTCTTCGAGGGCGCCGATGCGGCCCGCGTTACCGGGCAGGTAGCACACCGGGCGCGTGCCCTCGGCCACGCGTTCGGCCAGTTGACAGGTGACGATATCGAGCACGTCTTCGAGCGTCGTCACCTGTCGGATCGGGGGCATGTGTGGAACCTGGGTTCGTTCGAGCGCGCCACCGGCGGCGCAGCGAAGTCGCAATGGGGAGGCCTGCCGGGTGCAGTAAGCAAGGCGTAAGCCGACGACGCCATGCAATGGCCGCGGCCAGGTGCGGCGGCAGCAACGCGGCGAGGCGAATGCGCCCGGCGTCGGCGCCCGTCACAGGTTGAAGTCGTAGTCGATCACCAGCGGGGCGTGGTCGCTGAAACGCTGGTCGAGGTAGATGTGCTCGCGGCGCGCCTTCGCGGCAATGCCGGGCGTCGCCAGATGGTAGTCGAGCCGCCAGCCGACGTTCTTGGCCCAGGCCTGTCCGCGGTTGCTCCACCATGTGTACTGCTCGGGGTGCGGGTTGAGCGCGCGGAACACGTCGACCAAGCCCAGTTCGTCCAGCACGTGCGTCATCCACGCGCGCTCCTCGGGCAGGAAGCCGCTGTTCTTCTGGTTGCTGCGCCAGTTCTTGAGATCGATCTCCTTGTGCGCGATGTTGACGTCGCCGACGAGGATGAACTCGCGCTCGGCCTTGAGCCGCAGCAGCGTCGGCGCCATCAGCGCGAGGAAGCGGAACTTGGCCTGCTGGCGCTCCTCGCCGCTCGAACCGCTGGGAAAGTAGCAGCTGATGATGCTGAGTTTGCGCCGCGCGGTGTCGAAACGGGTCTCGACCCAGCGCCCCTCGGCGTCGAATTCGGGGTTGCCGATGCCGGTGATGACCGCGCTCGGCTTCTTGCGCGTGTACAGGCCGACGCCGGAGTAGCCCTTCTTCTCGGCGAAGTGGAAGTGGCCCTTCATGCCAGCCACGACCTCGAAGCGATCCGCGACGTCGGCCGCCTGGGCCTTGATCTCCTGCACGCCCATACAATCGGCGGCGAGCGCCTCGACCCAAGGGATCCAGCCCTTGTTCGCTGCCGAGCGGATGCCGTTGAGGTTCAGGGTGACGAGTCGAAACACGGGATTCCTCAATGAACGATGAGACTGTCGCCGACCCGAGCGGCGACTCGCTGGCGCTGGAATTCGTGAAGTTCTCGCTCGCCGCCGGTGTTCTGCGCTTTGGCGAGTACAAGATCAAGTCCGGTCGGCTCTCGCCCTACTTCTTCAATGCCGGGCTGTTCGACGACGGTGCCAAGCTCGGCAGGCTGGCGGAATTCTATGCGCGGCGCCTGATCGTGTCGGGAATCGAATTCGACATGCTGTTCGGCCCGGCCTACAAGGGCATCGTGCTCGCCGCGGCGGTCGCGATCGAGCTGGCCCGGCTCGGCCGCAACGTGCCCTACGCTTACAACCGCAAAGAGGCCAAGGACCACGGCGAAGGCGGCACGCTGGTCGGTGCCAAGGTGGCCGGTCGCGTGCTGATCGTCGACGACGTGATCTCGGCGGGCATCTCCGTGCGCGAGTCGGTGGCGATGATCAAAGCGGCCGGTGGCAAGGCGTGCGCGGTGGCGATCGCGCTCGACCGCCAGGAACGGGCAAGCGACGGCGGCAGCGACTCGGCGGTGCAGTTTGTCCAGCGCGAGTTGGGCCTGGAAACGGCTGCTGTTGCGACGCTTGCCGACGTCTTCGAGTACTTACAGTCGACCCTCGACCCGGCCCTCGCGGCACACCTCGCGCCGGTGGCCGCCTATCGCCAACGCTACGGAGTCTGAATGCGCAAGCACGGCGTTGTCGTCGCCGAGATTGCCGCCACGCTGTGGCTCTCGGCATCGCTCGCAAGCGAAGCCTGCGCCGCGGGCTCGGCGGCGATCTACACGTGCGTCGACGCGAGCGGCAAGACACTGACTTCCGATCGCCCCATCCCCGAGTGCGCCAATCGTGACCAGCGGCTTCTCAACGCCGATGGCTCGGTGCGCAAGGTCGTGCCGCCGACACCGACCTCCGACGAGCGTGCCGATATGGAGGCCGCCGAGCGCCGCGCCGCCGCCGAGCGCGCGGCGCGGCTCGATGCGGTGCGCCGTGACCGCAACCTGATGATGCGATTCCCGAACGAGGCTACGCACCGCCGCGCGCGCGAGTCGGCACTCGACGACGTGCGCAAGGCGGTTCGACTGTCCGAGGAACGCCTCAAGCTGCTCGCCGCCGAGCGCAAGCCGCTGCTCGACGAGGCCGAGTTCTATGCCGGCAGGACCCTGTCGCCCAAGCTCAGGCAGGCACTCGACGCCAACGACGCCGCGCTCGAAGCGCAGCGAACGCTGGTGCAGAACCAGCAGGCCGAGACCGGGCGCATCAACGCCCTGTTCGATATCGAACTCGATCGCCTCAAACGGTTGTGGGGCGGTGCCGCGCCAGGCTCGATGGGTGTGCTCAACGCCGCCGCGGCGCCGGCCCCGGCAGCGTCTGCGGCGAGCAAGCCGCCGCGGAAGTAGGACTGGGCCAGCTCCTATCGGCGAAAGCCGCCGCCGCCCCGGAATCCACCGCCGCCAAAGCCGCCGCCGCCGCCGCCGAAGCGGTCGCCGCCGCCGCCGCCGCCGCCGAAGCGGTCATCGCCGGCGCTGCGCGCCTGCGCTTCGCGATCGGCCCACGAAGTGTCGCCCGAGGCCGCGCCCCAGCCGCTGGCCGAATGCTGCTGCCAGCCGCCGCTGCCGTCGCTGCGCGTCACGTTGCCGCTGCTGTCGGCGAAGTGGTCGTTGCTGCCCGGATTGGCGCTGCCCCAGGTGTTCGTCTGGCCGGTCTTGGCGTTGTAGGTCGTCGTCTGCGCCGTGTGCCCGGTGCCCTGCGGCCCGGCCGTGGTGGCGCTTGTGCGGTCGATCGAGCTGCCGCCGGCGCCGGTGTACGACGCGTTCGAGCCGTACGAGCGCTGACCGGTGGTGGTGTTGTAGTTCGCGCCTCGGGCGACGTTGCCTGAGCCGTCGGAGGGCGTGTTGACCGTGCGGTCGTAGCCGCGCGAGGCGTTGCCGGTGTTGGCGTTGTACTGCCGGCCCGCGTTGTAGTTCCCGGTCGTTCCCGTGCGCGCGTTGGCGTAGCTGCCGCTGGCCGTGCTGCCGGCCACGCCGCCGCCCGCGTACCACGAGCGCGTGCCCGAGTACGCCGCATTGCCCCAGTGGCCGTAGACGTTTGCGCTCGCCGACGCGCAGCAGCCGTAGCCGCCGTAGTAGCCCGGGTGGTAGTACGCGCCGCCGTAATAACCTCCATAGTAAGCACCACCCCAGCCCCAGAAGGCAGCGGTGGCCAGCCCTGCGGCGAAGCCGAAGGTGTAGCCGACGTAGGGGTTGTAGATCGGCGCCGCGGCGATGCCGTAGGTGTAGGGCGGCGGATACCAGATCGAGCCTATCCACGGGCTGTAGGCGTAGCCCGTGCCGTAGACGATAGTTCCGTCCGGCGAGACCACGGTGCCCAGGTAGCCCGGCGTGTAGCCGGCGTACACATACTGAGGCGTCGCCTCGTAGATGCGCACGTAGGTGACGTAGTAGATCGGCGAGGACGGCGGAATTGTGTAGATCACGTCCGGCACCGCGGCGGCGACGCTCCACGGCCCGGTGACGCCGGGCGCGGTGAACCACACGCCGGCTTGGACCGCGTAGTACGCGCTCGGCGAGACCTGGATCAGCGGCGCCGACGCATTGGCGACGTACGACAGCGGCGTGCCGGCGATCGGCAGCAACTGCGGCGCGCCGTCGAAGCTCGGCGTGAAGCTCGGCCCGTTGACGCGTTTGATGGTCGCCGTCTGCGGAATCGTGTTCTGGATCACAGCCTCCTGCGCCTGCGGCGTTCCGGCGACCGTGGGCAGCACCGCCGAGGCGAGCGAACCGGGCGGGATGCGCGCGAAGTCGGGCGGCAGCGCGTTGCTGGCGATGTAGTTCCACGGCCCGTTGATGCCGGCGCCGGTGAACCAGCGGCCGGACATCAAGATGAAGTAGTCGTTGCTGACCGTGTTGATGAAGACGTCCGAGGTCGTGTTCGTCGCCCACAGCAGTTGCGTGCCATTGATCGGAACGAAGTCGGGTTGGCCATTGAAGACGATCAGCTCGGCGGCCACTTGGCTCGTGATGATGTTCGGCACGCCATTGGCCAGCGAGGGCTTCGGGTTGGCCTTCGGTCCGCCGTCGAGCATGTCGACGACGCCCGCCTTGGCGAGTTGCAGGGCTTCGGTGTTCAGGCCCACCGGCACCGAGCCGGCGAGCGTCCAGGGGCCTTCGATCGCACTCGCGAACAGCCAGCCGTCATAGACGTGCAAGTAGTAGCCAAGCCCGAGCGCCGCTTGGAAGACGGCAGCCTTGGTGTTGATCACGCGCTGGAAGCCGGCGCTCCCCGGCACCGGCTTGATGACCGGCGCGCCGTCGATCGGCACCAGGATGGCGGGTGAATAGCTGACGAACACCTTCGGCGGGGTGTTCTGCACCGGCACCGTCGGCGGCTTGATGCCGCTCATTGCAAGCGAAGCGGTCAGGCGGTCGAGCGAGATCGTGCGCACGTTGCTCGCAATGGCGCTTTGCAACTCGGCCGCATAGGCCGCGCCGCGGTCGGGCAGGGCCGGGAAGTCGCTCTTGGTGATCGTCATGTTCTCGAACACCACGACGCGGTTGACCTTGTCGACCTGGGTTCGCGCGGTGGCAAACATAACGCCGAAAGTCTCCTGCTTGGCACCCTTGGGCATGAACGCCAGCGCCGAGCGGAAGTCGATCTGGTTGCCTTGCCATTGGTTGACCTGCGGCTGGTACATCAGCACGGTGCCGGTCGACAGGTTGATCTGGCGTGGCCACGGGTCGGCCGGCAGCGCCGATGCAGCGCTGGCCGCAGCGGCCGGCGCGGCGGCAGGCTGGGCGGTGGCGAGATGGACAGCAGCCGAGAGCAGCGCCGCGACAAGCACTGGCGGGACGATTCGAAGCGTGACGTTCATGGCGCGAAGTCCTGATCGTTGGGATTCAAACAGTGGGAATTCTGGCACCGCGCGGCGGCGCCCACGAGGGTCACCGATTGCCGTGCGTCAACCGAGCTTCTTCTTCAGCAGCGCGTTGACTTGCGACGGGTTGGCCTTGCCCTGGCTCGCCTTCATCACCTGGCCGACGAGCGCGTTGAAGGCCTTGTCCTTGCCGGCGCGGTACTCGTCGACCGACTTCGGATTGGCGGCGAGCACCTGGTCGAGGATGGCCTCCAGCGCTGCGCTGTCGTTCATCTGCTTCAGGCCGAGCGCCGCGATCAGCGCATCGACGTCGCCGCCCTGCGACCACAGCGCATCGAAGACCTGCCGCGCGCCGTTGTTGGACACGGTGCCGTCGACGATGCGCGCAATCAGGCTGGCCAGTGTGGTGGCGCCGACCGGGCTGTCTTCGATGCCCAATGTCTGCGCATTCAGGCGCCGCGACACCTCGCCCATCAGCCAGTTGGCGGCCAGCTTGGCATTGCCGCAGGCCTTGGCAGTGGCTTCGAAGAAGGCGCCAAAGGCCTTGCTCTGCGTCATCATCGACGCGTCGTAGGCAGGCAGCACGTAGTCCTTCTGGAAGCGCTCGGCCATCGCGCGCGGCAGCTCGGGCATGGCCGAGGCCACGTTGGCGATCCACTGCGGCGCGATCACCAGCGGCGGCAGGTCGGGATCGGGGAAGTAGCGGTAGTCGTGCGCGTCTTCCTTGCTGCGCATCGCGCGCGTCTGCCCGTTCGCGGGATCGAACAGCACCGTCGCCTGCTGCACCGCGCCGCCGTCTTCGATGAGGTCGATCTGCCACTGGATCTCGTAGTCCACCGCCTGCTGCAGGAACTTGAAGCTGTTCAGGTTCTTGATCTCGCGCCGGGTGCCGAAGGCCTCGCCGGGTTTGCGCACGGAGACGTTGGCGTCGCAGCGGAACGAGCCTTCCTGCATGTTGCCGTCGCAGATCTCGAGCCAGACGACGAGCGCGTGCAGCGCCTTCGCGTATTCGGCCGCCTCGGCACTCGAGCGCATGTCGGGCTCGGTGACGATCTCGAGCAGCGGCGTGCCGGCGCGGTTGAGGTCGATGCCGGTCTGGCCGGCGTAATCTTCGTGCAGCGACTTGCCGGCGTCCTCTTCGAGGTGAGCGCGGGTCAGGTTGACTTTGTGCCGGGCCTCGCCGACGTAGAACTCGATCGCGCCGCCCTGCACCACCGGCGTCTCGTACTGGCTGATCTGGTAGCCCTTGGGCAGGTCGGGATAGAAGTAGTTCTTGCGCGCGAAGATCGACTGCGGCGCGACCGTCGCCCCGACCGCCAGGCCGAAGCGGATCGCCCGCTCGACCGCACCGCGGTTCATCACCGGCAGCGTGCCCGGCAGCGCCAGGTCGGCCGCGCAGGCCTGCGTGTTCGGCGCCGCGCCGAAGGTCGTGGATGCGCCGCTGAAGATCTTGCTGCGCGTCGAGAGCTGGGCGTGCGTCTCGATGCCGATGACGACCTCGTAGCCGCGGATCAAAGGGGGTCTTGGGTTCATTGCGTGACGCGCCGGGCCGCCCCAAGCGGAACGGCATCCCCCTCGGGGGGCAGCGAACGAAGTGAGCTTGGGGGCGCCATGTCAAAACCCCTGCGGCAAGCGGCGGTGCCAGTCGCTCGCCTGCTGGAAGGCGTGCGCGGCGTGCAGCAGCGCGCCTTCGTGGAAGTAGTTGCCGATCAACTGCAGCCCGACCGGCATGCCGCCCTCGCCGAAGCCAGCCGGCAGGCTCATGCCCGGCAGTCCGGCCAGGCTCGCCGGCAGTGTGAAGATGTCCGCGAGGTAGGCCGCGACCGGGTCGTCGTCCTTCTCGCCGAGCCGCCAGGCGACACTCGGCGCCACCGGGCCGGCGATGAGGTCGCACTGCGCGAAGCAGGCCTGGAAATCGTCGGCGATCATGCGGCGCAGCTTCTGCGCCTGCAGGTAGTAGGCGTCGTAGTAGCCGTGCGAGAGTACGTAGGTGCCGATCATGATGCGTCGCTTGACCTCGGCGCCGAAGCCCTCGGCGCGGGTCTTCTTGTACATGTCCATCAGGTCGCCGTACTTCGCCGCGCGATGGCCGTAGCGCACGCCGTCGAAGCGCGACAGGTTCGAGCTCGCTTCGGCGGGCGCGATGATGTAGTAGACCGGGATCGACAGCTCGGTGCGCGGCAGGCTGACGTCGACCAGCGTCGCGCCGAGTCGCTCCAGCCCCTGCAATGCGGCGCGCACCGCGCCTTCGACATCGGCGGCCAGCGCGGCCGGAAAGAACTCCCTCGGCAGCCCAATGCGCAGCCCGGCCAGCGGTCGCGCCGCGGTCGCGCCTTCGCGGGCCGTCGACAGCGCGGCGTGATAGTCCTGCCGCGGGCGCTGCGCGCTCGTCGAATCGCGCTCGTCGAAACCGCTCATCGCCGACAGCAGCAGCGCGCAGTCCTCGGCGCTGCGCGCCAGCGGGCCGGCCTGATCGAGGCTGGACGCGAAGGCGATCATGCCGTAGCGCGAGCACACGCCGTAGGTCGGCTTGATGCCGGTGACGCCGGAGAAGCTCGCCGGCTGGCGTATCGAGCCGCCGGTATCGGTGCCGGTCGCCGCCGGCAGCAGGCGCGCCGCGACGGCAGCCGCCGAACCGCCCGAAGAGCCGCCCGGAACGCGCGTGCGGTCCCACGGGTTGCGCACCGGCGCGTAGGCCGAGTTCTCGTTCGACGAGCCCATCGCGAACTCGTCGCAGTTGAGCTTGCCGAGGGTGACCGTTCCCGCGGCGGCGAGGCGCGCGACGACGGTGGCGTCGAACGGGCTGCGATAGCCGGCGAGGATCTTCGAGCCGGCGGTCGTCGGCAGCGACTCGGTGACGAAGATGTCCTTGTGCGCCAGCGGCACGCCGAGCAGCGCGCCGCGCTCGCCGGCAGCGCGCCGCGCGTCGGCGGCGCGAGCCTGGGCCATCGCGCCTTCTTCATTGACGCACAGAAACGCGCCGAGGTCCGAATGGCTTGCCGAGCGTGCAAGCAGATGGGTCGTGATCTCGATGCTGCTGATGCGTCCTTCGTCCAGCGATCGCCCGAGCTCGGCGACGCCGAGGGTGTGCAGCGCGGCGCTCACTCGATCACTTTCGGAACGAGGAACAACCCATCCGCCACCGCTGGCGCGCTGCGCTGGTTGGCCTCGCGGCGGTCGACTTCGGTCACCACGTCGTCGCGCAGGCGCAGCGGCATCTCCTGCACCGCAGCCAGCGGCGTGTAAAGCGGCTCGACGCCGCGCGTGTCGACGGCGCTCATCTGCTCAACGATGGAGAAAAAGCCGTTGAGCTGCACCAGCATCGCCGCCTGCTCCTCCGGCTTCAACTCGAGCCGCGCGAGGTGCGCGATGCGGCTCACGTCGTCGGGGCTCAGCGGCATGGAAATCGCGCTCGAAAAAGGGCGTGCATCGGGGGGTCTTGGCGGCGAAAACCGCGCGGAAAAATCATCGCTTGAGGTATTATCTCCGGTTATCCGCAGCCCTCACCGGCGCTGGCAAACCGAGCTCTGGTGCCGGTTTGCGGCATCGACGCCGGGCTGGCCCAAAAATCGCCAGAGAAGAGCCTGCCGTGTCGGCATCGAGCCGACCGACTGCGTCTTCGAGAATGCCCACCCCCAGATTCGCGTCCAGCGGTCCACTGCGCCACCCTTCAGCCCCGACCGCCGCCAACCGTACAAGCCATGTTTGCCTCATTGCGCCGCTACTTTTCGACCGACCTTGCGATTGACCTCGGCACCGCCAACACGCTGATCTATGTGCGCGGCAAGGGCATCGTTCTTGACGAACCCTCGGTCGTCGCGATCCGTCACGAAGGCGGGCCGCACGGCAAGAAGACCATCCAGGCCGTCGGCAAGGAAGCCAAGGCGATGCTCGGCAAGGTGCCTGGCAACATCGAAGCCATCCGGCCGATGAAGGACGGCGTGATCGCCGACTTCACCGTCACCGAGCAGATGCTCAAGCAGTTCATCAAGATGGTCCATCCGCGCTCGGTGCTCAGGCCCAGCCCGCGGATCATCATCTGCGTGCCCTGCGGTTCGACGCAGGTCGAGCGGCGCGCGATCCGCGAGTCCGCGCTCGGCGCCGGCGCGAGCGACGTCTACCTGATCGAAGAGCCGATGGCCGCCGCGATCGGCGCCGGGCTGCCGGTCAGCGAGGCGAGCGGCTCGATGGTCATCGACATCGGCGGCGGCACGACGGAAGTCGGCGTCATCAGTCTCGGCGGCATGGTCTACAAGGGCAGCGTGCGCGTCGGCGGCGACAAGTTCGACGAAGCCATCATCAACTACATCCGCCGCAACTACGGCATGCTGATCGGAGAGCCCACGGCCGAGTCGATCAAGAAGACCATCGGCTCGGCTTTCCCAGGGTCGGAGGTGCGCGAGATCGAGGTCAAGGGGCGCAACCTCTCCGAGGGCGTGCCGCGCAGTTTCACGATCAGCAGCAACGAGATTCTCGAGGCGCTGACCGATCCGCTGAACCAGATCGTCTCCAGCGTCAAGAACGCGCTGGAGCAGACGCCGCCCGAACTCGGCGCCGATATTGCCGAGCGCGGCATGATGCTCACCGGTGGCGGCGCGTTGCTGCGCGACCTCGACCGCCTGCTCGCCGAGGAGACCGGCCTGCCGGTGCTGGTCGCCGAAGACCCGCTGACCTGCGTCGTGCGCGGCTGCGGGCTCGCGCTGGAGAGGATGGAGCGGCTGGGCAGCATCTTCACCTCCGAGTGAATGACGGCCCCAAGACACCTGCGGTGTGCCTTGCAGGCCGCGCCGGGCCACAGGCCCGGCCCTGGGCCAGGCACTGCCAGTCCGCAGGGACTGTCTGTGTCCGGGCGCAACCCCCCGAGCGCTAAGGCAGCCCTTCCGCCGAGCGCAATTCCACTCTGACCGCTGCGCAACCATGGCCCTGGGCAGCTTCGATCGTACGCCGCCGCCCTTCTTCCGCCAGGGACCTTCGGCGCTGAGCAAGATGGTGTTCTTCTCGGCGCTGGCCGTGCTGCTGATGGTGGCCGACACGCGCTTCAAGATCACGCTGCCGATGCGCGCGGTGGTCGCCACAGCGCTGCTGCCCATGGAGCGCTTGCTGATGATTCCGGTGGCTGCGTGGGAGCGCAGCAGTGAATACGCGAGCGGGCTTCAAGACGCACTCGGCCGCGAACAGGCGGCCCGCAGCGAGCTCATTCTGCAGTCTCAGAGGGCCGCGCAAGTCGAGCAACTGACGCTGGAGAACGCGCGCCTGCGCGGCCTGCTCGATCTGCGCCCGGCGCTGACCATCCGCTCGCTCGCCGCCGAGGTGCTCTACGAGGCGCCGGACCCCTATTCGCGCAAGGTCGTCATCGACCGTGGCCGGGTCAGCGGGGTGCTGATCGGCTCGCCGGTGATCAACGAGCAGGGCGTGCTCGGGCAAGTGACGCGCGTCTACCCGCTCAGCGCCGAAGTGAGCCTGCTGACCGACAAGGACGCCGCGATCCCGGTCCTCAACACGCGCACGCTGGCGCGCGGCGCGGCGTTCGGGCTGACCGGCGGCGCCGGCATGGAATTGCGCTTCATGGCCGGCAATGCCGACGTGCAGGTGGGCGACCTGCTCACCACGTCGGGCGTCGACGGCATCTACCCGCCCGGCTTGGCGGTGGCGCGGGTCCGCCAGGTCGACCGCCGCATCGAGACCAGTTTCGCGCGCATCCTGCTGCAGCCGGTGGCTTCGCCCGACAGCGTGCGCCAGGTGCTGGTTCTCGAACCCGTGGGAGCGCAGCTGCCGCCGCGGCCCGAGGCCGAAGCCGCGTCGGCGCCGCCGCGCAAGCCGGGGCGTCGGTGATGCTGGCTTTGCGAGGTTCTGCATCATGATGCGGCGCAGCGCCGATCAGCTGCTGCTGCCCGTCAACCCGATCTTCATCTGGGCGACGCTGCTCGGTGCGCTCGCCTTCAACCTGGTCCCGCTCGGGCGTCAGCCGGCGATGCCCGACCTGCTCGCGCTGGCGCTCGTGTTCTGGAACGTGCACCAGCCGCGGCGGATCGGTGTCGGCGTGGCGTTTGCGTTCGGCCTCGTGATGGACGTGCACGACGGTGCGGTGCTTGGCCAGCATGCGCTGGCCTACACGCTGCTGAGCTTCTTCGCGGTCACTGTCCATCGCCGCCTGCTGTGGTTCACCGTGCCGTCGCAGGCGGTGCAGATCCTGCCGCTGTTCTTCGCCGCGCACGCGGTGTCGCTGCTCGTGCGCGTGCTCGCGGGCGGCATGTTCCCGGGCTGGCAGCTCCTGCTTGCACCGGTGTTCGAATCGCTGCTCTGGCCGCCCGTCACCTGGCTGCTGCTGGCGCCGCAACGGCGAGCGCCGGATCCGGATCAGAACAGACCGCTGTGATTGCAGTGAGTGCGCGCCTTGCCCGAACATGACTGAACTGAAAGACATTGAACGCGAGCTGGGAAGCTTTCGCGTGCGCCTGTTCGCGGCGGCGGCGTTCGTGTTGTTCTGCTTCGGCCTGCTCATCGCACGCCTCGTGTATCTGCAGGTTTATCAGCACGACGAACTCTCGACCCAGGCCGAGAACAACCGCATCTCGGTTGTCCCGATCGTCCCCAACCGCGGCCTGATCGTCGACCGCAACGGCGTCGTGCTGGCCGACAACTACTCGGCCTACACGCTGGAGATCGCGCCATCCAAGGTCGACGACCTCGAGGCGACGATCAACGATCTGGCGCAGGTGATCGACGTGCAACCGCGCGACCGCAAGCGCTTCAAGCGGCTGATGGAAGAAGGCAAGAGCTTCGAGTCGCTGCCGATACGCTCGCGCCTGACCGACGAAGAAGTGGCGCGCTTCACCGCGCAGCGCTTTCGTTTTCCCGGCGTCGAGATCAAGGCGCGCCTGTTCCGCAACTACCCGCGCGGAGAGACGGCGAGCCACCTGATCGGCTACATCGGGCGTATCAACCAGGCCGAGAAGGCGGCCATCGACGAGACCGAGGATGCGCCCAACTACCGCGGCACCGAGTACATCGGCAAGCTCGGCATCGAGCAGAGCTACGAGGCCGACCTTCACGGAAGCACCGGCTTCGAGGAGATCGAGACGACCGCCGGCGGCCGCGCGGTGCGCCGCCTGCAAAGCAACCCGGCGACGCCCGGCAACACGCTGACGCTCGCGATCGACATCCACCTGCAGGCGTTGGTGGAGGAACTCTTCGGCGACCGCCGCGGCGCGCTGGTGGCGATCGACCCGCGCAATGGCGAGATCCTCGCCTTCGTCAGCAAGCCCAACTTCGACCCCAACCTGTTCGTCGACGGCATCGACGCCGAGAACTGGAAGGTGCTCAACGAAGACATCGACAAGCCGCTCCTGAACCGCGCGCTGCGCGGCACCTACCCGCCGGGGTCCACCTACAAGCCGTTCATGGCGCTGGCCGCGCTGAGCCTGGGCAAGCGCACGCCGCAGCAGGCGATCTCCGACCCCGGCTACTTCTGGTTCGGCAACCATAAGTTCCGCGATGACAAGGAGTTCGGCCACGGATCGGTCGACATGTACAAGTCGATCGTGCAGTCGTGCGACACCTACTACTACATGCTCGCCAATGACCTCGGCGTCGATGCGATCCATGACTTCATGAAGCCGCTCGGCCTGGGCCAGATCAGCGGCATCGACATCCAGGGTGAAGTCAAGGGGCTGCTGCCGTCGACGGCATGGAAGCGCGCCGCGTACCGCAAGAAGGAACAGCAGAAGTGGTACGCCGGCGAGACGATCTCGCTCGGCATCGGCCAGGGCTACAACGCCTTCACGATGCTCCAGCTTGCGCAGGCCACCGCCGTCGTCGCCGGTGGTGGGCAGCGCTACACGCCGCGCCTGGTGCGCGAGATCGAGAACTTCGAGACGCGCAGCAAGCGCCAGGTCTCGGGCCAGGCGCTGCCGCCGGTGCCGCTCAACCCCGAGCATATCGCGTTCATCCGTCAGGCGCTGTACGGCGTGACGCAGGAGGGCACCTCGGCGCGCGTGTTCGTCGGCGCGCCCTACCAGAGCGGCGGCAAGACCGGCACCGCGCAGGTGATCGCAATCGGCAAAGACGAGAAGTACAACGCCAAGACCATCGAGGAGCGGCACCGCGACCACGCGCTATACACCGCCTTCGCGCCGCTGGACGCGCCGCGCGTCGCATTGGCGATGGTGGTCGAGAACGCGGGCTTCGGCGCCGCCTCCGCGGCGCCCATCGCACGCCGGGTGTTCGACTACGTGCTGCTCGGCAAGTACCCGAGCGCCGAAGACATCGCGGCGACGCGGCTCGGCCAGTCCAGCACGCCGATCGGCGTGCAGCGCGACACGAGCACGGTGCCGCTGCCGGGCGCGGCCGCGACGCCGCCGGCCGCCGCGGCCGACGTTGTGGCCGCAGCCGCTGCTTCGGCCCCGGCCGCATCGGCTCCGATCGCCCCACGGCCCAAACCGGCCGCGAGCGACGCCGCCCCGGCGCGATGAGACATCCCGTGGCGAGCGAACTTCCGCGGGCCGAGCGCCGGGCCGCCATCGGCCAGAGGCCGATGGCCTTCGGCAGGCACAGCCAGTCCGCAGGGACTGGCTGTGTCCGGCCTCAGCTCGCCAAGCCGGCCCGCGGCAGCCGCGAGACGCGGCAGCCGCTCGTGGCGTCCAAGCCGGCGCGAGCCGGCTTTGAGCCGCGCCCCTCTCTCCCCTCGGGGGATCGGCCGATGTACTCGTCGGCCGAGGGGCGGTCATGAGCCACGTCTTCAACAAGCCAACGCTGTGGCAGCGCGCGCGGCCGGTGTTCATCGGCTTCGACGGCCCGCTCTCCGCGGCCATCGTGCTGCTCTCCGTCGGCGGCCTGCTGACGATGTACTCGGCGGGCTTTGACAGTGGAACTCGCTTCGTCGACCACGCGCGCAACATGGTGCTCGCGGTCGGCGTGCTGTTCATGGTCGCGCAGGTGCCGCCGCAGCGCCTGTCGCGGCTGGCGGTGCCGCTGTACTGCCTCGGTGTCGCGCTGCTCGTCGCGACGATGGTCTTCGGCGTCACCAAGAAGGGCGCGACACGCTGGCTGCATGTGGGTGTGGTCGACATCCAGCCGTCTGAAATCCTGAAAATCGCGATGCCGATGATGCTGGCCTGGTGGTTCCAGCGCCGCGAAGGCCAGTTGCGCGCGCTCGACTTCGTCGCCGCGCTGCTGATGCTCGCGCTGCCGGTCGGGCTGATCGTCAAGCAGCCCGACCTCGGCACCGCGATCCTCGTGCTCTCGGCAGGGCTGTACGTGATCTTCTTCGCCGGCCTGTCGTGGCGGCTGATCGTTCCGGTGCTGCTGCTGGTCGCCGTCGGCGTGATGGCGCTCGTGCTGTCGGAGGACACGATCTGCCAGCCCGATCTCAAGTGGCCGCTGATGCGCGACTACCAGAAGAACCGCGTCTGCACCCTGCTCGACCCGACGACCGACCCGCTCGGCAAGGGCTTTCACATCATCCAGGGCGGCATCGCCATCGGCTCGGGCGGGCTGACCGGCAAGGGCTTCATGAAGGGCACGCAGACCCACCTCGAGTTCATCCCCGAGCGCACGACCGATTTCATCTTCGCCGCGTTCTCGGAGGAGTTCGGCCTCGCCGGCGGCGTGACGCTGCTGCTCGGCTTCATCTTCCTGATCTTTCGCGGGTTGATGATCGCCGCCGAGGCGCCGACGCAGTTCGCGCGCCTGCTGGCCGGCGCGGTGACGCTCTCGTTCTTCACCTATGCCTTCGTGAATATGGGCATGGTCAGCGGCATCCTGCCGGTGGTCGGCGTGCCGCTGCCCTTCATCAGCTACGGCGGCACGGCGATGGTGACCTTGGGTCTTGGGTTGGGCATCTTGATGTCGATAGCCAAGAGCCGACGGCTGGTGCAGTCTTGAGATCGGCCAGGGGGGCATCGGCGACAGGGGCTTCGCGATGGCGACGCGCCTGCATGAAGTGCACAGGACGGATGCAGAGCACAGCGTCGACGCCGCGCGCTCGACCCTGGGTAGAGCGTCCACTCGAAATTTGGCGGCTACGCCGTCACGTATCGCCCGCGGCACGTTTCGGCACATGCCTCCTTCGGCCCGCAACCTGGTGCTCATCGCTGAGAGCACCCACCCGCCGGCACCAGCGACCTATTCAGTCTCCGACCGATGGTTGGGCCTTCCCAGGTGCAGTAGGCCAGTCGCACCAACTATCGCCCGCCACTCGCAACAGTGTGGCGCGAGTCGCCACTAATTTGGCGACCTACGAGACCCTGGAAAATCACACGTCGATATTCCCCGCCCTCAGCGCATTGACTTCGATGAACTCGCGCCGGGGTTCGACTTCGTCGCCCATCAGCATCGTGAACACGCGGTCGGCTTCGATGGCGTCGTCGATCTGCACGCGCAGCAGGCGGCGCACGGCGGGGTCCATCGTGGTCTCCCACAACTGCACCGGGTTCATCTCGCCGAGACCCTTGTAGCGCTGGCGGCCGACGCTGTTCTCGGCCTGCTGCATCAGCCAGGCCATCGCGGCGCGGAAGTCGCCGACCTTGGCTTCCTTCTGGCGTTCGCCCTCGCCCTTCTTCACCACCGCCTCCACGCCGACAAGGCCCTTGAAGGTGCGGCCCGCGGTGCTCAGCGCTTCGTAGTCGGCGCCGTGGATGAAGTCGGCGCTGATCACGCTGCTCTTGGTGTTGCCGTGATGCTTGCGGCCGATGCGCAGGATGTGCTTGTCGGTGCGCGCGTCGAACTCTGCGCTGACTTCGGCGTCGTGCAGCGCGGCTGCGAGCGCGCGCGCCGAGGCCTCGGCGCCTTCGAGCGTGTCGAGGTTGATCTCCAGGCCATTGGCCAGCGCGCGCAGCGCCTCGACGTCCATCCAGCGGGCGAGGCGCTCGACGACGTTGTTGGCGAGCACGTATTGGCGCGCCAGCGCTTCTAGCGCCTCGCCCTGCAGCGTCACCGCGCCGGCAACGCCGGTCTCGAGGCGGGCGTCCTTGATCGCCACCTTCAAGAGGTAGGCGTCGAGCTCGATGCCGTCCTTCAGGTACTGCTCTTCCTTGCCGAGCTTGACCTTGTACAGCGGCGGCTGCGCGATGTAGATGTGGCCGCGCTCGACGAGTTCGGGCATCTGGCGATAGAAGAACGTCAATAGCAGGGTGCGGATGTGCGCGCCGTCGACGTCGGCGTCGGTCATCAGGATGATGCGGTGGTAGCGCAGCTTGTCGGGGTTGAACTCGTCCTTTCCGATGCTGGTGCCGAGCGCGGTGATGAGGGTGAGGATTTCATTGCTCGTCAGCAGCTTCTCGAAGCGCGCGCGCTCGACATTGAGAATCTTTCCGCGCAGCGGCAGGATCGCCTGGAACTTGCGGTCGCGGCCCTGCTTGGCCGAGCCGCCGGCCGAGTCGCCCTCGACGATGTAGATCTCGCACAGCGCTGGGTCTTTCTCCTGGCAGTCTGCCAGCTTGCCGGGCAGGCCCATGCCGTCGAGAACGCCCTTGCGGCGCGTCATCTCGCGCGCGCGGCGCGCGGCCTCGCGAGCACGCGCGGCGTCGACGATCTTGCCGCAGATGATCTTGGCGTCGGCCGGGTTCTCGAGCAGGTAGTCGGTGAGCAGCTTGCTGACGATCTCTTCCACCGGGCCGCGCACTTCGCTCGAGACGAGCTTGTCCTTGGTCTGGCTGCTGAACTTGGGCTCGGGCACCTTCACGCTGACGACGCAGGCCAGGCCTTCGCGCATGTCGTCGCCGGCGACCTCGACCTTGGCCTTCTTCGCGAGTTCGTTGTCATCGATGTACTTGTTGATGACGCGCGTCATCGCCGCGCGCAGGCCGGTCAGGTGCGTGCCGCCGTCGCGCTGCGGGATGTTGTTCGTGAAGCAGAGCACGTTCTCGTTGTAGCCGTCGTTCCACTGCATCGCCACTTCGACGCCGACGTTGGTGTTGAACTCGCTCATCTTGTCGCCGAGGGCGTGGAAGATGTTCGGGTGCAGCACCGTCTTGCCCTTGTTGATGTACTCGACGAAGCCCTTCACCCCGCCGGCGAAGGCGAAGTTGTCTTCCTTCGCGTTGCGCTCGTCGACAAGGCGGATCTTGACGCCGTTGTTCAGGAACGAGAGCTCGCGCAGCCGCTTGGCGAGCACCTCGTAGTGAAAGTCGATGTTGGTGAAGATGCTCTCGTCGGGCAGGAAGTGGACTTCGGTGCCGCGCTTCTCGGTCTCGCCGGTGATGCGCATCGGCGAGGTCTCGAAGCCGTCGCGCATCTCGATCAGGCGGTCTTGCGTGAAGCCCTGGCGGAACTCGAGGTAGTGCACCTGGCCGTCGCGGCGGATCGTCAGCCGCAGCCATTTCGAGAGCGCGTTGACGCAGCTCACGCCCACGCCGTGAAGGCCGCCCGAGACCTTGTAGCTGTTCTGGTTGAACTTGCCGCCGGCGTGCAACTCGGTCAGTGCGATCTCGGCCGCGCTGCGCTTGGGCTCGTGCTTGTCGTCCATCTTGACGCCGGTCGGTATGCCGCGCCCGTTGTCGACGACCGAGACCGAGTTGTCGCTGTGGATGGTGACGACGATGTCGTCGCAGTGGCCGGCGAGCGCTTCGTCGATCGCGTTGTCGACGACCTCGAACACGAGGTGGTGCAGGCCAGTGCCGTCCGACGTGTCGCCGATGTACATGCCGGGCCGCTTGCGCACTGCCTCCAGGCCTTCGAGGATCTGGATGTCGCCTTCGCCATAGGCCATCGAGGCCTCGGCACCGGTCGACGCCGGAATCACTTGCGCAACGCTGCCGACGTGAACGCCGTTCGGGTCCACGGGCTTGCTCTCTTCAGTCATCAGGATCTTTCAACTTCGGGAAAGGCCGCCACGCCAGTGGTCGTGTTTCTAGACGCAACCCCCGCTCGGCGGGGGGCAGGGGGTGCCCCATGTCACCGCGAAGCGGATCTAGCCACCCCAGGCGGCTAGATCCGCATCGGCATGACGACGTACTTGAAACCGGGCAATTCGGGCACCGTCAGCAACGCGCTCGAATTGGTGTCTTGGAGTTCGATCTTCACCATCTCGACATTCGTGTTGGTCAGCACGTCGATCAGGTAGGTCACGTTGAAACCGATCTCGATCTCGTCGCCCGCGTAGTCGATTTCGAGTTCTTCCTTGGCCTCTTCCTGCTCCGCGTTGCTCGACGCGATGCGCAGCGTTCCGGGCTCGATGTTGACGCGCACGCCCTTGAACTTCTCGCTCGTCAGGATGGCCGCGCGCTGCAGACAGGCGAGCAGCGGCGCGCGACCGAGCGTCACCGAGTTGCGGTGGCCCTTGGGGATGACGCGGTTGTAGTCGGGGAACTTGCCCTCGACGAGCTTGCTCACGAACTCCATTCCGGAGAAGCTGAACTTGGCCTGGTTGCCGGCAAAGCGCATCTCGATCGCGGTGTGCTCGGCTTCCTTGTCGTCGCGCAGCAGGCGCTGCAACTCGAGCACCGTCTTGCGCGGCAGGATGACCTCCTGCTTCGGAATCTCGACGTCCAGCGTCGCCTGCGCCAGCGCGAGGCGGTGGCCGTCGGTGGCAACCAAGGTCAGGCTCTTGCCTTCGGCGACGAACAGGATGCCGTTCAGGTAGTAGCGGATGTCGTGCACCGCCATCGCGAAATGCACTTGGTCGATCAGGTTCTTCAGCGTCGTCTGCGGAACGCTGAATGCCGGCCCGAAGTCGGCCGCTTCCTGCACCAGCGGGAAGTCGTCGCTCGGCAGCGTCTGCAACGTGAAGCGGCTCTTGCCGCCCTGCAGCGTGAGCTTGGATTGCGCCGAGCTGAGCGTGACGACTTGGTCGCTCGGCATCGAGCGCAGGATGTCGATCAGCTTGCGCGCGCCGACGGTCGTCGCGAGGCTGCCGGCATCGCCATCGAACTCGGCCGTGGTGCGGACCTGGATCTCGAGGTCGCTGGTCGTGAACTCCACCTGCGAACCGTTCTTGCGGATCAGCACGTTGGCCAGGATGGGCAGCGTATGCCTTCGCTCGACGATGCCGGAGACGGCCTGCAGCGCGTTCAGCACTTTTTCTTGTGCAGCCTTCAAGACAATCATTTGATCCTCTTAAGTTTGGTGGTCGTAGTAGGGGCGGCAGCTTTCTGTGGAGAACGCCATTTTCCCCTTTTCCATCAAGCGTTTAGGTCCCGGTAAACCATGTGTGGCGAAGCGCTTCAAGAGCGGGAGCCGGATGCAACAACTTGTTCGATCGGGCTGCGCCTGTGGACAAGGGGAGAGTTGCCAGAAACTTGTCCCCAGGGTTGGCGCTTGACGGCACGGCCGCGAACGTGCAAGCAACTCAAGCGCGCGGCCCTCATCCCTTGAGCGTCTGTTCCAGCACGTGCAGTTGCTGGTTCAGCTCGGTGTTCTTCTGCCGCTCGGCAGCGATCTTGCGCACCGCATGCAGCACCGTCGTGTGGTCGCGCCCGCCGAACAGTTCACCGATCTCGGGCAGGCTCTTTTGCGTCATCTCCTTGGACAGGTACATCGCGATCTGGCGCGGCCGGGCGATGCTGGCCGGGCGCTTCTTGCTGTACATGTCGGCGACCTTGATCTTGTAGAAATCGGCCACCGTCTTCTGGATGTTCTCGACCCCGACCTGCCGGTTCTGTATCGACAGCAGGTCCTTCAGGGCGTCGCGGGCGAGCGCGATGTTAATGTCCTTGTGGCTGAAGCGCGAATAGGCCAGCACCTTGCGCAGCGCGCCTTCGAGCTCGCGCACGTTGGCGCGCACGTTCTTGGCGATGAAGAAGGCTACGTCCTCGGGCATCACCGTCGCCTCGGCCTCGGCCTTGCGCATCAGGATCGCGACCCGCATCTCGAGCTCGGGCGGCTCGATGGCCACGGTCAGCCCGGCGTCGAAGCGCGAGGTCAGGCGCTCGTCGATGTCCTGCAGACCCTTGGGGTAGGTGTCGCTGGTCATGATGATGTGCGCCCGCTTGGCGAGCAGGGCCTCGAAGGCGTTGAAAAACTCCTCCTGCGTGCGCTCCTTGCCGGCGAAGAACTGCACGTCGTCGATCAGCAGCAGGTCGAGAGAGTGGTACTTGGCCTTGAGCTCATCGAAGGTTTTGCGCTGGTAGTTCTTCACCACGTCGCTGATGAATTGCTCGGCGTGGAGGTAGAGCACGCGGGCGCCGGGCCGGTCGGCGAGCAGCGCGTTGCCCACGGCATGCACAAGGTGCGTCTTGCCCAGGCCCACGCCGCCGTAGATGAAGAGCGGGTTGTACATCACGCCCGGCGCTCCGGCGACGTGCAGCGCCGCGGTGCGCGCCATCTGGTTGGCGCGGCCTGGGACCAGGGTGTCGAAGGTCAGGCTCGGGTTCAGGCGGTGCCGCGGCAAGGTGGTGGCCGGCTCGGCGTGCGTGGCCGATGCGGCGCCGAGCGCGATAGCCAGATGCGGCGTCGCGCTGCTGCCGTTGCGGGCGGGCAGCGCAGCCGCCTGTTGCGGCAACTCGCGCTGGGCCAGCGTCAGATCGAGCCGCACTTGGTGGCCGGCCAGTTCGCTCAGCACGGCCTCGATGCGCCCGGCGTACTGGTTGCGGATCCAGTCGAGCTTGAAGCGGTTGGGCACGCGCACCGACACCACCGTCGCCGCGTCGCCGTGCTCGGTGACGTCGGCATTGGGCAGCGGGCGGATCCAGGTGTTGAATTGTTGTTCGGGCAACTCGGCTGCGAGTCGATCGCAGCCACGTCGCCAAAGGTCGGCGGTCATATTGTGGAAAACTTCTTCTTTTGAGGGGCCGATTGTACGTGTTGGCGGCTGGCGAAAGGGCGGTTATCCACAGTTTGAAGTCTGGCGTCAAGGCCCCCTCCGGCCCGCAGCTTGCCGTGTAAGTCATTGACCGAAAAGGATGTTTTTGGTGTAATACTCGGTTTCCCGGACTTCAGCCCAGCGCCAAGCGGGGCGAGTCGCAACCCGACTCCCCACGACACGTGCGGCGCGCAGGCCGCGCTAGGTGCGGCGTGCGGAACGGGTCAACCTTGACAACGCCGCATCGCCCCGGCACCCGGCCCTGGCGACTAAGGACTCAGAATGAAACGCACCTACCAAGCTTCCAAGGTCCGTCGCGCCCGCACGCACGGCTTCCTCGTCCGCATGAAGACCCGCGGCGGGCGTGCCGTGATCAACGCACGCCGCGCCAAGGGCCGCAAGCGCCTGGCCGTCTGAGCCCGGTCCTTCGGTCGCCCATCACGCCCGTGCTGGGTCGCATCGTGCGATCGGCGGATTTCGAACGCGTGCTGGGCACACCTGCCTGCGCGCGAAGTGCCCACTTCGCAGTCCACTTCATTGCCGGGCTTCCAGGCCGGCCGGCGGGGCGGCGGGCCGGCGTGGAACGTCGGTGCGAGCCACTTTTCCATGAGTTATCCACAGATGGTCAACCGACTTCTGCACCGACTGTGGATGACTCGCCCACGGAGAGCCCGTTGACGCCCGCGCTTTCGGCTCCCGCCGTGTGGTTGGGCGCGGTGGTGCCCAAGCGCCACGCCAAGCGTTCGGTGACGCGAACGCTGCTCAAGCGGCAGATTCGCGCCGCTGTCCTGCGCCGTGGCCAGCCGGGGCAGACGCCGCTGCCGGGTGGGCTGTGGGTGGTCCGTCTGCGCGCCGGGTTCGACCGCGCCGTCTTTGCCAGTGCGGCATCTGACCCACTGCGAAGCGCGGCGAGCGCGGAACTCGACGCCATGCTGACACAGGCCGGGCGCAAACTGGCCCTCGCGCTGCCGGCAGCGTGAACCGGAACAGGGAATGAGAGAAACCATGCTCCAGTTGCCGCAGCGGCTGCTGATCCTGCTCGTGCAGGGCTACCGCCTGCTGCTCAGCCCGTGGCTGGGCTCGCGATGCCGTTTCGAGCCGACCTGCTCGGCTTACGCGCTGGGCGCGCTGCAGGCGCACGGCGCGGCGGGTGGCACCTACCTGGCGGCGCGGCGCGTGCTGCGCTGCCACCCGTGGTGTGCGGGCGGGCACGACCCCGTGCCGTCGGCACCTCCGCGCCTGTTCGCGTGGCTTGCACCGGCGGCTGCTCTTGAGAAAGCGCCCGGCCGCCCTGAGCTTGCTTGCTCGGCCAACAACGTGCAGACGCCACAGGGCGGCGGCCTTGGGGGCACGCCCAAGGAAACGCCGGGCCGCCCCAAGTTTCCTTGCTCCCCCTCGGGGGGGCGGACGCCACAATGCGGCCGCCTTGGGGGCACCATCACTTCTTCAGCAAAGACCTCTTCATGAACGATATTCGCCGCACCCTGCTGTGGGTGGTGTTCTCGATGTCGCTCTTCATGTTGTGGGACGGCTGGCAAAGCTACAACGGCAAGCCGTCGCTGTTCGGCCCGAAGACCAGCGTGCCCGCAGCGAGCGTGGGCGTCGTCGTCGGCACGCCACCGGCGAGCGTGCCTGCGGCGACCGGCGCCGCCGCGGTTCCCGCACCCGTGGCGTCGACCGCGGGCACGCCGACGACACCACCGCCACCGGCCAGCGCCAGCGCCAGCGCCGCAGCGGCGACATCGGTCAAGGTGACCATCGCGACCGATGTCTTCCGCGTCACGCTCGACTCCAATGGCGGCGACCCGGTGAAGGTCGAACTGCTGCAGGAGGCCGACCACCAGAATCCAGGCCAGAACGTCGTCGTCTTCGAGCGTTCCGACAAGCGCGTCTACCTCGCGCAGGCCGGCCTCATCGCCGCCCCAGGGGGCGCGCCCTTGCCGACCCACCTCACCGGCATGCAATGGGTTCCGGGCGAGCGCGAACTCAAGCCCGGTGCTGACGAGTTGAAGGTGCGCTTCGAGTCGCCCGAGGTCGGGGGCGCCAAGCTCGCCAAGACCTACACCTTTCATCGCAACAGCTACGTCGTCGACGTCAAGCTCGAAGTCGTCAACGTCTCGGCGGCGCCGATCACGCCGCAGCTCTATCTGCAACTCGTTCGCGACGGCAACCCGCCGGAAGGCGAGTCGAGCTTCTACTTCACCTTCACCGGCCCCGCGATCTACGACGAAGCGGCCAAGTTCCAGAAGGTCGACTTCAAGTCCATCGAGAAGCGCGGCCCGAGCGAGAAGCCCGACCACGAGACCTCGGCCGACAACGGCTGGATCGCGATGGTGCAGCACTACTTCGCGTCGGTCTGGCTGCTGCCCGAGAAGACGCAGCGCGAGTTCTTCACGCGCAAGATCGACAACAACCTCTACGCGGTCGGCATGATCGTTCCGCTGGGCATTGTCGACGCCGGGGCCAGCAAGGCGCTGAACGCCACGCTCTTCGTCGGCCCGCAGGAAGAGAACAAGCTGAGCGCGCTGGCGCCCGGCCTCGAACTCGTGAAGGACTACGGCTGGTTCACGATCCTCGCCAAGCCGCTGTTCTGGCTGCTGACGCAGTTGCACGCAGTGCTCGGCAACTGGGGCTGGTCCATCGTCGCGTTGGTGGTGCTGCTCAAGATCGCGTTCTACTGGCTCAACGCCAGCGCGTACCGTTCGATGGCCAAGATGAAGGCCATCAACCCGCGCGTGATGGCGCTGCGCGAGCGGCTCAAGGACAAGCCGCAGGAGATGCAGCAGGAGATGATGCGCATCTACCGCGAGGAGAAGGTCAACCCGCTCGGCGGCTGCCTGCCGATCTTCGTGCAGATGCCGTTCTTCATCGCGCTGTACTGGGTGCTGCTGTCCAGCGTGGAGATGCGCAACGCGCCGTGGATTCTGTGGATCCACGACCTCTCGGCGCCGGACCCGTTCTTCATCCTACCGGCGCTGATGACCGCGACCTCGCTGCTGCAGACCTGGCTCAACCCGACGCCGCCCGACCCGGTGCAGGCGAAGATGATGTGGATCATGCCGCTCGCGTTCTCGGTGATGTTCTTCTTCTTCCCGGCCGGCCTCGTGCTGTACTGGCTGACGAACAACATCCTGTCGATCACGCAGCAGTACCTCATCAACAAGCAGCTCGGCGTCGTCGGCAAATAGCGGTGGCGCGGCGAGAATGCCGCTCATGCTGCCGCGCCACCACCAGCCCATCGTCGCCGTCGCGACCGCACCCGGCCGCGGCGCGGTGGGCATCGTGCGCGCCTCTGGGCGCAATCTGTCGCCGCTGATCGCCGCCGTCTGCGGGCGGCCGCTGGAGCCGCGCCACGCGACCTATCTGCCGTTTCGCGACGCGCTCGGCCAGCCCATAGACCAAGGCATCGCGATCTGGTTCGCCGCCCCGCTCTCGTACACCGGCGAGGACGTTCTCGAGCTTCAGGCCCACGGCGGCCCGGTCGTGCTGCAACTGCTGTTGGCGCGTTGCCTGGAAGCCGGCGCTCACATCGGCTTGCGTTTGGCCGAGCCGGGCGAGTTCACCGAGCGTGCTTTCCTGAACGACAAGCTCGACCTCGCACAGGCCGAAGCCGTTGCCGATCTGATCGATGCCAGCACCGAGGCTGCGGCGCGCTCAGCCAGCCGCTCGCTCAGCGGCGCGTTCTCGAGCGAGGTGCGGGCGCTGCGCGAGCAACTCATTGCGCTGCGCACGCTGGTCGAGGCGACGCTCGATTTCCCCGAGGAAGAGATCGACTTTCTTCAGCAGGCGCGTGCACGAGAGCGCTTGGCCGACGCCTCTGCGGCCGTTGACGCGGTGCTCGCGCGCGCCCGCCAGGGCGCCTTGCTGCGCGACGGCATCAAGGTCGTGATCGCCGGCCAGCCCAACGTCGGCAAGAGCTCGCTGCTCAACGCGCTGGCTGGCGCCGAGCTGGCGATCGTGACCGCCATTCCCGGCACCACGCGCGACAAGGTGAGCCAGACGATCCAGATCGACGGCGTGCCGCTGCATGTCGTCGACACCGCCGGCCTGCGCGGCGAAGGGCAGGCGAGCGACGAAGTCGAGCGCATCGGAATCGCGCGCGCCTGGGCCGAGATCGAGGGCGCCGACGCGGTGCTCTTCCTGCACGACCTGACGCGTCTGGGCGACCCCGCCTACGAAGCTGAAGAAGCGCTCATCGCCGCGCGCCTGCCGGCTGCCGACGCGCGGCTGCTGCAGGTCTACAACAAGGCCGACCTGAATCCCGCTGCGCTTGGGCCGGCAGGCGATGTCATCGTTCTCTCGGCGCGAACCGGGGAGGGTCTTGACGCGCTGCGCGCCAGGCTGCTGGCGCTGGCCGGCTGGCACGCGCAGCCCGAAGGCCTGTTCACCGCGCGCGCGCGCCACCTCGACGCGCTGCGCCGCACGCAGGCGCATCTGGCGCAGGGTGGGGAAGTGTTCGCGAGCGACGCGCCGGCGCTCGAACTGCTGGCCGAAGAGCTGCGCCTGGCCCACCATGCGCTGGGCGAGATCACGGGTCAATTCAGTGCCGACGACTTGCTGGGCGAAATTTTCGGCAAGTTCTGCATTGGCAAGTGAGCTCGATCGGCCGACGATGCCGATCGGCCTAACGGCTCAAGTGCGCAGCCGCGCCCACAGCGCCGGGTCGCGCGACGCCGCGGCCAACAGGCCACCCATGAACGCGCCTTGCACGCCGGGGCTGGTCACGTCCTGCCCGGCAAGCAGCAGGCCGGGCACGGGCGTGCGCACGTGCAGCGCGGGGCTGGTCATGCGCTGGGCGCTCATCTCGATGCCGTAGGCCGCGCCGGCGGGCGAGCGCACATAGCGGCGCTGCGTCAGCGGTGTCGAGAGTTCGTGAAAGCGCAGCAGGGGCTTCAATGCCGGGAAGTGACGCAGGAACTGCGCGAGCAGGCGCTCCTCGATCCAGGCCTTGAGCGCCAGATACGCCTCCGGCCGATCGCCGTCGGGCTGCTCCATCCAGGGCGCGAAGAACGCCGAGTCGACGAAGGCGATGACTTCGGCGGTCGGCTTCGTGCCGTGTGCCGGGTCCTTCAGTGACGGGAATGAAGCGAAGAAGCCCGGAGCATCGGTGTCTGCAGGATCGCGCCAGACGCGAGCCGTCTCTTCGCTCTCGAAGATCCAGTAGTTCGCCGAAGTGGCACCGGCCGCTGCGATGTCGCCTTCGAAGCCGAGGAACAGCGACAGGTACGACAGGCCGGGCGCGAAGGCGCGCACCGCCTGCTGCCAGGCGCCGGCCACGCCGGCAGCCAGGCAGGCCGCGGTGTTGACCACGCCCATCGCCGAAATCACGCAGCGCGTGCTCTCACTGACGAGCTGCCCGTCGCGTTCATACTCGACGCCGCTCACGCGGCCGCCGTCGGTGACGATGCGTCGCACCGCCGCGTTCAAGCGCAGCTCGCCGCCGGCCGCCTCGACCGTGGGCAGCAGCGCTTGGGCGAAGCGCGCCGGCCCACCGACGGGGTAGTAGGCGCCGGCGTTGTACGAGCCGGTGACGAGCGCGTGTTCGACGAAGGGCGCGCTCGCGGGCGGCGCGCCATAGTCGCCCCAGCGCGCCGCGAGCACCGCCCGCAGTTGCGGGTTGGGGAAGCGGGCCAGCTCGTCGGCCAGCGTGCGCTTAGCCCAGTGCCTGGCCTCGCCGCCACGCAGCAGGCGCATCGCGAATGCCAGCACCGGCGGCATGCTGTGCAGGGCGAAGAGCGTGAACGAACTGCGCTGCGCCTTCGCACAGGCCACGAACCAGCCGCGGATGGCGTCGCGCTCGGTGGGGAAGCGCTCGATCAGCGCATCGCGAAATGCGCTCTCGGGGTGGGCGATGCCGAACTCGAAGCCCGGCAGGCGAACGATGTCATAGGGGTTCGCGCTCGGCGCGAATTCGAGCTGGCCATCGCTCAGCCACGCGAGCAGGCGGCCGAACTGGCCCGCCGGCCCGGCGTCAGGTCCGACGCCGCCGATGTAATGCACACCAGGCGCGAAGCTCCAGCCCTGGCGCGCAAAAGTCTGGGTCAGGCCACCGGCGATGCTGTGCTGCTCCAGCAGCAACACGCGCTGCCCGCGCTTGCCCAGCGCCGCTGCCGCCGCGAGGCCGCCGATGCCCGAGCCGATGACGATGGTGTCCCACATGTCGACCTCGTCGATCGCGCGTCGGACCCTAGCCAAAGCCATCGAGCCGTGTCGACCGACTCTACGCGTTAGGTCGCCGGCTTATCGCTCAGCACCTTGAGGTTCTCGATCAGTTCCTTGCTCATCGGCGCCTGTAGGTTGATGCCCTTGGGCGGGATCGGCGACTGGAACCACTTGCGGTAGAGCTTCTCGAACTCGCCGCTCTTGATGAGGCCGGTGAGCGTCGCGTCGACGAGCTTCTTGAACTCGGGGTCGTCCTTGCGCAGCATGATCGCGTACGGCTCGACCTGGATCGCCTCGCCGACGACGGCCAACTGGCTCGGGTCCTGTGCGCTCGCGCGCAGGCCGTAGAGCAAGATGTCGTCCATGCCGAAGGCGACCGCGCGGCCAGTCTGCACCATCAGCGCCGACTCGGCGTGGTCCTTGGCGCCGAGCAGGTCGATATTGAGCTTCTTCTCTTCGCTCAGGTTGCGGATGATCTTGTAGTTCGTCGTGCCGGTGGTCGAGACGACGGTCTTGCCCTTGAGGTCGTCGATCGAGGTCACCGGCGTTCCCGCCTTCACGAGGAAGCGCGTGCCGGTGTAGAAGTAGTTGATCGCGAACGCGACCTGCTTCTGGCGTTCGCTGTTGTTGGTCGTCGAGCCGCACTCGATGTCGATGGTGCCGTTCTGCAGCAGCGGGATGCGGTTGGCCGAGGTCACGGCCTGCGTCTGCAGCTTCAGGTCGGCGCGCCCGGTGGCCTTCTTCACTTCGTCGACGATCTTCAGGCAGATCTCGTACGCGAAGCCGGTCGGTTGCGCCTTGTCGTCGAGGTAGGAAAACGGAATCGACGCTTCGCGGTAGGCGATCGTCATCGTCCCGCTCTGCTTGACCTTGTCGATCGTCGAAGTCGTTTGCGCGAAGGCCAGCGCCGGCAGGGCACAGGCGACGAGGAGGAGTGAGCGGGCGGCGTTCATTCGCATGGCGGTAGATCCTGGGTGGTGGGGACGGCGAACCAGCCGTGAGGATACACAGCGCCCGCGCGGCGGGCTAGCGGGCATACCCGCCGCGCCCGGCCTTTCAGCGCAGCGCGAGCAGCTTGGCCTCAGCCAGCGCCAGGCGCTCTGGCTGGCCAGACAGCACGAGCGTGTCGCCGCCCTCGAGCCTGAGATCGTCGCTCGGCTTGACGACGCCGCCGCCAGCCTTGCGCACCGAGACCACACTCACGTCCAGCGTGTGCAGCACGAGCTGCGCCAGCGTGCGCCCGATCTGCGGCCCGGCGAGCGGCAGCGTGACCGAGAGCAGGCGCCGGTTGTGCATCTCGTCCGCGGTGTCGTCGTCGGCGCCGTGGAAGTAGCCGCGCAGCAGGCCGTAACGGGCGTCGCGCTGGTCCTGCACGACGCGCAGCACGCGCCGCATCGGCACGCCCACCAGCGCCAGCGCGTGGCTGGCCAGCATCAGCGAGCCTTCGATGGCTTCGGGCACGACCTCGGTCGCACCGGCGGCCTGCAGGCGCTCGAGGTCGGCGTCGTCGATCGTGCGCACGATCACCGGCACGCGCGGCGCATGCGCCTGCACGTGCTGCAGGATCTTCAGCGCCGACGGCGTGTCGTGGTAGCTGACGACGACCGCGCTCGCCCGCGCGAGGCCGGCGGCCATCAGGCTTTGCAGGCGCGCGGCGTCGCCGAAGACGACGCTCTGCCCGGCCGCGGCGGCCTGGCGGACGCGGTCGGGGTCGAGGTCCAGCGCCATGTACGGAATGCGCTCGGCATCGAGCAGGCGGGCCAGGTTCTGCCCGCTGCGGCCGTAGCCGCAGATGATGATGTGGGCCTCGGTGTTGATGGCGCGGCGGGCGATGCTCGTCATCGCCACCGACTGCATCATCCAGTCGTTGGCCGAGAGCGCCATCACGATGCGGTTGCTGTACATCACGATCAAGGGCGCGGCCAGCATCGACAGCACCATCGCCGCCAGCACCGGGCTTTGCAGCCCCGGCGGCAGCAGCCTTTGCTGGGCGGCGAGGGTTAGCAGCACGAAGCCGAACTCACCCGCCTGCGCCAGGTACAGCCCGGTGCGCAGCGCGACGCCGGGCTGCGCGCCGAACAGCCGCGTGAGACCGGTGACGAGGCCGAACTTGAAGAGCAGCGGCAGCACCGTGAGTGCCGCCACCAGCGGCCACTGCAGGGCCGCCGCGCGCCAGTCGAGCTTCATGCCGATGGTGATGAAGAACAGGCCCAGCAGCACGTCGTGGAAGGGCCGGATGTCGGTCTCGACCTGGTGCTTGAACTCGGTCTCGGCAATCAACATGCCGGCGACGAAGGCGCCCAGGGCGAGCGAGAGCCCAGCATGCTCGGTGATCCACGCCAGCCCGAGCGTGACCAGCAGCAGGTTGAGGACGAACAACTCCTCGCTCTTGCGCCGGGCGACGATGGTCAGCCACCAGCGCATCACGCGCGGCCCGCCAACGAGCAGCAGTGTCAGCAACGCCGCGGCCTTCAGGCCGGCCATGCCGAGCGCGCGCGTCAGGTCGGCGGCCGGGTCGCCCGCGCCGGCGCCGAGCGCCGGGATCAGCACCAAGAGCGGCACCACGGCCAGATCCTGGAACAGCAGCACGCCCATCACACGGCGGCCGTGCTCGCTCTCGAGTTCGAGCCGCTCGGCCATCAGCTTGACGACGATGGCGGTGCTGCTCATCGCCAGCGCGCCGCCGAGGGCGACCGCCGATTGCCATGAAAGGCCCCATGAATGGCCGAACTTCGCCAACACCCAAGCCAGCATCGCGTTGCCCGCCACCGACGCGAGGATGGTTGCCGCCACCTGGCTCAAACCGAGGCCGAACACCAGCGTGCGCATGCTGTTGAGCTTGGGCCGGTTGAACTCGAGCCCGATCACGAACATCAGGAACACGACGCCGAATTCGCCCAGGTAGCGAACGCCCGCCGAGTCCTTGGCCAATGCCAGCGCATTCGGCCCGATCAGCACACCGACCAGCAGGTAGCCGAGGATGGGCGGCAGCTTCAGCGAGCGGCACGCCACCACCCCGGCCACGGCGGCCAGCAGGTAGAGCAAGGCGAGGTCGAGCGTGGTGGCCATTGGCGTGAAGGTGCGGCCTAGAATCGCCCGATCGTAATGGACACCACCCTCTGGCCGTGACCGCCCCTCGCGCATTCGACGCCGAGCGCGCGCTGGCGCTCGCGCACCGCACCTTCGACATCGAGGCCCAGGCGCTGCTCGGCCTGAAGCCGCGCACCGGCCGCGCGTTCACCGCGGCGGTGGAGATGATGCTCGGCTGCACAGGCCGCGTGGTCGTGATGGGCATGGGCAAGAGCGGCCATGTCGGCCGCAAGATCGCGGCCACGCTTTCGTCCACCGGCACGCCGGCGCTGTTCGTGCATCCGGCCGAAGCGAGCCACGGCGACCTCGGCATGGTCTCCGCGGGCGATGTCGTGCTGGCGATCTCCAACTCGGGCGAGAGCGATGAGCTCAACGCGATCCTGCCGGTATTGAAACGCCTGGACGTGCCCGTCGTCGCGATGACCGGCGGCGCCGATTCGTCGCTCGCGCGCCATGCCGACCTGTGCCTGGACAGCGCCGTCGACAAGGAGGCCTGTCCGCTCAATCTGGCGCCGACCGCGAGCACGACGGCGCAGCTCGCGATCGGCGACGCGCTGGCGGTGGCCTTGCTCGACGCACGCGGCTTTCGCGAGGAAGACTTCGCGCGCTCGCACCCCGGCGGCGCGCTCGGGCGCAAGCTACTGACCCATGTGCGCGACCTCATGCGCAGCGGCGACGCGGTGCCGCGCGTGGCCGCCGACGCGGGCTTCATCGAGCTGATGCGCGAGATGACGGACAAGGGCCTCGGTGCGACCGCCGTCGTCGACGACGACGGCCGCGCGATCGGCATCTTCACCGACGGCGACCTGCGCCGCCTGGTCGCCAAGGGGCTGGACTTGCGCTCGCTGCGGGCGCGCGAGGTGATGCACGTGAGCCCGCATGTCGTGCGCGACGACGCGCTCGCCGTCGACGCTGCCGACATGATGGAGCAGCACCGCGTAACCAGCCTGCTCGTCGCCGATGCGGCCGGACGGTTGATCGGCGCCATCAACACCAACGACCTGTTGCGGGCGAAGGTGATCTGATGACCGCCGGGCTGCCGGTGCTCTCGTTCCCGCCCGCGCTGCTTCTGCAAGCGCAAGGTGTTCGCGCCGCGATCTTCGACGTCGATGGCGTGCTGACCGATGGCCGCATCTACCTCGGCGAACGGGGCGAGGACTTCAAGGCGTTCAGCACGCTCGACGGCCATGGGCTCAAGCTTTTGCAGCAGGGCGGGATCACGCCGCTTGTCATCACCGGTCGCGACTCGCCGGCGGTGCGCAGGCGGGTGGCCGAGCTCGGCCTGGCGCACGCGGTCTTCGGCGCGCAGGACAAGCTGGCCGCGGCCAACGAGCTGCTGGTGCGGCTCGGGCTCGCTTGGAGCGCGGTCGCCGCGATGGGCGACGACTGGCCCGACCTGCCGCTGCTCTCGCGGGCCGCGTTCGCGTGCGCGCCGCCGCAGGCGCACGCCGAGGTGCGCGCACGCGCACACCACGTGACCGCGGCCGCCGCCGGGTATGGCGCGGCGCGCGAATGCTGCGACCTGCTGCTGTGCGCCGCCGGGCGCTACGCCGAACTGCTGGCCGGGCCTCTGACGACCTTGGATGCGTCATCGTGACCCTCGCGCCATCCACGGTGCTGGAACCCCTGGAGGCGCTCGGCCCGCCGTCGCCGGAGGCGCGCGAGGCGAATGCGCGCTGGACGGCGTTGCCGTGGCCGGCGCGCGTGCTCGATGCGCTGTCTTCGTACCTGCCGATGCTCCTCATGGGCTTGCTCGCGCTCGGCAGTTGGTGGCTGGTCAAGAACACGCCCATGCCCGAGGGGCCGCGCGTCGCGGCACCGCTGCGTCACGACGCCGACTACACCATGCGCCAGTTCTCGGTCCAGCGCTTCATGCCCGAGGGCCCGCTGCGAGCCCAGATCGAAGGCGACGTGCTGCGCCACTTCCCGGACACCGACACCTTCGAGATCGAGCAGCCGCGCGTGAAGGCCTTTGCGGTCGACGGCGGCGTCACGGTGGCGAGCGCGCGCCGCGCGCTCAGCAATGCCGACGCCAGCGAAGTGCAACTGCTTGGCGATGCGCAGGTGACGCGTCATCCGACCGCGACCGACCCCGGCCTCACCTTTCGCGGCGAGTTCCTGCACGCCTTTCTCAAGACCGAGCAGGTGCGCTCAAACCTGCCGGCGACGGTCACCCGCGGCGGCACCGTCATCCGTGCCGACGCGTTCGAGTACGACAACCTGACGCGCACGGTGGCCATGACCGGCCGCGTGCGCGCGTCGTTCGCGCCGACGGCCGCCAGCGCTGCCGTCGGCACCAAGCCTTGAGCGCATCGACATGACGGCTCCTCTGGCCTTCATCACCGGCGCGTCCAGCGGCATCGGCCAGGCGCTCGCGGCGCGCTATGCGCAGGCCGGTTGGCGCCTCGCCTTGGTGGCCCGGCGCGGCGGCAACGTGCAGGCCTGGGCGAGCGCGCAGGGGCTGGGCGCCGAGCGCGTTCGCGTCTACACGGCCGACGTGCGCGACGTGGCGGCGATCACCGGAGCCGGCCGCGAATGCATCGCGGTGCAGGGCCTGCCGGATGTCGTCATCGCCTGCGCCGGCATCAGCGTCGGCGTCGATACCGCCGTGCTCGCCGACCTCGAACAACTGCGCGCCACCTTCGAGACCAACAACATTGGCATGGCGGCCACCTTCCAGCCATTCCTCAGCGGCATGCGCGAGCGCCGCTCGGGGACGCTGGTCGGCATCGCCAGCGTGGCCGGCATTCGCGGCCTGCCGGGGCACGGCGCGTACTGCGCGAGCAAGGCCGCGGTGATCAATTACTGCGAGAGCCTGCGCGGCGAATGCCGCCC
>CAIKUF010000292.1 GCA_903830565.1 uncultured bacterium | reverse complement strand
GACTTCGACGCCGCTTGGGCACGCTGGGTGGCACTGAAGTCGGCCGTTAGCGAAGCGATCGTCCGCCACGGCGGAACGATTACCCACCAGCACGGCGTGGGCAAAGACCATGCGCGCTACCTCGGCGCCGAGAAGGGCGCGCGCGGCATGGCCGGCTTGGCCGCGCTGATCGCCCACTTCGACCCCGACGCGGTGATGGCGTCCGGCAACCTGCTGCCGGCGGGCGAGCCATGAAGCGCGCCGACAGCCTGGCTGCACTGCGCGCCGCGCGCGACCTCGACCTGCTCGTGATCGGCGGCGGCATCGCCGGTGCCGGCATCGCGCTCGAGGCGGCGCGCGCGGGCGCGAAGGTCGCGCTGGTCGAGGCGCGCGACTTTGCGAGCGGCACCTCGTCGCGCTCGTCCAAGCTCATCCACGGCGGCCTGCGCTACCTCGCGCAGGGGCAGTTCGCGCTCATGCGCGAGGCGGTGCGCGAGCGCAATGCGCTGTTGATGAGCGCGCCCGGCCTCGTCGAGCCGCTGCGCTTCATCCTCCCGCTGCGCGAAGGCGACCGCAACAGCCGCGTCAAGCTCGGCGCCGGCCTCGCGCTCTACGATGCCTTTGCCGGCGTGCGCACCCGCGCCTGGTACGGCGTGCAGCCGCTGCTCGAGCGCCTGCCCATGCTCGCCAGCGAAGGCCTCAAGGGCGGTTGGTCCTACATGGACGCGCAGACCGACGACGCGCGGCTGGTGCTGCGCCTGCTTGCCGAGGCGCGCAGCCTGGGCGCGCTCACCGTCAACCATGTCGCCGTCGCCGAACTGCTGCGCGGCGTCGCGCTCGTGGCCGGCGCCGCCTTGCACGACGCCGTCGGCGACGAGCACTTCGAAGTCCAGGCGCGGTGCGTGATCAACGCCACCGGCGTCTGGGCCGACGCGCTGCGCGGCACGCTTGGGCGGGCGCCCCGGCTGCGCCCCCTGCGCGGCAGCCACCTCCTGCTGCCCGCGTGGCGCCTGCCGGTGGCGCAGGCGGTGGCGTTCTTCCACCCGCTCGACGGGCGGCCGGTGTTTGCGCTGCCGTGGGAGGGTGCGACGCTGGTCGGCACGACCGATCTCGACCACGCCGAGGACCTGGCCGTCGAGCCCGCCATCACGCGCGCCGAGCTCGACTATCTGCTCAAGGCGCTGCGCGAGCAGTTCCCGGCGCTGGACCTCTCCTCGCACGACGTGCTGTCGACCTGGTCCGGCGTGCGCGCGGTGGTTGCCTCGGGCCAGGCGCTGGCGCCGTCGAAGGAGACGCGCGACAGCCTGGTCGTCGAGGAGGCCGGGCTGATCACCGTGACCGGGGGCAAGCTGACGACGTTTCGATCGACCGCGGTCAAGGCATTGCAACTCGCCGCGCGCAGCGTGCCCGCACTGAGCGGCCTGCGCGCGGATGCACCGGTGCTGGCCGCGCCGTCGGCGGCCGAGCTCGAAGCGCTGGCCGATTTGCCGCAGCGCCTGCAGGCGCGCTGGCTGGCGCGCTTCGGCGCCGACGTCGCAGGCGTGCGCGGGTGCATGCTGGAGAGCGAGCTGGCGATGATCGGCAACACCGAGACGCCGTGGACCGAGCTGCGCTGGGCCTGCCGCGGCGAGTCGGTCGTCCACCTCGACGACCTGCTGCTGCGCCGCACGCGCCTGGGCCTCTTGATCCGCGATGGCGCGGCGGCGCACCTGCCGCGCGTGAAGGACATCGCGCAGCAGGAACTCGGCTGGAGCGACGCGCGCTGGGACGAGGAGGAGGCGCGCTACCGCGCACTGATCGCGCGCTGCTATGGCGTGCCGCCACTGGAACATTGATGGACGCGACCTCGGCCGAACTGCTGCTGGCCATCGACTGCGGCACGCAGAGCGTGCGCGCCGTGCTCGTCGACCTGCACGGCGCCATCGTCGCCAAGTGCCAGCACGCGTTCACCGACTACGTCTCGCTGCACGACGGCTGGCTCGAGCATGATGCCGAGGCGTTCTGGCAGGCCACGGCGCGCGTGTGCCAGGGCCTGTGGCACGAGCACCCGGCGCTGCGCGCGCGCGCCCGCGGCGTCGTCGTTACCACCCAGCGCGGCACGCTGGTGCCGGTGGACGCGGCGGGCGTGCCGTTGCGCAGCTTCATCGTCTGGCTCGACCAGCGCCGGGCCACGCACGCGCGGCGTGTCAGCCCATGGTGGCAACTCGCGTTCAAGGCCGCCCGCGTCAGCGACACCATCGCCTACTTCACGCGCGAAGCCGAGCTCAACTGGATCGCCGAGCACGAGCCCGATCTGCTCGCGCGAACGCACAAGGTGCTGCTCGTCTCGGGCTGGCTCAACTACCGCCTGACGGGCCGCTTCGCGGACTCGACGGCGTCGCAGGTCGGCTACCTGCCCTTCGACTTCAGGCACCAGCGCTGGGCCGCGGCATGGGACTGGAAGTGGCAGGCCCTGCAGGTGCGGCGCGAACAGTTGCCCGAATTGTTGAGCGTGGGCAGCGTCATCGGCGCCGTCACCCGCGAGGCGGCAAAGGCCACCGGCCTGCCCGAAGGCCTGCCGGTGATCGCCGCCGCGGCCGACAAGGCGTGCGAGATCGTCGGCGCCGGCGCCATCACGCCGGAGATCGGCGCGCTTTCGTACGGCACCACGGCCACCATCGCCATCACGACGCTGCGCTACGTCGAGGCGACGCCCTTCGTGCCGCCCTACCCCGCCGTGCTGCCGG
>CAIKUF010000291.1 GCA_903830565.1 uncultured bacterium | reverse complement strand
CGCACGCGCATCAACCTCATCAAGAGCGCGGCCAGCCTGGCCTTCACGCCGATCACCGACACCCGGCGCGTCGGCTTCATCACGGTGCAGCCGAAAGACACGCCGTCGTCGGCCGAGATCAACAAAGACAAGTACCTCCCGATCGCCGATTTCGATTCCAAGCAGCGCGTCGACTGGTACGCCAAGCTGTTCTCGCAAAAGCCCGGCGGCGCGTCGCCGGCGCGCGAGGGCCTGGCCCGCGTGGGGCGGCACTACGCCGGCAAGCAAGACGGCATCAACGCCGGCATGACGGGTGACCCGGTGCAGTACTACTGCCAGCAGAACTTCACCTTCCTGACGACCGACGGCTACTGGAACGACCAGACCGAATCGCCCGGCGGTGGGCCGGTGCAACTCGACGGCGTGACGTTGGTCGGCCAGCAAGACGGGCAGCTCACGCCCGATAAGAACTGGACCCCGCGTACGGTCTACGAGGGCGTTGCCGACTCGACCAGAATCGTCACCGACAAGACGAATTACTACGACTACGCTGTTTGCAATGGCAGCTACTACGATGTTCACACGACGCAGTGGGTCAAGAACGCGTCGCATCTCGAAAAGGCGACCTCGCAGATCACCAAGGGCACGGTCCGGAATCTGCAGACTACGCTTCAGTATCGCAAGAGCTCGACGCAGAACCTAGAGACCACGCAGCAAGTCACGGCGTCCACCACCCATGTCGAGGCCGCAAGCACGCAGCGACTGCGAAGCACCGAGCAAATTGTCAAGAGCACGTCGCAACTCCAACGGATCGGCACGCAGATGATCCAGGAGACCAGGATCAACAGCGCGACCACGGCTCAGATACTCAAAACAACGGAGCAGAAGACCCAGGGATATTACACGGTGCGAGTCGTGCAGACCCAGATATGGCGGTCCATCTACCAGAGATTGAAGTCGACCGAGCAGAAATGGAAGAGCACCTCGCGCGTGACGGAGAGCACATCGCAGCTCGTGGCCACGAAGACGCAAGCGACCCGCTACACGTCGCAGTTGACGACGCGCACGACGAAGGTAACCCAGGCCACGTCGCAGGTTCAGATGTGCGACGACGCGAATGAGTCTTGCACGCCCAAGCCGCCAATCGACGGTTGTAGCCCCTCGGGCCTGAACATCACCTGCAAGACGGTGACCACCGGCCCGACGCCGGTGGTCAGTTGCAAGCCGGACGCCGCGTTGCCTGCCAACAAGTACGTCGAGACGATCTGCAGCACGATCTCCTCCGAGCCCCAACCGGTGGGATCATGTTCCGAGGTGCCGGCGAGCACGGCGAACGGTTTCGTCGCCGTTGAATGCCCCGTCGTCAAGACAGGCCCCACGCTCACCGACCTCTGCACGGTTTCCCCGGCCAGAGGAAGCAACCAGTGGACTGAAACGATCAGTTGCCCGACCAAGATCGTCGGGACGCTGCCAGACCCGAATTGCAAGGCGGAGGCAGCCGGCAAAGACAACGGCTACATAGCGACGACATGCGATCTGAAAACCACCGAGCCGAGCGCAGTCCCGTCGTGCAAGGCCGAGAAGCCGGACGCAGACAACAAGTACACCGAAACAATCTGCACGCCCATCGTCACGACCAAGGTTCCGGTTGCCGATTGCACGGAGTCCGATCCGACAGCGGGCAACCTGTACACGACCACCACCTGCGGCAAGACGGAGCAAATCGATGTTCCAACGATGACGTGCACCACAGCGGCGCCGAGCGCAGGCAACCAGAACACCAGCGTCACCTGCTCTAATCTATACACGGTCACCACTGAGTTGGAGAGTTGCCCGCCGTCCAAGCCTTTCTCCGCACAGAACGGTTGGATTCGGGATTTCTGCTGGGACGAAGTCCTGAGAGATGAGGGTACGGATCTCTGCGAAGCTTCATCTCCGACTAAGGACAACAACTGGGTGACGACGACTTGCCCCGCACCCGATTTCAAGGAGGTTGCCAGCAATTCATGTGTCGATATTCCCGCCACGAAGGAGAACGGTTGGCTCGCGAAATTCTGCGTTCCGCACAACAGCTACGATCAGCCGGCGAGTTCATGTACGCCGACAGCGCCAACCGCAGAGAATTGGTATACGGAAACGACTTGCCCGCCTCAGATCGTCACCGGGCCGAAGCCCGTCACCACCTGCACGCCGACAGCGGCGGATGCGTCAAACTCGTATGTCGCGACCGTCTGTTCCGCGCAAACAGTCGTCGCCGCCAAGCCGGTGCAGACCTGCACCTACGTCGCGGGCGACGCGGGCAACGGCTACCAAGAGACCACCTGCACGACGAAAGTGACCCGGGTCGGCGTGGCGACCTGCGGCGGCACAGAAGGGCCGACGGCGGACAACGGCTGGACGACTTACACCTGCGGCACCGGATACACCGATCCCGTGTGGGCGGCGAGTTGCACGTACGAGGCCCCATCGGCCAAGAACGGCTTTGTCGAGACCCTCTGCGCCGACAACAACACCGTCGACGTGCCGGTGCCCACGTGTGGCGAATCGTCAAAGACCGATGCCAACTTCCAGGTAAAGACCACCTGCCGGACGGTCGCGCCGCCCCCGCAGCCGGTCGAGGCCTGCGATCCGGTCGCCGCCAGTTCGGCCAACAGCTACACGGCGATCAACTGCGCCGTCGTTTCCACCGGGCCCTCGTTTGTCCCAAGCTGCACCGATTCCCTACCCAAGGCACCGGCCTGGACGGCAACGACCTGCAACGTGCTGCCCCCGGTCACCGTGCCGGCCCCTGCGTGCCAGGCCACCGCCGGTCCGCCGGTGGGGCCGGACTACAAGACCATCACCTGCCCTGACGCGGTCGTGATCGTCGATCAGCCCAGCGAAACCTGCAACGCCGAAGCCGCGTTGGAAAAGAACAAGTGGACGGCCACGACCTGCGTGACGAACGAGTCAAAGCTGCAACCCGTGGCCTCGTGCAACGAGGGGCCTGCGAGCGCAACGAACGACTGGACCAAGGCAACCTGCAGCCGGGAGACGGTCGATCCGCTGGCAGGAGCCCCGTCGTGCAAGCCGCAGGTCCCGACCGATACCGATTTGCTGGAGACGATTTGCGGCACCGACGATAAGGCGTTTGCTCCAGCGCAGTCGTGCGACGCGAAGCCCGGCGATGGTGACAACCAGTGGACCAACATCACGTGCAGGAGGGTCGACGCGGTCCCGGAACCGGTACCAAGCTGCGAGCCTTTTTTACTCACGAAAGACCCCACGGAAAAAAACGGTTGGACGACGACCGACTGCAAGGAAGTCAAGTCCGATTCCAAGCTCGAGGCGACCTGCACGCCGGCGGAGGCGAACAAGAGCAACAACTACGTCGCGACCAAATGCACGCAGGCGCTGGGCCAGAAGGTGGTGGTCCATACCGATACCAGCGAGACAACGACGGACTTCAGCGGCCCCACGCCCGCAAGCGAATCGAAGACGAACACTACGCAGGGCGTCCCGTTCGACGTCGACGGGGTCTGCTACGTGCCCGGCGTCAGCAGCCTACCCTTGCTGAGCAGCTTTGCCACAAAGCCGCCGCCGCCCAGCGGCTGCACCGCATGGCCTTGCATCACCAGCCATGCCAACTCGGGCCTGAGTCCGAACTCCTTGGCCGACGTGGCGCAGTACTACTACGTGACCGACCTTCGGCCTGAACTCAAGGACGGCGTTCCGGCCAGAGGCCAGTCGGTGTATGAAGACATCGCACCGCACCAGCACATGACGACGTTCAGTATCGCGCTGGGCGCCTCGGGCAGTTTGACGGTTCCGGACACCTACCTGACAGACACCAGCGGAGACTTCTACGACATCAAGTACAAGAACATAAGCACCGGGAAATACAAAGCGTGGCCTGCGTGGCCGGACGAGACGCTCGACTACGCGAACGACAAGTCGTTGTGGGACAACACGAAGTCGCTCGATGACTTCTGTCATACAGGCACCAACGGGCGAGGCGTGTGTCTTAGTGCCAAGAACCCAGGATCGGTGGTCACTGCCCTGCAAAGGCTCCTTCAGGGAGCAGACCTTGCGCTGGCAGCCAATGCGGCGGTGGGCGTCTCGACACGCCAGTTGACGGAAACTGACCGCTTTGCCTATGTCTCAAGTTACAAGACGCCCAGTTGGACGGGCGAACTGGCGGCCTACAAGATCGGCCTCACGGACGGCGTTCTGGAAGAACCCCCGAAGTGGCTGGCCGGGCAGAAGCTCAGCGCCAGGGTCAAGGCCGATTGCGACACGCGCACGATTTATCTGCTGCGCCCGGGGGCGTCGGCGAGCCTGGTCGACTTCAGTTGGGATACGCACGCCTGCAACGCCGACGGCACGCCCGACCCGGCCGAACGCAATGGGCTCAATGCCGACGAGAAAGCGCAGTTCGACGCCACCAAGATTGCCCTGCTCAGCCAGTACACGGGCATGAACGCCGCCCAGCGCGCTGCCGCGACCGGCCAGACGCTCGTGAACTACTTGCGCGGCCAAACGGGCCACGTGCCCTACACCCAGAATGTGCCCAACAATCTTTACCGCAACCCCGGAGCTACCCTGGGCGCCCTCATCGACGCGCAGCCGGTCTATGTGGGTGCGCCGTTCGCGTCCTATGGCGACAAGGACTACAAGGCCTTCAAGGACGCCAATCTGCACCGCACGCCGATGGTCTATGCGGCGGCGAACGACGGTATGTTGCACGCCTTCTATGCCAGCCTCAGCGACGCGAATGGCGGCGAGGAGGCTTGGGCGGTCGTACCTTCGGCCGTGCTGCCCAATCTGTACAAGCAGGCGGATGAGGGCTTCGGTTTGAGCCCGCAGCAGACCGTCGACGGCTCGCCGACCATCGGCGACGTCTACGGCAAGTTCGACGGCACGAATCCGGTCTGGAAGACGGTGCTGGTGGGTGGGTTGCGCAAGGGCGGCAAGGGCTATTACGCGCTCGACATCACCGACCCGGCGAGCCCGAAGGCGCTGTGGGAGTTCAAGTGGGGCAGCGCCTGCTACGACGACGTCTCCACGGACATGGGCGCGGATTGCAACCTGGGCCTGACGTTTGGCCGCCCCGTGATCAGCAAGCTGGCCGATGGGCGCTGGGTGGTGCTGGTGACCTCGGGCGTCAACAACCTCTCGGGCAGCCCGCGCGACGGCGAGGGCTTCCTGTATGTGCTCGACGCCGTGACCGGCAAGATCATCAGCAAGACCTCGACCGGCGAGGGCGATGCCACCGACCCGAGCGGGCTGACCCAGATCAACAGCTTCGTCGATTACGCGGTGCTCAACAACACGACGGTGTGGGTTTACGGCGGCGATCTGAGGGGCAATGTATGGCGTTTCGACGTGAATGCCAAGCCGCCCACGGCCACACTCGTGGCGACGGCGAAGGACAGCAAGGGCGACGCACAGCCGATCACGACCCGGCCCGAACTGGCCGAACTCAATGGCAAACCGATGGTGCTGGTCGCCACCGGGAAACTCTGGGGTGCCTCCGATCTGCCGAGTTCCAAGACGGCGTCGAGTACGCAGACGCAGTCGGTCTACGGTTTTGTCGATCCGCTGCTGACGAAACCCTACGCCGATCTGCGTGCCGAGCTCAAGCCGATGACGCTCAGCCTGAACACCGATGGCAAGCGCATCGCGTCCTTCAAGGGCACCGAGGCCGAGGCGGCGCGCGAGAAGGGTTGGCTGATCGATCTGCCCGACAGCGGCGAGCGCGTGAGCGTCGATATGGACCTGCAGCTCGGCACGCTGTTCTTCGCGAGCAACGTGCCGACGACCGATGACTGCACATGGGGGGGCTATGGCTGGTTCAACTATGTCGATTTCGGCACCGGAAATCCGGTGGTGGGCGACACCCTTGCCGGAGTTCGGCATCCCGACTCGTTGATCGGCGGTATCGTCATCGTCAAGGGCGCGAGTGACAAGCTCGGCTTCGGCCTGACAACAGAGACCCGGGCGCGGGTGGTCACCGACCGCGGTCGCTTCGGCCCGGTGGTTCCCGACGGCCGGCGAACGAGCTGGCGCGAGATCATTCAGTAGGGCGCCGACAGCGATGCCGCCCTGGCCGCGCATTGCGGCGCCGACACACGCCGCCGGCGCGCCGCTGGCGCGGCGCGCACTGGCGGCGGCGCTGCTGGCCTCGGTCGCGTTGCACCTGAGCGCGCTGCTCGGCGTTCGCGGCGCGCCCTCGGGCGCGGCGTTCGGCTCGCGGTCGCCGGTGCTGACGGTGCGCATGATCGCGGCCACCGCATTGGCTGCGCAGCCAGCGGCAACCGATACGCCATCGGTGCAACAGCGCGCGTCGGCGTTCGAGCCGGCCCGGCCCGAGTCGACCGCGCCGGCCCAGCCGCCGCGCTTTGCAGGCGTCACTGCGCCGAGCGGCACGCTCGGGCCGGCGCTTCCTGCCGCGCCAGCGGCGTCGCCAGCCCCCACGGCAGTGACCGAGGAGCTTGCCGCTGCGCCGCCGGCTCCAACCCCGCCCCCCGGCCTGCCGCCCGCGCCGGCCTACCGGGGATCGGCGGGGCTGGACAGTCCGCCGCGGCCGCTGGGCGACATTCAGCCCGAGTACCCGCCCGCGGCCGGGCAGCAGGTGGGCCGTGTCGTGTTGCGGGTCTTGATCGACGAGCACGGCCACGTCGACAACGTGGCCGTGGCCCGTGCCTTCCCGCAGGGCTACTTCGAAGCCGCCTCGATCGAGGCGTTCGCGGCCGCGCAGTTCGCGCCCGGCACCTTTCTCGGCGTCCCGGTCAAGAGCCAGATGATGGTCGAAGTGCAGTTCACGCCGTTCAACCGCGGCGGCACCGTGTCGGGCCGTGGCTATTGATCACGTCCGGCGCCGCTCGGGCTGCAGAGCGTCGAGGTGGCGCCCTGGGCCATGCCCGGATGCGATTTCGACTTCGGACCAATACAGCAATATCGTCATCCCCGCGCAGGCGGGGATCCATCTGCGGTTCGCTGTTCGCGTGGATCCCCGCCTGCGCGGGGATGACACGGCAATTCTGCGGTCTTGAACGGGGATCTGAATAGCGCATGGCCCGCCTGAAGCGCCTTGTCGTTCCAGGCCACGCGCACCATGTCGTGCAGCGCGCCGTGTCGGGCGTCGATGCCTTTGCAGGCGCCGCCGATCGGGCGGCCTTTCTGGACGCCCTGCGACGCAGCAGCATCGAGCAGGGCGTGGCCGTCCATGCCTACGCGATGCGGGCGAACGAGTTCCAGTTGCTGGCAACACCTGCCGTGGCCGAAGCGCAGGGGCGCATGATGCAGGCCCTGTCGCGCTGGTACGTTGCCGCGTTCAACCGCCGTCACGGCCGCAGCGGTGCCCTCTGGCAAGGCCGCTACCGCGCTGCGCCGGTGGAAGGCGGCGCGCACCTGCTGACCTGCATGCGCTACGTCGAGCAAGCGCCTGCGCGTTCGGGAGGCTCACCAGTGCCGCCGTACGAAAGCTCTTGGTCCAGCGCGCCGGTTCACGCCGGCTTGCAGACCGCCGCTTGGATGGCGGGAGTGCCTGCCGATTCGGACTACTGGCAGTTGGGCAATACGCCTTTCGAGCGCGAGACGGCCTACCGCGACCTGCTGCTTGAACCGTTGCCGGCGCAGGCGGTTGCTGCGATCGAGGCGACCACGCTCAAAGGCTGGGCGCTGGGGTCGGGCGGGTTTCTTGCTTCGCTCGCAGCGGACGGCCAGCGCCGCCCGGCCATGCTGCGACCGGGCCGCCCGCGTCGGGCGGAGTGACCGGCAGCGAGCAGAGCTTGCGGTTTGTCTGTCCCTAAATAAACCGATGCCACAATCTACGGTGAACTATTTGGGGTCAGACCCCGTTGAAAAGCGATTGCCGGTTTTGCCGCGCTGCGCTACGCTCCCCGGCTGCGCAAGAATAGGGTCGATCCGCCATGCCTACCGCCACCTGCACCGTTCCTGGGCCGGCCTGCGACCACGAAGTCGCCTCCGCCACCGAACTCGGCCTGTACCGCCCGGGAAGCGAGCACGACGCCTGTGGGGTCGGCTTCGTGGCCCACATCAAGGGCCGCAAGGCACACAACATCATCGAGCAGGGCCTCTTGATCCTGAAGAACCTGGACCACCGCGGCGCGGTCGGTGCAGACAAGCTGATGGGCGACGGCGCCGGCATCCTGATCCAGATGCCCGACGACTTCTACCGTGCCGACATGGCCGCGCGCGGCGTCGAGTTGCCGCCGCTCGGCGAGTACGGCGTGGGCATGATCTTCCTGCCCAAGGAACATGCCTCTCGCCTAGCCTGCGAGCAGGAGCTCGAGCGCGCGATCAAGGCCGAGGGCCAGGTGCTGCTCGGCTGGCGCGACGTGCCGGTCGATGCTTCGATGCCGATGTCGCCCACCGTGCGCGCCAAGGAGCCGG
>CAIKUF010000290.1 GCA_903830565.1 uncultured bacterium | reverse complement strand
GTGCGAGCCATCCTAGAAGCCGCAGCTGAACGCGCCCGAGCGGGCCGCGATGGGCCGTCCTGGCAAGGCGCGACGAGGCGCAGGCTCAATGCCTGCAACGAGGAGCAACGCCGCCAGGGCGGCACAGCGCGGCCCGATCGGGTGCGTAGCGCTGTCACCTTTGAGGTGAACTCGAGCGTGAGTGCAGATGTCAGTATTCATGCCGTGCGGCCAGCGGAGGCAAGCGGTCAACTGCGGCTTCTAGGATCATTGCTCGGCGAATGCGCGCTCGATCACGAAGGCGCCTGGCGCCTGCGTGTTGCCCTCGGCGAGGCCCCGGGCTTCCAGCATGTGCTTGAGGTCGCGCAGCATGCCCGGGCTGCCGCAGATCATCACGCGGTCGTGGGCCGCGTCGAGCGCCGGCAAGGCGAGGTCGTCGAAGATCTTGCCGGTCTCCATGAGCTCGGTCACGCGGCCCATGTTGCGGTAGGCCTCGCGCGTCACCGTCGGGTAGTAGCGCAACTGGCTCGCCACCTGATCGCCGACGAGTTCGTGCTCGGGCATGTGCTCGACGAGCAGGTCGTGGTAGGCGAGCTCGTCCTTCTGCCGCACGCCGTGCACGAGGATGACCTGCTCGAACTTCTGGTAGGTCTCGGGGTCGCGCACGATGCTCATGAACGGCGCCAGGCCGGTGCCGGTCGAGAGCAGGTAGAGCCGCTTGCCTGGCAGCAGGTAGTCGATGACCAGCGTGCCGGTCGGCTTGCGGCCGACGAGCACCGTGTCGCCGACCTGGATGTGCTGCAGGCGCGAGGTGAGCGGGCCGTCGGGCACCTTGATGCTGAGGAACTCGAGGTGCTCTTCGTAGTTCGCGCTGACGATGCTGTAGGCGCGCACCAGCGGCTTGCCGTCCACGCGCAGGCCGATCATCGTGAAGTGGCCGTTCGAGAAGCGCAGCGATGTGGCGCGCGTGGTCGTGAAGGTGAACAGCTTGTCGGTCCAGTGGTGGACGCTCAGCACCTTCTCTTCGTTGAATGCGCTCATGGCCTTATGGGTGCGTTGGTGTTGAGTTGGCCGCCCGTCTTCGGGGCGGGGAAAGACCCGTTGCAGGACACCGGGCGATGCGCTAGAGTTACCGTCAATGTAGTGAACGCAACACGTGCGTTCAGTGAATGCTACACAAACAGGAACGATTCTTCAAGTGATTCGACCCTCCTTCGCATGGGGCCGGCCAGCGTGACCGAGCACACCAAGACCGACGGCATACCGGCCACCAGTGCGGCCCCGCAGGTGCAGGAGCGCGCCCGCCCGCGCAGCGAGCGCATGGCCGCGGGCAAGATCGAGTGCAACGCCTGCCCGGTGTTGTGCCAGATCTCGCCCGGCAAGACCGGCGCCTGCGACCGCTACGCCAACGCGGCCGGCGTGCTGGTGCGCGTCGACCCGGTGCTGCTGCTGCGGCGCACGCTCGAATCGGGCAGCGCGCCGGTGGTGCCGTTCGCCGCGCGCCTTGCGTTGGCCGGCGAGGGCGCCGACAGGGAAGCCGCGGCGCCCGACGAAGCGGCGGTCACCGGCGATGTGTTCGTCACCGGCGTCGGCTCGTCGAGCACCTACCCGGACTACAAGCCGGCACCGTTCATCGTCGCCTCGCAGGCCGACGGCGTCGACCTCGTGACGGTGGTCACCGAGGGCATCTTCAGCTACTGCAGCTTCAAGATCAAGATCGATACCGACCGCTGGCTCGGCCCCGAGCAGGCCGACGTGCGCTGCCGCGGCGAGGTCGTCGGCCATGTGACGACGGCCGAATACGGCTCGCAGATGCTCTCGCTCGGCGGCGTGCACCACCTCCCCGGCGGCAGCAAGAAGGAAGGCCGCGTGACCTGCGAGATGATGCAGGCGCTTGGCAACAAGCAGGCCGTCGAGCTGCACATCGACGGCGGCGCGGACATCATCATCCAGTCCGGCCGCGCGCCGATTGTCAACGGCGTGGAAGAGCGGCGCATGCGCGTCGGCTGCGGCTCGGCGACGGTGGGCATCTTCGCCAAGCAGTTCTACGGTTTTGCCGACGAGGTGGTGGTCGTCGACGACCACATCACCGGCGTGCTGACGCAGCACCAGGCCGGGCGCTGCCTCGACATGCGGCCGTCGGGCATCCAGATCCGCGGCCGCAAGTCGACGCCGGGGCGCTACTTCCAGGTCGCGAACCCGGGCACGGGCTGGGGCGGCACCGACATCGCCGACCCGCTGTCCATCATCGAAGGCTGGGACGTCGAACTCGCCTGGCCGGGCCTGCGCCTGCTGATGGTCTCGACGACCGGCGAGCATTCGGCCTGGTTCGTCCTCGACGAAGCGCTCGTCCCGCGGCCGGCCGAGACTCCGCCTGAGGTCGCCAACGTCGTCGCCCGCATCGGCGAGAACTGCGAGCCGTCGCTGACGACCGTGCTCTACCTTTGCGGCGCCGGCGGCAGCTTGCGCGCGGGCATCACCGAGAACCCGGTGCAGCTCACGCAGGCCATTAAGCGCTCGCTCGTCAACGTGACCTTGGGCGGCGCGCCGGCCTATGTGTGGCCGGGCGGCGGCATCACGGTGATGGTCGACGTGGCGCGCATGCCGGACAACAGCTTCGGCACCGTGCCGACGCCGGCCATCGTGTCGCCGATCGAGTTCACGATGCGCATGGACGACTACCGCGCGCTCGGCGGCCACATGGATTACGTGCGAACGCTTGCCGACACGCTCGCCCACGGCGCGTGGCACAACGACGGTGCGCCGACGGCGCGCCGCTGGGAGGCGATCGGCCCGGCCAACCCGTGGCCGCTCGGCCAGCCTCCGTTGCTTGGCTGAGATGGGCGCAACGCGCAATCGCCTCGACGCCGGCCGCTGGCACTTCCAGCACGGGCCGATCGACATCGTGATCGGCGCCGACGGCGACCCTGCCGCGCTCGCGGCCGCGCTCGCCGCGGCGTGGCAGCGCTTCGAGACTGTGCTGGATGAATTGGTGGCCGACCTGCCGCTGCTGCGCCAGCCGGTGGGCGAGGCCTGCCCGCTGCGGGGGGTGGTCGCGCGCCGCATGTGGCAGGCCTGCGCGCCGTATCGCTCCGGCTTCATCACGCCGATGGCCGCGGTCGCCGGCGCGGTCGCGCAGGAGCTGATCGCCTGCTACGAGGGGCAGGGCATATCGCGCGCCTGGGTCAACAACGGCGGCGACATCGCGCTCCACCTGGCGCCGGGCAACGCACTGCGCATCGGCGTCTTCGGCGACCTGTCGCGCTTCGACCCCTTCGCCGCGCCGGCGCGCCTCACCACCGACGCGAGCTTCAGTGTCGGCGCCGAACTGCCGGTGCGCGGCGTCGCGACGAGCGGCTGGCAGGGGCGCAGCTTCTCGCTCGGCATCGCCGACAGCGTGACCGTTCTCGCCCGCACCGCGGCCGAGGCCGACGCCGCGGCGACCGTGATCGCCAACGCCGTCGACATCGACGATGCGCGCATCGAACGCCGCCCGGCCTGCGAGATGAAGGACGACAGCGACCTCGGAGAACTGCTCGTGACGGTCGATGTGCCGCCGCTAGCGCCGGCCGCGATTCAGCGCGCATTGGCCGCGGGGCGCGAGCGGGCACGCGAACTGCTTATGCTTGGGCACATCCAGACCGCGATGCTCTTGTGCCAGGGTTGGTTCGTCAGCGTCGACGACGCTACCCCAAGAAAGCTCACGCCCGCGGTGGCTGGCACAGTTGCAGCGTCGGCGTTAGCCTGACGAGATACGAGAACCGAAATGAACCGCCGCTTCACCGATGGCCCTGTGCCGGATGCGCGCTCTTGCGATGGTGCGGTGACGGCTTGCGGCCTTTTGCAGTCCTTTGCGCGCGCAGCCGGAAGCGGGGTCACCGACTCCGTTCAGCCAATTCCCATTCACTGCGTCGGTGACCCCACTCCCGGCTGCAGTGGAGTGGCTCGGCACGCCGCGCGGGCACAGCGTCGCCGGCAAAGCCGTGCCCGGGTGCCCGGCGTAGTGAATAGGAATTGGCTGAACGAAGCCGGGCACCCGGGCATGGCTTTGCTCGCTCCCTGCAGCAAACGTCGAGGCCGTTGGAGCCACTGAAATGATCGAGGTCCGTCGCATCCTGACCCACGTCGAGGACATCCACCACGAGTTCGGTCCCGTGGCGGCCGAGCCGCTGCGCCGCGGCTCGATCGCGGTCGTGCTGACCAACCCGTTCGCCGGCCGCTACGAGGCCGAGATCCTGCCGATGATGGACGCGCTGCAGCCTCTTGGCGTCGAGATGGCGCAGCGCTTGCGCGCGGCGATGCACGTGCCCCCCGAGCGCATCCAGGGCTACGGCAAGGGCGCGATCGTCGGCGCGGCCGGCGAGCTCGAACACGGCGCGCTGTGGCACGTGCCCGGCGGCTACGCGATGCGCGAGCTGCTCGGCTGGAAGGGCGACCGCAACGCCTATGCGCGCGGCGAGGCCGATGGCGCCAAGGGACAGCCCGGCAACGCACTGGCGATCGTGCCGTCGACGAAGAAGGTCGGCCCGCCGGGGGCGACACTCGACGTGCCGCTGACGCACATCAACGCGAGCTACGTGCGCAGCCATTTCGATGCGATGGAAGTGCGCGTTCCCGGCGCACCGGCGGCCGACGAGATCGTCTTCATCCTCGTGATGAGCACCGGCGCGCGGGTGCACGCGCGGGTCGGCGGGCTGAGGGCCGCGGACATCGCCAAGTGGGACGGCCTGCGCTGAAGCCCATTTCGAAGGAGAACACGCCATGCCCGCCAAGATTCGCAAGCTGATCGTCGAAGTCGAGGAAACGCACCTCGAAATGGGCCGCACCATCGCGGCGCCGACGCGCAAGGCGCTGGCGATGGCGGTGATCGAGAACCCGTACGCCGGCCGCTTCGCAGACAACCTGGACGAGCTGATCGCGATCGGCGAGGAACTCGGCGGCCTGCTGGGCGCGAAGTGCGTGCAGGCGCTCGGCATCGCGCCCGGCGATGCGCAGAGCTATGGCAAGGCGGCGATCGTCGGCGAGGCCGGCGAGCTCGAACACGCTGCCGCCATCCTGCACCCCAAGCTTGGCGCGCCGCTGCGCAAGGCGGTCGACAAGGGCGCCGCGCTGGTGCCTTCGAGCAAGAAGCGCGGCGGCCTCGGAACCGCGATCGACGTGCCGCTCGGCCACAAGGATGCCGCCTTCGTGCGCAGCCACTTCGACGCCATGGAAGCGCGCGTCGCGGATGCGCCGCGCGCGAACGAGATCGTCGTCGCCGTCGTCGTCACCGACAGCGGCCGGCCGCTGCCGCGCATCGGCGGCCTGCAAGCGCATGAAATCAAGGGCGAGGACGGCTTGCGCTGACCCTCTGCCATCCCACCCTGCCTGTCACCACCCCAAGGAGCCCGCCATGATTCAACGTCGTCCCCTGCTGCTCGCGGCTGCCGCCGCGGTTGCGCTATTCGGCTTTTCCACCGCGCGTGCCGAGGGCACGATCAAGATCGGCGAGATCAATAGCTACAAGGCCCAGCCCGCCTTCCTCGACCCGTACAAGAAGGGCATGGAGCTCGCCATCGAGCAGATCAACGCCGCAGGCGGCGTCAACGGCAAGAAGTTCGAGCTGATCACGCGCGACGACAATGCGAGCCCGGGCGACGCCGTGCGCGCGGCCGAGGAGCTGGTCTCGCGCGAGAAGGTCGACGTGCTCGCCGGGGCCTTCCTGTCTAACACCGGGCTTGCGCTGACCGACTTCGCGAAGCAGAAGAAGTTCTTCTACCTCGCCGGCGAGCCGCTGACCGACAAGATCATCTGGGGCAGCGGCAACGCCTACACGTTCCGCCTGCGCCCCGGCACCTACATGCAGGCGGCGATGCTGGTGCCCGAGGCCGTCAAGCTGAAGAAGAAGCGCTGGGCGCTGGTCTACCCCAACTACGAATACGGCCAGTCGGCGGTCGCCGCGTTCAAGGAACTGCTCAAGGCCGCGCAGCCCGACGTCGAGTTCGTGGTCGAGCAGGCACCGCCTCTCGGTAAGCTCGACGCCGGCAGCGTGGTGCAGGCGCTGGCCGACGCCAAGCCCGACGCGATTTTCAACGTGCTGTTCGGCGCCGACCTCTCGAAGTTCGTTCGCGAAGGCAACACGCGTGGCCTGTTCCAGGGCCGCGAGGTCGTCAGCGTGCTGACCGGCGAGCCCGAGTACCTCGACCCGCTGAAGGACGAGACGCCCAACGGCTGGATCGTCACCGGCTACCCGTGGTACGGCATCCAGACGCCTGAGCACCGCGCTTTCTTCGTCGCCTACTACAACAAGTACAAGGACTACCCGCGCCTCGGCTCGGTGGTCGGCTACACGATGATCAAGTCGCTCGCCGCCGGCATCGCCAAGGCCAAGAGCACGGACACCGAAAAGCTGGTCGCCGCATTTTCGGGCCTGCAGCTCGAATCGCCGTTCGGCAAGATCACCTACCGGCCGCAAGATCACCAGTCGACCATGGGCGCCTACGTCGGCAAGACCCGCAACAACGGCGGCAAGGGCGAGATGGTCGACTATGTCTACTTCGACGGGGCCAAGTTCGTGCCGAGCGACGAGCAGGTGAAGAAGCTGCGCGCGCCGAACTAAGACCTTGGCCTCACCAAGTCGTCCGTGGAATTCTCCGGCCTCGTCGTCCAGCTCCTGAACGGTCTGGCCGGTGCTTCCTCGCTCTTCATGGTGGGCGCGGGCCTGTCGCTGATCTTCGGCGTCACGCGCATCGTCAACTTTGCGCACGGTTCGTTCTACATGCTGGGCATCTACATCGCCTACACCCTGGCCGAGAGGCTGGGTGGCGGCGGCTGGTTCTGGCCCTCGCTGCTGCTCGCCTCGCTGGCCGTCGGCGCGATAGGCGCGGCGGTCGAGATGCTGCTGCTGCGGCGCGTCTACCGCGCGCCGGAGCTGTTCCAGTTGCTCGCCACCTTCGCGCTGATGCTCGTCATCAAGGACGCCGCGCTGTGGCTGTGGGGCCCGGAAGACCTGCTCGGCCCGCGCGCACCGGGGCTCGCGGGGTCGGTGCTGATCCTCGGCCGGCGCTTTCCGAGTTATGACCTCTTTCTGATCGGCGTCGGCCCGGTCGTCCTCGGCGCGCTGTGGCTGCTGCTCACGCGCACCCGCTGGGGCACGCTGGTGCGCGCGGCGACGCAAGACCGCGAGATGGTCTCGGCCCTGGGCGTGAACCAGGCTTGGCTGTTCACGGCCGTGTTCGCGCTCGGCACCTCGCTCGCCGGCCTGGGCGGTGCGCTTCAACTGCCGCGCGAACCGGCGAACCTGGGGCTCGATCTGCTGACCATCGGCGACGCCTTCGTCGTCGTCGTCGTCGGCGGCATGGGCTCGATTCCCGGCGCCTATGTGGCCGCGCTCTTGATCGCCGAGGTGAAAGCGATTTGCATCGGCATCGGCAGCGTCAACGTGGCCGGCATCGCGTTCTCGTTCTCGAAGCTGACGCTGGTGGTCGAGTTCCTGGTGATGGCGCTGGTGCTCGTCGTGCGGCCGTGGGGCCTGCTCGGCAAGCCGCAGTCGACGAGCCGCGGCCAGGGCGCGGCCGAGGCGCCGCTGCGCCGCGCCGAGATGCCGCTCAAGATCGCTGCCGGCGCGTTGCTGGTCGTGCTGCTCGGCTGGCCATTCGCGACGGCAGGCTCGCCCTACCTCACGGTGCTCGCCATCGACCTGCTGACGGCCGCGCTGTTCGCGGCCAGCCTGCACTTCATCATGGGCCCGGCCGGGATGCACTCGTTCGGCCACGCGGCCTACTTCGGGCTCGGCGCCTACGGCGCGGCGCTGCTGGTGCGCTGGCTGGCGATGCCGATGGAGCTCTCGCTCGTCTTCGCGCCGCTGATCGCCGGCGTGGGGGCGCTTTTCTTCGGCTGGTTCTGCGTCCGTCTGTCAGGCGTCTACCTCGCGATGCTGACGCTCGCCTTCGCGCAGATCATCTGGTCGGTCGTCTTCCAGTGGGACGACTTCACCGGCGGCAGCAACGGCATGACGGGCGTCTGGCCGGCCGAGTGGCTGGCCGACAAGAGCCGCTACTACTACCTGACGCTGGCCCTCGTCGGCGCCGGCGTGCTGCTGATCCGGCGCGCGCTGTTCGCGCCCTTCGGCTACGCGATGCGCGCCGGGCGCGATTCGCCGCTGCGCGCCGATGCGATCGGCATCGACGTGAAGGGCATCCAGTGGCGGGCCTTCGTCCTCGCCGCGGCGTTCGCGGGCCTTTCCGGCGCGCTGTACGCGTTCTCCAAGGGCAGCATCTCGCCCGACGCGGTGTCGGTCGGGCGCTCGGTCGACGGCTTGGTGATGGTGCTGCTCGGCGGCCTGCAGACGCTCTCGGGCCCGCTCGTCGGCGCGGTCAGCTTCACCTGGCTGCAAGACGCGGTCGCCCGCAACACCGACTACTGGCGCGCGATGCTGGGCGGCATCATCCTGCTCATCGTGCTCGTGTTCCCGCAGGGGATTGCGGGGTTCTTCGGGCAGTGGTTCGACAAACGCAAGGGGGCGAATGTATGAGCCTCCTCAAAGTCACTGGTCTCGGCAAATCCTTCGGCGGCAACCGCGCCGTCGACGACGTGAGCTTCGAGGTCGCCGCGGGCGAGCTGCTGGCGCTGATCGGGCCTAACGGCGCAGGCAAGTCGACGACCTTCAACATGGTCAACGGCCAGTTGCGTGCCGACTCGGGGTCGATCACGCTGAGTGGCCAAGAGCTGATCGGACGCAAGCCGCGCGACATTTGGCACCTGGGCGTCGGGCGCACCTTCCAGGTCGCCGAGACCTTCGCCTCGCTGACGGTGGTCGAGAACGTGCAGATGGCGCTCATCTCGGCCGACGGCGTGGTGCACTCGCTGTGGCGGCGCGCCGCCGACCACCGGCGCGACGACGCGCTGGCGCTGCTGGACCTCGTCGGCATGAAGGCCCATGCCGACCGCCCGTGCAGCGTGCTCGCCTATGGCGACGTGAAGCGCGTCGAGCTCGCGATCGCGATGGCCAACGCGCCCAAGCTGCTGCTGATGGACGAGCCCACCGCCGGCATGGCGCCCAAGGAGCGCAACGACCTGATGGCGCTAACGAAGAAGCTCGTCATCGAGATCGGCATCGCGGTGCTGTTCACCGAGCACAGCATGGACGTCGTGTTCGCCTACGCCGACCGCATCATCGTCCTCGCCCGTGGCCGCCTGATCGCCGAGGGCAAGCCACTTGAAATTCGCGACAACGCGAAGGTGCAGGAGGTCTACTTCGGCAGCGGCAAGACCTTCGAGAAGAAGCAAGCTGTCGCGCAGGCCACAGGATGAACGGCGCACCGCTGCTCGAAGCGCGCGGCCTCTCGGCCTGGTACGGCGCGGCGCAGATTCTGTTCGACGTCGAACTGCAGGTCGGGCGCGGCGAGGTCGTCGCGCTGATGGGCCGCAACGGCGCCGGCAAGTCGACGACGCTCAAGTCGCTGATGGGCATGCTCGCCAAGCGGCGCGGCAGCGTGCAGTTTATGGGCCGCGACATCTCGAAGGCGCAGCCGCACGAGGTCTCGCGCCTGGGCCTGGGTTACGTGCCCGAAGACCGGCGCATCTTCACCGACCTCACCGTCCTCGACAACCTCGAAGTCGGCCGCCAGCCTGCGCGCCACTGGGCCGACGGCACTGCGGCGCCGGTGTGGACGCGCGAGCGCTTGTTCGCGCTCTTTCCCAACCTCGGCGAGATGCCCGAGCGACCGGGCGGGCGCATGAGCGGCGGCGAACAGCAGATGCTCACCGTCGCCCGCACGCTGATGGGCAACCCCTACCTGGTGCTGCTCGACGAGCCGTCCGAAGGCGTGGCGCCGCTGATCGTCGAGCAGATGGCGCACATGATTCAGGAGCTCAAGCAAGAGGGCGTGAGCATCCTGCTGTCGGAGCAGAACATGCACTTTGCCGAGCTCGTTTCCGATCGCGCGTATGTGCTCGAAAAAGGGCAGATCCGCTACCAGGCGTCGATGGCCGAACTCTCGGCCAACGAGGAAGTCAGGCGCGCCTACCTGAGCGTCTGACGGCGCGTTCCGTCCATCCACCCGCAAACCAAGGAGTCCCTCATGCAAGCGCTTCCCCGCAGAACCCTTCTCAAAGCCCTCTCCGGCGTCGGCGTCGCCGCGGCCACCGGCGCCAGCTGGCGCGTCTTCGCCGCCGCCAAGATCACGCCAGACGCCAAGAGCGCGCTCATCGTCGTCGACGTGCAGAACTGCTTCGTCCCCGGCGGCACGCTGCCGGTCAACAAGGGCGACGAAGTCGTGCCCATCATCAACCGCCTCGCGCCCGCGTTCGAGAACATCGTCGTCACGCAAGACTGGCACACGCCGGGCCACGCCTCGTTCGCCAGCACCTACCCCGGCAAGAAGCCGTTCGAGACGACCAAACTTGCCTACGGCGACCAGGTGCTGTGGCCCGACCACTGCGTGCTCGGCACGGCCGACGCGGCGCTGCACAAGGACCTCGTGCTTCCCGGCGCCCAGCTCATCATCCGCAAGGGCCATCACAAGAACGTCGACAGCTACTCGGCGTTCATGGAAGCCGACGGCAAGACGCCGACGGGCCTGGTGGGCTACCTGAAGGAGCGCGGCATCAAGCGCGTCTTCGTCACCGGTCTCGCGACCGACTTCTGCGTCTCGTACACCGCGGTCGACGCGCGCAAAGCCGGCTTCGAGGTCTACGTGATCGAAGACGCGACACGCGCCATCGACCTCAACGGCTCGCTCGCCGCGGCCTGGAAGCTGATGCAGGCCAAGGGCGTCAAGCGCATCCAGTCGGCCGACATTGCCTGAAGACGTGAGTACCGCGCCGCCATTGCTGCACCTGACCGTCAACGGCCTGGCGCACGCACTGGCGGTGGCGACCGATGCGCCGCTGCTCGGCGTGCTGCGCAACGACCTCGGGCTGAACGGCCCGAAGTACGGCTGCGGGCTGGGCGAGTGCGGCGCCTGCATGGTGCTGATCGACGGCATGCCGGCGCGCGCCTGCGTGCTGCCGGTGAGCGCCGCGGTCGGCCGCGAGGTGACGACGCTCGAAGGCTTGGCTGAAGGCGACGCGCTGCACCCAGTGCAGCAAGCCTTCATCGAGACTCAGGCGGCGCAGTGCGGCTACTGCCTGAACGGCATGATCATGAGCACGGTGGCGCTGCTGGCGCGTGAACCGAGGCCGAGCGACGCGCAGGTGCGTGGCGCGCTCTCGCACAACCTGTGCCGCTGCGGCGCGCACCTCGAGATCCTGCAGGCGGTGCAGCGCGCCGCCGAGTTGATGGCGCAGGCAGCAAACGGGCAGGGGTGCGAATCGAGTTCGGGCGGGTGATGAAGCGCGATTGGATAACCCGGCGTCGGCCGGCGACCCTCACCCCAGCCCTCTCCCGCCAGCGGGAGAGGGGGCAAGTGCTCTCGTTGGACTCCCTCTCTCGCTGGTGGGAGAGGGAACAAACGCGCTCAATCGACTCCCCCTCCCTCCCGTTGGAGAGGGAGCCAATGCGCTCGGCCGACTCCCCCTCCCTCCAGCGGGAGAGGGAGCCAATGCGCTCGGCCGACTCCCTCTCCCTCGAGCGGGAGAGGGAGCCAATGCGCTCGGCCGACTCCCTCTCCCGTTGGCGGGAGAGGGCTGGGGTGAGGGTCGACCCATGACCCGGCGCGCCGATGCGCCGCGCAGCCGGCGCGACTTCCACGACGCCGTCGGCGTGCTGCTGGTCGTGCGCGACCCGCCGCCCGCCGCACCGCCGGCCAAGGGCCAGCCGGCCGCGGTGCCGGCCAACCCGGCCGAAGGCGTCGAGATCTTCGTCGCCGTGTGGGACGACGGCAGCGTCACCGGCCTCGCCGGTCACGTCGATCTGGGCACGGGCCTGCGCACCGCGCTCACACAAATCGTTGCCGAGGAGCTTGACGTGGCGCTCTCGCGCGTCCACATCGTGCTCGGCGACACCGCGCGTGCGCCCAACCAGGGCGCGACGATCGCCAGCAGCTCGATCCAGATCCACGCCGTGCCGCTGCGCCAGGCGGCGGCGCAGGCGCGGGCATGGCTGGTCGATCGGGCGGCCGTGGCGCTACAGGTTCCCGCTGCGGAACTGCAAGTGAACGACGGCGTGATCGCGGTGCGCGCCGAAGCCTCGCGCGCCATCAGCTATGCCGAGCTGCTGGCCGGTCGGCACGTCGAATTGAAGCTCGCGGTCGACGCTGCCGTGAAGGCGCAGGCTGACTACCGCGTCGTCGGCACCGCCGCGCCGCGCGTCGACCTAAGGGCCAAAGCGAGCGGCGAGCTCGTCTTCGTGCACGACATGCGCGTTCCCGGCATGCTGCACGGCCGCGTCGTTCGCCCGCCGTACGCGGGCGTCGACGCCGGCGACTTCGTCGGCAACACACTGGAAGCGGTCGACGAGGCGTCGATCGCGCACATTCCGGGCATCGTCAAGCTGGTCGTGATCCGCGACTTCGTCGGCATCGTCGCCGAGCGCGAGGAAGCCGCCGAAGCGGCGATGCGCGCCCTCGCCGTGCGCTGGAAGCCGTGGCCCGGAATCGAAGGCCTCACCGACCTTGGCCATGCGCTGCGCAACAACCCGTCGACGCGCCGCGTGCTCGCCGAGCAGGGCGATGTCGACGCCGCCATTGCCGGCGCCGCGCAGCCCATGCTGCGCAGCTATGTGTGGCCGTACCAGATGCACGCCGCGATCGGCCCGTCGTGCGCGCTCGCCGATTGGCGCGAGGGCGCTGCACAGGGCCACTCGCTCACCGTCTGGGCCGGCACGCAGAACCCGCACGTGCTGCGCGCCGACCTCGCGCGCCTCACTAGCCTGGCCGACACCGCGATCGAGGTCGTGCGCATGGAAGCCTCGGGCTGCTACGGCCGCAACTGCGCAGACGATGTGGCGGCCGACGCCGCGCTGCTCTCGCGCGCCGTGCAGCGGCCGGTGCGCGTGCAGCTCACGCGCGAGCAGGAACACGCGTGGGAGCCCAAGGGCGCGGCGCAACTGATGCAGGTCGGCGGCGGCCTGAACGCCGACGGCTCGATCGCGGGCTACGACTTTCAGACTTCGTACCCGTCGAACGGCGCGCCGACGCTCGCACTGCTGCTGACGCGAACCATAGCCCCCGAATCGGCCGCCTACGAGATGGGCGACCGCACGGCCGTGCCGCCCTACGCCTACGCCAACCTGCGCGTCGTCGCCAACGACATGGCACCCATCCTGCGCGCGTCGTGGTTGCGCGGCGTGTCGGCGCTGCCGAATTCGTTCGCGCACGAGTCCTACATCGACGAACTGGCGACGGCCGCGGGCGCCGACCCGGTCGAGTTCAGGCTGCGCCACCTGAAAGACCCGCGCGCGGCCGAACTCGTCAAGGCGACCGCCGACCGCGCCGGCTGGATCGCGCACACACAGCCGATGCAGCAAGCCGCACAGGGCGAGGTGCTGAAAGGCCAGGGCTTCGCCTACGCGCGCTACGTGCACGGCAAGTTCCCCGGCTTCGCTGCCGCGTGGGCGGCGTGGGTGGCCGACGTCGAGGTCAACCGCAATACCGGCGAAGTGCACGTGAGCCGCGTCGTCGTCGGCCACGATGCGGGCCTCGTGATCAACCCGGCAGGGCTGCGCCATCAGGTGCACGGCAACGTGCTGCAGACGACGAGCCGGGCGCTGAAGGAACGCGTCGGCGTCGACGCGCGCGGCGCGGTCGAAAACCGCGAGTGGGGCAGCTACCCGATTCTCAATTTCCGCGAAGTGCCGGTCGTCGAGGTGCTGGTGATGCCGCGCCCGGGCGAGCCGCCGCTGGGCGCGGGCGAATCGGCATCCGTGCCCGGCACGGCGGCGATCGCGAACGCGATCTTCGACGCCACCGGCGTGCGCTTTCGCGAGCCGCCGTTCACGGCCGAGGTCGTTCGCGCGGCGCTGAACCCATTGCCCGCGCCCGCGCTGCCGCCAGCCTTCGAGGTGCCGCAGACGGTTCCCGCATCGGCGCACAGCGCGCCGCGAAATCGCAAGGGCGTGTGGGCCGCCGCGGGTGCGCTGGCGATGGGCGTCTTCGGCGTCGCCGGCGCGCTGCTCGGCTGGCGGCCGGCGATTGCGCCGGTCGCGCTCTCGGGCGCCGGGCCATACAGCGCGCAGGTGATCGCGCAGGGCCGCGAGCTCGCTGCGCTCGGCGACTGCGCCGGTTGCCACACCGCGCCGGGCGGCGTGGCCTACGCCGGCGGGCGCGAGATGAACACGCCCTTCGGCACCATCGTCACCACCAACCTGACGCCGGACGCCGAGACGGGCATCGGCGCCTGGTCGTTCAGCGCCTTCCAGCGCGCGATGCGCGAAGGCGTCTCGCGCGACGGCCGCCACCTCTACCCGGCGTTCCCGTACACCGCGTTCACGCGCTTGACCGACGACGACCTGATGGCCTTGTACGCCTACCTGATGAGCCGGCCGCCGGTGCGCAGCGTGGTCGCGGAGACGAGGCTCGCCTTCCCGTACAGCGTGCGCCCGGCGATGGCGCTGTGGAACGCGCTCTACCTCGCACCCGGGCCGGTGGCCGCCGACCCCGCGCGTTCGGCCGAGTGGAACCGCGGTGCCTACCTCGTCGAAGGCCTCGGCCACTGCGGCGCCTGCCACACACCGCGAAGTGCGCTCGGCGCAGAGCAGGTCGGCAAGGCCTACCTGCAAGGCGCGATGGTCGACGGCTGGGAAGCGCCCGCGCTCACGTCCGCGAACCCAGCGCCGCTGCCATGGAGTGCCGATGAGTTATACCGTTATCTGCGCTTCGGCCACACGCTGCAGCACGGCAGCGTTGCCGGCACGATGGCCCTCGTCGTGCACAACCTCGCCGACGCGCCGGATGCCGACCTGCGCGCGATGGCCGCGTACCTCACGTCGTTCACGAACCAGCTTGCCGCGCCGGCCGACGCCACCGCGCTGGCCGCGGCGCGCGTCGAGAAGAGCCGCGCCTACGACGCGCAGCTCAGCGGCCCGGCGCAGCGGATGTTCAGCGGCGCCTGCGGCGCCTGCCACCACGACGGCGACGGCCCGGTCGAGCTCGGCATGAACCTGCCGCTGGCGCTGCACAGCAGCCTGCACAGCGCGCGGCCCGACAACCTGCTGCGCGCGATCCTCGAAGGCGTGCGCGAACCGGCGACCGCCGACCTCGGCTACATGCCCGCGTTCCGTGACAACCTGAACGACCGCCAGGTGGCCGAACTCATCGCCTACATGCGCCAGCGCTTCGCGCCCGACAAGCCGGCGTGGCCGGAACTCGAAGCGGCGGCGGCGCGCGTTCGCGCGACTCCGACGCCCTGACGAATCGCGCCTGCCAGCTCACCTCGAACCGGCACTGCGGTTCGCCGCTGCTCGTCGTGCTGACCGACGGCCGCGCCAACATCGGCCAGCGTGATGACGCTGGAGGTCCTGGGTGTTGGCGCCGACCGAAAACTGAGCCACTTTTGAGGGTTGTGCCGACCCAAAACTGAGCCAGGTGAACGACTACCCTGCTGCATTTTTGTGCAGCAGAGGACAAGGAGTGGTCACCATGGACATGATTGGCAAGATTCGGC
>CAIKUF010000289.1 GCA_903830565.1 uncultured bacterium | reverse complement strand
CCCCGGCGGCAAGAGGGACTCGACGGCGCGCAGCGCTTCTGCCGCGCTCTGGCCATCGTTGAACACGCTGTCGAATTGCCGCAGCACGTCGATAAAGCCCTGCGCGCACGGCGACAGGCGCAGGCGCGACACGCCCGCGGCGCGCAACCCGACACCGTCGCCGAGCAGGCATTGCGTCGCCGCCGACTGCGTCTGCGTGCCGTTGAGGACGAGGAAAGGCTTACCCTCGCTGCTTGAGAGCAGCAGCCCATCGGGATCGCGCATGCAGCGGAACTCGCACTCGTCCTTGTTCAGCCGGTGGTGGCGCGCCGTGAAGCAGCGCGCCGAAAATGCGAGCGGCAGCCGACCGAAGGCGAACACTTCGGTCGCGACCGCACAAGCGTTCGGGTCACGCACCGGGTCGTCGGCGGGGTTGATCGCACTCAGCGCGTCGAGCGAGGCGTCGACCGGCGCCACCCAGCGCACGGCGCCAAGCGCGGCGTGCTCGACGAGTGCGGCGCGGCTGTAGATGTTGATGTGCGGGCCGAGCACGAACGGCACCGTGCCTGCCAGGCGCTGCAGGCCAGAGGCATCGCCTGCTTCGACGAGGAATTCGCGCTGCTCGGCAAAGCGCCGCACCAAGCGCAGGTCCGACTCGGACTCGACCAGCGTCTGCGTCGCCAGCACGACTTCCTTGCCCGCGCTGGCCAGGTCGCGTGCCAGGGCGAGCCAATCCTCGGTGCGCAGTTCATGGCGGCGCGAGCACACCGTCTCGCCGAGCACCACCGAGTCGGCAGGCGAGTCCGCCAGTGATCCGTAGAAGTCCAGCGTCGTCTGGCGCGGCCAGTGGTAGAGCAGCGGGCCGACGGTCAATGCGAGACGTGCGCTCATGTCTTCGCAGCCTCTCAACACCACGGCCGGTTGTACGCGCCCAGCGTCTGCTGCTGCCCTTCGGCGAAGCGCGCCAGCGTCGCCGTCCACGCCGGCTGCACGCTGTAGCGCGACTGCGGCGCGCACGCGCTGTCGATCGCCGCGCGCCACACGCGCGTCACCTGCTCCACATACGACGGGCTGCGCTGGCGACCTTCGATCTTGATCGCCTTGACGCCGATCTCGATCAACTCGGGCAGGATCGCCAGCGTGTTCAGGCTGGTCGGCTCCTCGATCGCGTAGTCGCGCTGGCCGGCGACGTGAAAGCGCCCCTTGCACAGCGTCGGGTAGGCGCGCGGCTCGTCCTTGCCGTAGCGGTCGATCAGCACGCCGTTCAGGCGCGACTCGACGCCCTCCGCGGTGTCCAGCCAGCGCACCGCCGACGGCGGCGAACACACGCCGGCGTGGTTGGGCGACTGCCCGGTGACGTAGGACGACAGCGCGCAGCGCCCCTCGACCATCACGCACAGGCTGCCGAAGCCGAAGACCTCGATGTCGACCGGCGTGTTGCGTATCGTGTGCGCGACCTGCGGCATCGTCAGCACGCGCGGCAGCACGGCGCGCTGCACGCCGTAGCGCTGGCGGTAGAACTCGATCGCCTCGTAGCTGGTCGCCGAGGCCTGCACCGAGAGATGCAGGCGCAGGCTGGGGTGATGGTCGCGGCAATAGGCCATCACCGCGGTGTCGGCGACGATCAGCGCGTCGGCGCCCATTTCCACCGCGGTATCCACCGCGCGGTGCCAAGGGCCCGCGTCGCGCGCATCGGCGAAGGTGTTGAGCGCCATCAGCACCTTGGCGCCTCGCTTGTGGGCGTAGGCCACGCCCTCGCGCACCTGTGCGTGGTCGAAGTTGAGGCCGGCGAAATTACGCGCGTTGGTGGCGTCCTTGAAGCCGAGGTAGACCGCGTCCGCACCCGCATCCACGGCGAGCTGCAATGCGCGCAGCGAGCCGGCGGGGCAGACGAGTTCTGGTTTGCGTGCTGGCTGAGCGCCGGGTTCGGTGGTCATGGCAGGAATGGGAGACGACGGCGCACGTGGGGCACGAGGGAGGGTCGCGGCCCCGCCCTCGCGACCCTGGATTGTGCCTCGCCCGCGAATGCTGCCTCCCGCACCGATTGCGTCGGCGCGCGCGAGGCGCTCGCTACAATTCGCCCCCTTGCCTTGACAGCCCTCGCCCCATGCCCGACCGTTTCGCGGTGTTGCCGCAGTACGCACTGCCCAAGCAGTCGCTGACGGCCTTGGCCGGGGCCGTCGCTTCGGCGCGCGGCGGCGCGCTGACGACACGATTGATCCGCTGGTTCGTAGGACGATACGGCGTCGACATGGGCGAGGCCGCCGAGCCCGACCTCGCTCGCTACGCGACCTTCAACGACTTCTTCACGCGCGCCCTGAAGCCTGGCGCAAGGCCGCTCGCCGCGGCCGACCTGATCTGCCCGGTGGACGGCGCGATCAGCCAGTTCGGTGCCATCGAAGGCGGCCGCATCTTCCAGGCCAAGGGGCACGACTACACGACGACCGCGCTCGTCGGCGGCGACGCCGCGCTCGCGGCGCAATTTGCCAACGGCCATTTCGCGACGCTGTACCTGAGCCCCAAGGACTACCACCGCATCCACATGCCCTGTGACGCACGGCTGCTGCGGATGATCCACGTGCCGGGCGAACTTTTCTCGGTCAATCCGACAACGGCCCGCGGCGTGCCCGGCCTGTTCGCGCGCAACGAGCGCGTCGTCTGCGTGTTCGACGCGCCGCGCGGGCCGCTCGTGATGGTGCTCGTGGGCGCGACCATCGTCGGCAGCATGGCCACCGTGTGGCACGGCATCGTCAACCCGCCGCGCGTGAAGAAGGTGCGCGAATGGAGTTACGCGCGGCAGGACCTGCGCCTCAAGCAAGGCGACGAGATGGGCCGCTTCCTGCTCGGCTCAACGGTGGTGCTGCTGCTTCCCGAGGGCGCGCTGCGTTTCAACCCGGCGTGGGCGCCGGCGCGCAGCATCCGCCTCGGCGAGGCGATGGCCGGCTGGGCCGGCGGCTGAGCGCCGCGTCGGGCGCGGCGGCCACAGCGGGCCGCGCTGCGCGAAGGGCCTAGCGGATCAGGAGCTGCGCTTTCGCCGCACCCGTTGGGTCATCTCCGGCCAGCACCGAGTAGACGCTCTTGAAGTTCAGCACCGCGCTAGTGGTCAGGAAGTTACCCGGCACCGCCGACGAGGTCAGCCTCAGGTCCATCGCGCTCGTGCTGCCGAGCACCGACACATAGGTCGACGCCGTTCCCGGCTGCACATCGCTGGCCACCTTCGCGGTGTTGGCGGTGAGTGTGAGCGCGCCCGAGGTGCCGGTGATGCCGTTGATCAGGCGCAGCTTCACCGATGTCGGGTCGGTCGGCAGGCGGTTGTCGTCCAGGATCAAGCTCGCGGTTGCGCTGCCGGCATTGCCGTACACGAGCAGCGTCTGGTCGCTGCCGGCCTTGAGGGCGGTGACCGGTGGTGCGACCGATGAGCCATTGACGCTGACGTTCAAGGTGTCGGTGGCCGGCACCAGCACGTAGTAGCCGAACGCCGGCGAGACGCTGCCGCTGTCGATCGTGATCGTTCCGGCCGCGCTGGTCGCCGATGCGGCGACTTTCCCGGCAGCCGACACCGCCGCCGCCAAGCGCACGCGCGCATTGGTGTTGCGGGTGGCGGTATACACGCCCTGCTGGATCACGTTGGCGCCGTCGAGCAGCACGCCGCCGGACGCCGGCGTCAGCACCACGGTGGCGATCTGCTGGCTGGCCAGCGTCACCAAAGGTACATCGACGCGCAGGTCGTTCTTGTTGCCATAGCCGGTCACGCGCACGCGGTAGGCGCCGGGGCTGTAGGTGAGCGCATTGCTGAGTGCCACCGGGGTCATGGTCAGCGTGGGTGCGGTTACCGTCGAAAGATCGGTCGCGGGGTCGGTGATGTAGACATCGACCTTGCCGCCGTCGGTGGCGAGGTCGTAGATGCGGATTTGCGCGGTTCCGGTGATCGGCGTCGGGTAGTCCTCGCCCAGCGAGGCCAACTTGACCGCGCCGCCGGATTCGTAGGCAAACAGGATGTAGTGGTTGTTGGACGTCAGCGTCGGCACCGCCGTCACGAGCGCGGTCGAGGTCCCGGCGTCGTTGACCTGCACGGTCGTGCTGCCGCTGGCCGGCGAGACATAGGCGCTCACGAAGTCGGTGGCGACCGCCTTGATCGCAGCGGTGGACGAGGCGTTGACGTACAGGTCCAGCGACGGGTGGGTCAGGGTCGCGTTCGCCAGCCGGATCGACGCATTGCCGCTGGACGAATCGCCGCCGCCCGTGCTGCACGCCGAGAGGGCCAAGCCCGCCGCACCGATCACCGCCCACAAACTGAGTTTCTTCACGTTTCGCATCCTTCGTTCAATGCCTTGCCCGCAGCTGCAAAGCACGGCCGCAAAACGCCAAGCATATCAGCGACTCCGCCCGCACCGTGCCCGCCGACAGGCGCAGGCCCGTTCGAACGGAGGCCGGCGTGCGGATGACGAGCGCCCACCAAGTGACGCGTGGTGCCTCAGATCTGCACCCGCGTTCCGAGTTCCACCACCGCGTTGTCGGGCAGCCTGAAATATTCGACGATGCTGCTCGCGTTGCGGTTCATGGTCGCGAACAGCTTCTCGCGCCACTGCGCCATGCCCGGCCCGGGCGTCGGCACGATCGTCTCGCGGCTGAGGAAGTAGCTCGTCTCAAACGGCGGGATCGCGAGGCCCTTGCCTTCGCACAGCTTGAGCGCCCTGGGCACGTCCGGCGTGTCCATGAAGCCGAAGCTGAGCGTCACGCGCCAGAAGCCGTGGCCCAGCGCCTCGACCTGGGCCCGCTCGTCGACACCGACCCAGGGCACGTCGCGGAAACGCACGGTCAGGATCACGTTGCTCTCGTGCAGCGTCTGGTTGTGCTTGAGGTTGTGCAGCAGCGCCTGCGGCAGCGTGCTCGGGTCGGCCACCGCGTAGACGGCCACGCGCGACGCACGCGAGATGCCGCTCGTGTCCAGGCTGTCCAGGAAGGGCTGCAGTTCGACGCCGTCGCGGTGCACGGCTTCGAGCGTGAGCGCACGGCCCCGGTTCCAGGTGCTCATGACGACGAACATCGCCAGCCCCATCACGAGCGGGAACCAGCCGCCGTCGAAGAACTTCACCGCGCAGCCGGCGACCAGCAGCGCGTCGATGACGAGAAAGAAGAGGGTCGACGCGCCGGCCACGGCCCGCGGCAGGCCCCAGCCCTGGCGCACAACGAAGTAGGTCAGCACGGTGGTGGTCATCATCGTCATCGTCACCGCGATGCCGTAGGCGCCCGCCAGCGCCGACGAACTGCCGAAGTGCAGCACGGCGACGACGACGCTGACCAGCAGCGTCCAATTCACCGCCGGCAGGTAGATCTGCCCGGCGGCGTGGGCCGACGTGTGGCGCACCATCATCCGCGGCAGAAAGCCGAGCTGGATCGCCTGGCGCGTCATCGAGTAGGCGCCCGAGACGACGGCCTGCGAAGCGATGATGGCCGCCAGCGTCGCCAGCAGCACCGCGGGCCAGATCAGCAGCGGCGGAAAGAGACGGAAGAACGGGTTCTCGATCGCGCCCGGGTCGGCCATCAGCAGCGCGCCCTGGCCCATGTAGTTCAGCGCCAGCGAAGGCAGCACGAGGCCCGTCCATGCGATCTGGATCGGCCGCCTGCCGAAGTGGCCCATGTCCGCGTACAACGCCTCGGCGCCGGTCAGCGCAAGCACGATCGCGCCGACCGCCGCGAACACATGCCAGCTGCGGGCGAGCAGGAAGTGGTAGGCGTTCAGCGGGTTGAGCGCGGCCAGAACGGCCGGCTGAGCGGCGATGTGCACCGCGCCGCTGACCGCCAAGGTCACGAACCAGATCGCGAGGATCGGGCCGAACACGCGCCCGACCGCGGCGGTGCCGAAGTGCTGGACGATGAAGAGCCCCAGCAGCACGGCCAGCGAGATCGGAACGACGTAGGCCTTGAGCGCCGGCGTCGCGACTTCCAGCCCCTCGACCGCGCCGAGCACCGAGATCGCCGGCGTGATCACGCTGTCGCCGTAGAACAGCGTCGCGCCGAACACGCCCAGCAGCAGCAGCGCGCGCCGCAGTGCCGGCCTGGACGCGACCGCGTGCGCGGCGAGCGCGGTCAGCGCAAGGCCCCCGCCCTCGCCGTGGTTGTCGGCGCGCAGGATGAGGACGACGTACTTGAGCGTCACAACGAGCATCAGGGCCCAGAAGATGCACGAGACCGCGCCGATGATGTTGACCGCGTCCAGCGCGACGCCGGTGATGGGCGCGAAGACTTCCTTCACCGTGTACAGCGGGCTGGTGCCGATGTCGCCGTAGACGACGCCGATCGCGCCCATCGTGAGCGCCGCCCAGCCCTTGTGCGGCCCGGTGTGCGCGCCAGCGGGCGCGGCGGCGTTCGTCGTCGCCGCGGTGGGTTGGATGTCAGTCATCGCCTTCTGCCAGCCGGTAGCCGACGCCGGGTTCGGTCAGCAGCAGGTGCGGCTCTGCCGGTTCGGCTTCGAGCTTGGACCGCAGCTGCGCCATGTACAGGCGAAGGTAGTGCGTGTGATCGGTGAACTCCGCTCCCCAGACGTCGGCCAGCAGTTGGCGGTGCGTCACCACCTGCCCGGCGCTGCGCACCAGACGCGCGAGCAGATCGAATTCGGTCGGTGTCAGGTGCACGGCGTGGCCGTCGCGTTCGACGCGCTGGGCGACCAGGTCGACCATCAGCCCGGCGTGCTCGTAGTGCTTGAGTGCCGCCTGCACCGTGGTGCCGCGGTGGCGCAGCGCGACGCGCATCCGGGCCAGCAGTTCGCCGATGCCGAACGGCTTGACGAGGTAATCGTCGGCGCCGGCGTCGAGCAGGCGGACCTTTTGATCCTCGGCCTGCCGCGCCGAGATCACAAGGACCGGAATCGAGTGGCGGCGGCGCAGCGTCGCGAGCAGGGTCTCGCCATCGCCGTCGGGCAGCCCGAGGTCGAGGACCAGCATGTCGATGCCGGGGTCGCCTTCAGCGCGCGCCGGCCCGCCGGCATGCGCCAGCAGCGCGAGGCCTTCGGAAAGGCTGGCCGCGGTCAGCACGTCGTAGCCTTCGACGGCGAGCGCGCCCTGCAGCGTCGTGCGCAGTTCGCGATCGTCCTCGACCAGCAGCACGCGCAAGGTCATGACGAAGGGGCCTCGGCCGCCGGCTGCGCGGGCGCCTGCCGAACCGGCAGCACGCACTCGAAACTGCAGCCGCCGTGCCCGCGCGGCCGCAGCCGCAGCTCGCCGCCGTGCGCATGCGCAATCGCCCGGCAGACGGCGAGGCCGACGCCGGCGCCGGGCCGGGCCGAGGCGTCCATGCCGGGCGAGACGCCGGCGCCGGGCATGGCTTCGGCGCCGCGGTGAAAGACTTCGAAGATGCGTTCGCGCCACGCCGGCGCCACGCCGTGCCCGCGATCGCGGACGGCGAGCACGACGTGCTCGTCCTGGCGCCGCACGAGGATCTCCACCAGTGCCTCGGGCGGGCTGTACTTGAGCGCGTTGTCGACGAGGTTGTCGAGCAATTGCGAGATCAGCATCGCGTCGCACCACAAGAGCGGCAGATCGGGCTCGAGCCGCGCGCGCACGCGCCGCGTCGTGTCGCGCCGGCGCGCGCGGCGCAGCGCGGTGCCGACGGTCTCCTCGGCCGACTCCCAGTCGCAGCGCAGCGTCACGCCGGGCACATCCAGGCGCGCGAGCTGCAGCGTGTTGTCGGTCAAGCGGCTGAGCTGCGCCGTCTCTTGGGCGATGCTGTGCGCGAGGCGCCGCCGCTGCTCGATCGAGAACTTGTCGGCCTGCTCGTCGAGCGACGACGCCGCGCCCATAATGGTGGCCAGCGGAGTGCGGTAGTCGTGTGAGATCGCGGCCAGCAGCGCGTTGCGAACGCCCTGCGTCTGCGCCTGTTCGCGCGTGCGCTGCTCGTCGCGGGCGACGAGCACGCGCTGCAGGGCGAGGCCGAGCTGGTCGCACCAAGCCTGCGCGTGGTCCCTCGCTCGCGCTTCAGTGCGTTCGACGCCGCGACCGCGCAGCAGCGCCGCACCCAGCGTCACGCCGCGACCGCGCAGCGGCAGGTACCACTCGCCAAGCTCCTCGTGGCGCGTCGTGCCCGGACCCATGGACTTGCCCTGGCGCAGGCAATGCCAAAGCCCCGCCAGTTCGTCGGCATCGGTTTCGCCGACGCGCAGCGCGGCGCTGTCGTCGTTGGCCTGCGGCACACCCTCCTTCAGCACGAGCACCGCCGACGGGCCGCCGCTGATGCCGGCGAGCGCGCCCTGCAAGGCACCCACCTGCGCGAGCGGGTCGATCGCATCGCGCAGCGTGTCGCCCCAGGCGCGCAGTTGCTCCGCCTGCAACGCCTCGCGCTCGGCGATGCGGGCCTGCTTGCGCTGCGTGGCCATCAGCACGGCGATGATCGAATTGACGACCAGCATCGCTCCGAGCAGCAAGGCATGCTGGCGCAGGTCGACCGTGAACGCATGGCGCGGTGGTACGAAGGGCCCAGTTGAAGGCCATCACTGAAACCAGGTTCGACGCCACCGAGACCGATACCGGCAGCCACAGCGCCGCCACGGCCGAGCTCAGCACCAGCAGCATGGCCAGGTTGGCGAGGTCGACCTGGCCGTCGAGCGCCAGCATCGCGGCCCAGCCCGCGGCCCAGGCCACGACGGCGGGCCACGCGTGCACCAGGCTTGCGCCGCGCCCGCGCGCGAATGTCGATTCGCTCATGCGCGGCACCTTAGCGGCATCGGCATCAGCAACGCATAAGTACTCGGCGGCGGCCGGGTGCTGGCCGCGGCTGCTTCCGCCGTCAGCGCAGGTGCTTGCCGAAGAACTCCAGCGTCCGGCTCCACGCGAGCGCGGCGGCCTCGGGCTCGTATTCGTTGGTCGGCGGTTTGTCCGGGCCGACCTGGGTTTCGTTCGCGAACGCGTGCTTGGCCTGGTAGCGGTGGAATTCGAAGGGCACGTTCGCCGCGCGCAACTTGGCCTCAAGCTTGTCGAGGCCGATGATGGGGAACGACTGGTCGTCGAGCCCGAAGTGGCCCGAGAGCGGAACCTTGACCGCACTGGCGTCGATGTATTCGAGCGGCGGGAAGCCGTACCAGGTGACGCCCGCGTCGGCCTCGGGGACGTTGACGATGACCAGCAGCGTCAGCGCGCCGCCCATGCAGAACCCGGTCACGCCGACCTTGGCGCAGCGCGTCTTCAGGGTGCGCACGGCACCGCGAACGTCCTGGCCCGCGGCATCGCCGAAGTTCAGGTTCGTCATCAGGTGCTTAGCCTCCTCCGCTTCGAGCGTCGACTTGCCGCGGTACAGATCGGGCACCAGCGCGACGTAACCGGCGGCGGCGAAGCGCTCGGCCACCTTGCGGATCTGGTCATTGAGGCCCCACCACTCCTGCAGCACGACGAGGCCCGGCGCGCCGGCTGCGACCGCCGGCTCGGCCAGATAGCCGCGCACGGTCTGTCCGTCGGGGCGCTGGAAGTCGATCATGGTTCCCATGCGATGTCTCCTTTCGGTTCACAAAAACGGTCCGTGTCTTCAGTAACGCGGCGGCGTGGGTGCGAGCAGCCCCGCGACCACCAGCCACGGTTGAACGCGGCGCGCCGTCATCCACAGCGACCATCCGAAGCGCAGCGCGCGCCACGCGCGGCGCGGGCGCGCGACCAGCACGACGACCAGCACGCCGACGACCCACGCGCGCTGACGATACAACCAGCGCGCACTGGCAACGGCACCGTCGGCGGTCGCGAGCGGCGCCGCGAGAGCTTCCGACTGTTCTGCCAGCGCGTCGCGCAAGGCCGCGCTGCGGAGCAACAAGCGCTGCTGGCGCAGTGCGAGTTCGATGTCGCCATCCACGCTCACTGGAGTCCCTTCGTGCTGCGCACTCCGGGTTTCGCCCTTGGTGCGGCCCGGCGGGCTCATGGCGGCGGCGTCTCCACACTTGCGCGCAGCGCGGCGCGGTCCTGTGCCAGCTCGCCAACACTCGCGGCAAACGCACCCGGCGGCGTCTTCAGGCGTTCGCGGGCATGGCGAATCGCGAACCCGCCACCGGCCAGGAAGGCGAGTGTCAGCACGGCCAGTGCCTGCAGCCGGTAGCCCTCGCCGAACAGGAAGACGATGCAGCCGGCGAGCAGCACAACGCCGACGAACAAGCACATCACTCCGAACGCGGCCCAGATCAGGCCGCCAAGGATGCGAATCTTCTGCGCTTCGATCTCGGTGCCGAGCAACTCGAGCCGTACCTGGCCGAGTTCGAGCGCGGTGCCGATCAGGCGCCGCAGCGAGACGAACAGGCCACCTCCCGTGGCGCCGGGCCGGTGCTCGTTCATGGCCGCCACGCGCTCGGCGTGAGCGTCAACGGCGGCCGATCAAGAGGCCCACGACCAAACCGAATCCGGCGGCGATGCCGATCGAGCGCCAGGGGTTTTCGTGCACGTAGTCATCAGCCGCACGCCCCGCGGCCTTGGCCTTTTCCAGCGCCGCGTCCTGCGCATCGGCCAAGCCCTCGCGGGCACGCGCCAGGCTGGCCTGGACCTTGGCGCGCAACTCGGCGGCGCCTTCGCCCGCCTGGCCAGCCGTCGTGCGCAGCAACTCTTCGGCATCTGCGACGACCAGCCTCAGGTCGGCGAGCAGTTTGTCGGTCTGAGCAGCAGTCAAGTCGTTCATCGTGATCCTCCTTGTGTTCGCGATAAGAGCGAAGCTTGACGATACACCGCCGACAATGTCCCCGTATGCGCTCGATCAATGCAGCCGGCTTGCGGACGCGGACCGGCCTGAGTGTGCTTCAGTCCGGGCAGGCCGCCGACGCTGGCGCCGTCAGCAGATAAGCCATCAACTCGCGCACGCCGCGAATCTCGCTGCCGAACGGCAGCGCGCCAACGCCGCGAAAGAACAGGCCCCGCTTGGTGTCGCCGTTCAGCGCCGCGGTGAGATGGGTGTCGATGCAAAACTGGCCCCAGGTGGGAACGCCGTCGCGCAGGCCACACTGATGCAGGCAGTCGAACCCGAGCGTGCAGCGCGGCTTGACCTCGGCCAGCCGCTGCAAGCGCGCCTCGGCCTTGAGGTAACTGCGCAGCCAGGGCGAGGTCACCGCGCGTGCCGGCAGGCCGGCCACGCTCGTGAACTCGACCATGTCCTTGTCCTTCGCCTCGGCGAGCACGCGCTTGAAGGCGACCGATGCGTCGCACTCGGTGGTGACGGCGAACGGCGTGCCCAGTTGCACCGCCGCCGCGCCCAGCGCCTGCAGACGCGCGATGTCGCCGAAGCTGCGCACGCCGCCGGCGGCGATGAGCGGCACTTCGCGCTCGACGCCAGCCGAGCGCAGGAAGGCCAGCGTCTGTGGAATGACGGTCTCGAACTCGAAGCGCGGGTCATTGAGGTCGGCCACCTTGGCCGCACCCAGGTGACCGCCGGCCAGGCGCGGGTGCTCGATCACGATCGCATCGGGCAGGCGCTTCTTGCGCTCCCATTTCTTCACCACCAGCGCAATGCCACGCGCGTCGGAGAGGATCGGAACCAGCAGCGCATGCGGGTGGTCCTGCGCCAGTTCGGGCAGGTCAAGCGGCAGCCCGGCACCGACGACGACGGCGTCGATGCCGCATTCCAGCGCCTTGCGCACGGACGGCGCGTACTCGGCCACCGCGCGCATGATGTTGATGGCGAGCAGCCCGCGGCCCTGCGAGAGTGCGCGGGCAGCGACGATCTCGCGCTCCAGCGCTTCGAGGTTGACCGCATTGACGACGGCCTTGTAGCCCTCTCCCGGGTCGGCGTCTATCGTGCGCTGCATCAGGTCGGGGTGAAGGCGGCGCAGATCGACCGAGCTGATCGTGCCCACGCCGCCGAGTGCGGCCACGCTGCCCGCCAGCCGATGGGCCGAGATGGCCACGCCCATGCCGCCCTGCACGAGCGGCAGCAAGTCGCGCCCGGACAGTTGCAGCGACTTGAGGCCGCCGCGCGACGCCGCGGCGGACAGCTCAGGATCGACGTGAGGGTTGGCTACGCTGACAGGCATGAACATCCGCGCCAGGCGCAGCAGTGGGGTGGCAGGTGCAACACACTAGCGGCATGCTTCGAGGAGGGAATTGACGCGTATCAATGCGTCCTCTCGGCCAGAGGGGACGCCGCGCAGATGCCGGCGCTTCATGGTCAGTGCAGCACGAGCAGCGGCACCGTGCAGCGAGAGAGCACTGGCCGTCATGGCGCGGCCGGACAACTCGCTGCCGTCCACCGGCACCAAGAGGTGCTCGTACATCCGTCCGCTCCTTGCGTCCGATTGTGAAACGACGGCAATGAGCGACATCGCGGGTAGGCCGTCGTGCCACCCGGCGTCGCGTCAGCGCGTCGTGAACTGCCAGCGCCGGCCGACCGCGACACCCTTGACCCAGCCTTCGAAGTCGACCGCGTAGGTCGTCGCCGCCTTGAGTGGGCGCGTCGGCACCAGGAAGACATGGCCGCTGCTGGCGACCGCGGCGTCGGCGCGAGAGACCAGGCTGGCGTCGGCGGTCGCCGAGACGCCGACGCTGGCCAGGACCGTCGCCGCCACCGGCCGCTCGGTCGCGGCCTCCTTGAGAACGAACCGCGAGAGCACGATGTCGCTCGCCCTGAGCACGCCGGTGTCCTTGGACGTGAGGTCGACGAGGATCGGCGGCCCGACCTCGCGGACTCCGGCCTCCAGCGGCGGCCGAGGTGTCTCGCTGTCGGGCAGGAACTCGGTCGGCACCCCCTCCTGGTCGGGATACGGATAGACGCCCACCGTGCCACCGCGGCGCACCTGCATCCCGCGGTTGTGAAGCGGCAGGTGCATGTCGATCACACAACCGGCGCGGGCGTGGACGCCGATGCCGACCTGGGTCGCGCCTATCGTCAGCAGGCTGAGGTGGTAGACCGTGTTCAGCAGCTCGAGACACCCGGACACGCTCGCTCCGCCGGAGAGCACCTCGAGGCTGGTCGCCGGGCTGAAGCCCGCGGCGCGCGCGCGCGCCATCGGTGTCTCGCCAGTGAACCCGGGCTCATCCGCCGACTCGCCGTGCGTGAGCCCGCGAACAGGGTTGCGCGCGAGGTAGCCTGCATGGGCCGCGGCCGCGGCGTCCAGGCGCGCATCCTGGGCGAGGAGGCCGAAGTTGCCCTTCGCACGTGCCGCGTTCAGGATGTCGAAGACGGCGCGTTCGGTCGATCCCTCGGGATAGCTGGGCGGCGCAACCTCGTCCACCAGCGGTATCGACATCGCGTCGACACGCGGCGGCAATGCCTTCTGCGGCAACGCCTGGCCAGCAGCCAGCAGCGCCAAGGCGGCCACCGCCACCGCGCGGCATCCGCGCAGGGCTGGCATCACAGCCGACAGGGGTGCAGGCGCGATCAAGTGTTTTCTCCGGAGGTCACGCCACCAGCGTGATCTCTTGACACGCAAACATAGCACGGTCCCCGCAGCGACGGCGGGTTCGGCATTTCGGCGGCCGGCTCAGTCCGGGACCGAAGTATGGCCGAGCACGACCTCGGTCGATGCGAACAGGCTGGGCAACCCGCCGGTGTGGATGAAGAGTACCTTGTCGCTCGGCTTGAACTCGCCTGCGCGCACGAGACCGATCAGGCCGGCCATCGCCTTGCCGGTGTAGGTCGGGTCCAGCGGCACCGCCTCGAGGCGTGCCAGCATCTGCACTGCTTCGACCATGCGCCGGTTCGGCAGCGAATACTTCGGTTGCCAGTAGCCGCCGATGCTGCGCACCGCGTCGCGCGGCAGCGCGCCGCGCAGGCCCAGCAGCTCGGCCGTCGCCAGCGCTTCCTTGTAGACCAGCGGCTCCTGCAAGTCGGGGTCGCGGCTGACGCCGATGCCGATCACCGGTATCTGCGCGTTAGCTCCCCACAGCCCGGCGACGAGGCCGCCGTGCGTTCCCGAGCTGCCCGAGCCGACGACGATGCAGTCGTAGTGGACGCCGCTCTCGAAGCTCTGCGCCAGGATCTCGAGCGCGCACGCCACGTAGCCCAGCGCGCCGAGCGCGTTCGAGCCGCCGCCGGGGATGATGTAGCCCTTGCGGCCTTCGGCGGCCAATGCATCGGCGGTGCGCTGCATGGCTGCCGTCATGTCCGTGCCGCCGGGGAAGACGTCGATCGTCTCGGCGCCCATCAGCTCGAACATGAAGTGGTTGCCGTTGCCGTGCGCATCGAAACTGTTGGCGACCCGCTCTTCGAGCAGCAGCCGGCACTTGAGGCCCTCCTTGGCCGCGGCCGAGAGCGTGATGCGGCAGTGGTTGGATTGCACCGCGCCGCAGGTGATCAGCGTGTCGCAGCCCTGCGCCAGCGCGTCGGCGACCAGGAACTCGAGCTTGCGCGTCTTGTTGCCGCCGGGGAAGAGGCCCAGCATGTCGTCGCGCTTCATGAAGATGTTCGGCCCGCCGAGCGCGCGGCTCAGGTTGGGCAGATGCTCGATGGGCGTTGCGCCCTGCGTGTAGCGGCGGCGTGGGAAGCGGGACAGGTCCATGGCGGTCAGAAGGCGATGTGGTGAGCGGAGGGTTCAATGCGCGGCGCGCGAGCCTCAAGTATCGCCGCGAGTCAACGCGCCGCCATCCCGACCGCGGCAGCGCCGACGATCATCGCCGCCGCGACGCCGACCCAGATCGTGAGCGGCCTGCCCGTCGTCAACGCGAGCAGCAAGGTCGAGGCCAGCGGCGTCAGGTAGGCGAGGATGCCGATGCGCCGCGCGTCGCCCGTCTTGAGCGCGCGGTCCCAGAGGAAGAACGCCGCGCCGAGAGGGCCGAAGCCCATCGCTGCGATCAACATGAAGTCGCGCGCCGACAGGCTCACCGCCGGTTCGAGCAGCACGTGGCAGGCGAGCGAGAGCGCGCCCGAGACGAGACCGAAGAGGCCGATCGCCGCGGTCGGAAAGTGCGCGACGCGCTTGGTCAAGAGCGAGTAGCTGGCCCAGACGAAGGCCGACCCGAGCGCCGGCAGATAGCCCCAGGCCAGGCCGGCGCTCCATTCGCGTCCGCCGACGATGGCCAGCGCCGCGCCGACAAAGCCGACCCCTGCGGCGGCGACGTGCACGACGCGCAGCCGCACGCCGCGCAGGAACACGGGCGCGAGCACGACGATGAACAGCGGCCAGAGGTAGTTGACGAGATTGGCTTCGAGCGGCGGTGCGTTGCGCAACGCGATGAAGAGCAGGAAGTGAAAACCGAACAGCCCGTACACGCCAAGCAGCAGCGTCGACGCGGGCACGCGCCACTGCCGCGCCAGCGGCCACGCGGGCACGCTGCCGACGAGCAGCCCGAGGCCGGTGAGCAGGAACGGCGGCACGTGCGCGAGCGCGACGCCCAGCGACGCGAGAGT
>CAIKUF010000288.1 GCA_903830565.1 uncultured bacterium | reverse complement strand
TCTTCAAGGGCCAGATCGAGATGCAGGACGGCTACATCGTCCCCCGCGGCGGCCACGCGGGTATGGCGACGATGACCAGCGTGCCCGGCGTGTTCGCCGCCGGCGACGTGCAGGACCACGTCTACCGGCAGGCGATCACGAGCGCCGGCACCGGCTGCATGGCGGCTCTGGACGCGCAGCGCTTCCTCGAACAGCAGGAGTGACCGCCGCCAGGCTATAATTGCGGTCTTTGCCGTATGCCGGCCATGCCCCGAGGGTGCATGGGCGCGACGCGGCAGACGGTGTCTTCGGCAAGGCCTTGCGCGGCAGCCGGCACCATTCGAAACAGTCAAACACGGAGAAGCGTCATGGCACGCGTCTGTCAGGTCACGGGCAAAGGCCCGATGGTGGGCAACAAGGTTTCCCACGCCAACAATCGAACGAAGCGCCGCTTCCTGCCCAACCTGCAATACCGCAGGTTCTGGCTCGAAAACGAGAACCGCTGGGTTCGCCTTCGCATCAGCAGCGCAGCGTTGCGTCTGATCGACAAGGTGGGCATCGAGCAGGTCGTCGCCGACCTGCGCGCCCGCGGCGAAATCTAAGGCACAAGGGGAACGATCATGGCAAAAGGCGGACGCGAGAAGATCAAGCTGGAATCGTCGGCAGGTACCGGCCATTTCTACACCACCGACAAGAACAAGAAGACCACGCCCGAGAAGCTCGAAATGATGAAGTTCGACCCGAAGGCGCGCAAGCATGTGGCGTACAAGGAAACCAAGCTGCGCTAGACCGCAGCCGGTCTTTTCGCAAGCGACCCGCCCGGTCTGAGGCCCGGCGGGTTTTTTGTCGCCCCCCCACCGGGCGGGGGTTTTGACTTGGCGCGATGGGTCCCGCTGCGACAAGCGGTAGATTTCGTCGAGAGTTCGATTCCGGAGTCCACATGTCCACGACCCCCGTGCAGACCATCACCCTCGCTGGCGGCTGCTTCTGGTGCCTCGAAGCGGTCTACCTGCTCGTCGATGGCGTGACCGCGGTCGAGTCCGGGTACAGCAACGGCCAGGCGGCGAACCCGACCTACGAGCAGGTCTGCGGCGGCGAGACGGGCCACGCCGAAGTGGTTCGCGTGAGCTTCGACCCGGAGCGCATCGGCCTGCGCGAACTGCTCGAGATCTTCTTCGTGATCCACGACCCGACGACGCTGAACCGCCAGGGCAACGACTGCGGAACGCAGTACCGCTCGGGCATCTACTTCGAGACGCCGGAGCAGGAGGCGACCGCGCGCGAGGTGTTGGCCGAACTCGTCGCCAAGCACCGCGGGCGCGTCGTCACCGAAGTGCTGCCGCTCGCCAACTACAGCCGCGCAGAGGACTATCACCAGCGCTACTTCGAGAACCACCCCCATCAGGGCTACTGCGGCTTCGTCGTCGCGCCCAAGGTCGAGAAGTTCCGCCGCACGTTCACGAGCCGCGTGCGCAAGGCGGCCTAGCGGCCTGGCGCGCCGCTCACGGCGCGAGCCGCTCGCGAACCCAGGCCGTGGCGCCCTGCCGGTAGTGCAGCCGATCGTGTAGGCGCGACTTGCGGCCCTGCCAGAACTCCCAGCGGTCGGGCAGCAGCCGGTAGCCGCCCCAATGCGCGGGCCGCGGCGGTTGCAGCATGAACTTGGCACCGAACTTCGCCGCGTTGGTCACCAGCACGGCGCGCGACGAGATGACCTGGCTCTGTGGCGACGCCCAGGCGCCGATGCGCGAGTCGAGCGGGCGGGTCGCGAAGTAGGCGTCGGACTCCTCGGCACTGACACGCTCGGTGCGGCCCTCGATGCGCACCACGCGCTCGAGCTCGATCCAGTGAAACTGCAGCGCAGCGAAGGCGTTGCCGGCCAGCTCGCGCCCCTTTCGACTCTCATAGTTCGTGTACCAGACGATGCCGCGCGCGTCGAAGTCCTTGATCAGCACGACACGCGTCGAAGGCCGCCCGTCGGCGCCGACGGTCGCGAGCGTCATCGCATTCGATTCGGGGATCTCGGCCGTGAGAGCCTGGTGGAACCAGAGCTCGAACTGCTTGAGCGGATCGGCCTCGCTGTTGGCCTCGTCAAGCTGGGCGCGTTCATAGCTCTTGCGAAGGTGTGCGATGTCGCTCATACCCGCAGTATAGGAAGCGCAAGATCCCTTCCTCGATCTACTGCGGCGAGGCATGCTTCCAGGCCTGCGTGCGCTTGCCGACCCAGGCGCCGAGGAGCAGGAAGCACAGCGTGGCGAGGGTCGACGCCACGGCAATCAACACCGCCATCGCCGCCGCCGCACCGGTGTCTCCGGCTTCGTCGAGGTTGAGGATGGCAATCGACGCCACCTTGGTCTCGGGCGAGTAGAGGAACACGATGGCCGAGATCGTCGTCATCGCGTTGATGAAGAAGTAGCGCGCGATGTCGACCAGCGCCGGCGTGCAGATCGGCAGCGTGACGCGCCAGAAGGTCTTGTAGAACGGCACCTTGAGCGACGCCGACACGGCCTCGAACTCGGCGTCGAGCGACTTCAGCGCCGTCACCGCCGTCAGGTGGCCGGTCGTGTAGAAGTGGATCACGGTGCAGGCGATCAGCAGCGCGATCGAGTGGTACATCGCGTTCAGCGGGTTGGCCGGCGCGTTGAAGAAGAAGATGTAGCCGAGGCCCAGCACGAGGCCCGGCACCGCCATCGGCAGCATCGCGAGCAGGCGCACCAGCGTTCGCACCGGGGCCACGCCGCGCGTCTTCTCGAGCAGATAGGCGCCGACGAAGACGAGCGCCGTGCCCAGGGTCGCCGTTCCGGCAGCGACCTTCAGGCTGTTGAGGAAGGCCTCGCCGACCTCGCCGTCGATGAGGCCGAGCTTGTAGTGGCGCAGGCTGGGCTCGAGGTTGTAGGGCCACAAGCTCGCGAACGATGCGAACACGGCCATGCCCAGCATCGCGAACATCAGCAGCGCAACGCCTGCGCAATAGGCCGTCATCAGCGCATCGAACGCGCGCGCCGGCCGCGGCGAATACGGCACCGCGCGCGCCGTGAGCATGGCCGTCTGCTTGCGCTGCACGATGTGGTCGATGCTGAACGTGAGCACCGCGGGCGCGAGCAGCAGGATCGCGACGACCGCGCCCTTGTGGAAGTCCTGCTGGCCGATGACGAGCTTGAAGACATTGGTCGCGAGCACGTTGAAGTCGCCGCCGATGACCTTCGGGATGCCGAAGTCGGTGACGACCAGCGTGAAGGTCACGAGCGCCGCGGAGATGAGGCCGTATTTCGCGCCCGGCAGCGTGATGGTGAAGAACTTGCGCCGCACGCTGGTGCCCATCGCGTCGGCGGCTTCGTAGAGGCGCGCGTCCGAGAGCGTTAACGCCGTGATCAGGATCATCAGCGTGTGCGGAAAGACCGAGAAGATCTCGGCCAGCACGATCCCCGGCGCGCCATAGATCTGCGCGATGCCGAGCGCGGTAAGCCAGGCCTTGAGCACACCCTGGTTGCCGAACCAGTAGATCAGCGAAATCGCCGACAGCAGCGACGGCGCCAGCAGCGGGATGAGCGCGATCGTACGAAACGCGCCCCTGGCCGGCATGCAACTGCGCGTCAGCGCGTAGGCAAAGCCGAATGCCAGCGGCACCGTCGCCAGCGTCACCACGACCGAGACCCAGATGCTGTTCCATAGCGAGGTCAGAAGGGCCGGCGTCTGCGCATAGGCGATGAAGTTGGCGAGGCCGACGAAGCGCTCGTCGCGACCCTGCATCGCCTGCAGCAGGATGGTCGCGAGCGGCGCGGCCAGGAAGGCGAGCAGCAGCAGTGCGACGACCGCGAGCGCCACATGCGCGATGCGCTCGCTCCAGTGCACGCGCTGGCGCACCGGCGCGAAGACAGCAGACAGAACGGCGGACATCAGAACAGCTTGATGCGCTCGGGCAGCAGGCGCATCGGCAAGCGCCCGCCGACCTCGAGCTGCTGCTCGGACAGGAAGTTGAGCGACAGGTACACCGTCAGCCGGTGCTCGCCGAGGTCGGCCGCCTTCACACGCACGAGGCAGTAGGACCCGAGGAACTCGATCTTGTCGATCTCGGCCTCGAAGACGTTGCTGTCGCCGGGCGCCACCGGGCGTGCCAGCACGTCTTCGGGGCGCAGGTAGAGCTTGGCCGCGCGCCCCGGCTCGCCGTCGTGCGGGCACTCGAAGCTGCGTGCGCCGACGCGTACCCGGCCGGCGGCTTCGAGCGTCGCCGGCAGCGCGTTGATGCGGCCGACGAAATCGGCGACGAACAGCGACGCCGGTTCGCGATACACGTCCCTCGGCGTTCCGACCTGCTCGATCACGCCGTGGTTCATGACCACGATGCGGTCGGCGACGGCGAGCGCTTCTTCCTGGTCGTGGGTGACCATGATCGTCGTCACGCCGAGCTTGCGCTGCAGGCTGCGGATCTCCTGCCGCAGGTGGACGCGAACGATGGCATCCAGCGCTGACAGCGGCTCGTCGAGCAGCAGCAGCCCGGGCGACGTGGCGAGCGCGCGCGCGAGCGCGATGCGCTGCTGCTGCCCGCCCGAGAGCTGCGCCGGCACCTTGGCCTCGCTGCCGGGCAGGCCGACGAGCCTGAGCAGCTCGCTCACCCGCGACGCGATCTCGGCGCGCGGCCGCCGGCGGTTGACGAGGCCATAGGCGACGTTCTCGGCCACCGTCAGGTTCGGGAACAGCGCGTACGACTGGAACACGATGCCGTAGTCGCGCTCGGCCGGCGGCAGCAGCGAGATGTCGCGCCCGCCCTGCGCGATGCGCCCGGCCGTCTGCACCTCGAGGCCGGCGATGATGCGCAGCAGCGTCGTCTTGCCGCAACCCGAAGGCCCGAGGAAGCAGACGAACTCGCCCTGCTCGATCTCGAGGGCTACGCTTTGCAGGGCGACGAAGCTGCCGAACTCCTTGCGGATGCCGGTGAGCTTGAGAAATGGCGATGCGCTCACCGGACCGCCGACGTCACTTCTTCGGCTCGGACTTGGCGTTGTAGCGCTTGTTCCATTCGCTCAAGATGCGCTCGCGGTTGTCGGCCGCCCACAGGAAGTCCATCTTCACCAGGCGTGCCTCGTAGTCCGCCGGCACGTTGGGCAGCGGCGGCGCGATGCCGGGCTGGGCGGTGATCGCGAAGTTCTTGCCGTAGAGCAGCATCGCGTCCTTGCTTGAAGCCCAGTCGGCGAGCTTCTTCGCCGCGTCGAGCTTCTTCGTTCCCTTGTGGATCGCGAACGCTTCGAGGTCCCAGCCCAGGCCCTCCTTCGGGAACACGAGCTCGATCGGCGCGCCCTTGGCCTTGTTCGCGTTGGCGCGGTACTCGAACGAGATGCCGATCACGTATTCGCCCGCGGCCGCCATGTTGCAAGGCTTGGATCCCGAGTGCGTGTACTGGGCGATGTTCTCATGCAGCGCGTCCATGAACTTCCAGCCGCCGCCCTTGCCGTCGTTGTCGCCCCACAGCGAGAGCCAGGCCGTGACATCGAAGAAGCCGGTGCCCGACGAGGCCGGGTTGGGCATCACGATCTGGCCCTTGTAGATCGGCTTGGTCAAGTCCTTCCACGTCTCGGGCTTGGGGATGCCGCGCTTGGCCGCCTCGACGGTGTTGAAGCAGATCGTCGCGCCCCAGACGTCCATGCCGAACCAGGCCGGCGGGTTGGCCTTGTCGCGGTACTGGCTCATGATGCCGTCGAGGTTGATCGGCGCGTAGGCGATCAGCATGTCGTTCTTCTTCAGCAGCGCCAGGCTGGACGCAGCGACGCCCATCACCGCGTCGGCCTGCGGGTTGGCCTTCTCGGCGAGCAGCTTGGCGGTGATGACGCCGGTCGAGTCGCGCACCCACTTGAGTTCGATGTCCGGGTTGGCCTTGTTGAAGCCCTCCTGGTAGGCCTTGAGCTGGTCGGTCTCTAGAGCCGTGTAGACGAGCAGCGTCGTTTTCTCGGCCGACGCGGTGGCGGCGAACGCCAGCAACGCGGCGAGCGAGAGGGTCTTCAGGGCAAGCTTGAGGCGCATGGGTGAGCTCCTGGTGGGTGTGACTCGGGCCGGGAAGGAAAAAGCAAGCAGTGTGCCGCGCTGTTGTGACAAGCGTGCGTCGGCAATCTAGCGGCGCACCCCGTGCACTGTCAACGGTAGTTTGCCTATTGTTGACAATCTACCGGCGGCCGGATGTAATCGAGCGATGAATCCGAAGGCCGAAACGCCCACGGCCCTGGCGCTGCTGCGTTCCAGCTCGCTCGCGACCGTCGTGCAGCAGGAGATCGAGCGCGCCATTCTGCATGGCGAGCTGGCGCCCGATGCCAAGCTCAATGAAGCCCAGCTCGCCGACAAGCTGGGGGTCTCGCGCGGGCCGGTGCGCGAGGCCTTTCGCATGCTCGAGATCGCCGGTCTCGTGCGCCAGGAGAAGAACCGTGGCGCCTTCGTGCGCCGCATCGAGCTTGAAGAGGCGATGGAGATCTACACGCTGCGCGCGATGCTGGAAGAGTCGGTCGGCCGCACGCTCGCAACCATGATCGCGCCAGCCCAGCTCAAGGCCATGCACGCGCTGCTCGACGCGATGGCGCGCGCCATCAAGACGAGCGACGCGGACGCCTACCACCTGCTCAACCTCGAATTCCACGACGCCTTGGTCGAGTTCGCCGGCAACCGCAAGCTGAGTGCGATCTACCGCCAGCTCATCAACGAGCTGTCGCTGTTTCGGCGCCTCAACTTCGCCGACGCGAAGGCCATGCCGCTCTCCGCCGCCGAGCACGACGGCATCATCAAGGCGATCACGAGCGGCAACCCCGAGCGCGCCGGCCGCGCGATGCGCGAACACGTGCTCGCCAGCCGCGAGCGCACGCTCCATAACCAGACGCGGGCCAAGCCGGCGCACACCTCCCCCGCCAGAAAGGTCAGACATGCTTGAAGTGAACCGGCGCAGCTACAAGCTGCCCACCGCGCCCACGGTCGTCGTCTGCGTCGACGGTTGCGAGCCGGACTACCTCGCGCAAAGCGTCGCCGCCGGCCGCATGCCGTGGATGAAGCGCACGCTGGCCACGGGCACGGCGCTCATCGCCGAGTGCGTGGTGCCGAGCTTCACCAACCCGAACAACCTGTCGATCGTCACCGGCGCACCGCCGTCGGTGCACGGCATCTGCGGCAACTTCCTCTTCGATGCGGCCAGCGGCACCGAGGTGATGATGAACGACCCCAAGTGGCTGCGCGCGCCGACGCTGCTGGCAGCGCTGGCCGACGCCGGCAAGTCGGTCGCCGTCGTCACCGCGAAGGACAAGCTGCGCGCCCTGCTCGGCCATCAGATGAAGGGCATCTGCTTCTCGGCCGAGAAGGCCGACGAAGCCACGCTGGCAATCAACGGCATCGCCGGCGTGCCCGAGTTCGTCGGCCTGCGCGTGCCCGATGTCTACAGCGCGGGCCTCTCGGAGTTCGTGTTCGCCGCCGGCGTGAAGCTGATGCAGCAGCACCGGCCCGACGTGATGTACCTCTCGACGACCGATTACGTCCAGCACAAGCACGCCCCCGGAACGCCGGACGCCAACGCCTTCTACGCGATGATGGACCGCTACCTCGGCCAGCTCGATGCGATGGGCTGCGTGATCGCCTTCACCGCCGACCACGGCATGAACGGCAAGACGCGAATGGACGGCAAGCCCGACGTCGTTTACCTGCAGGATCGCCTGGACGTCTTGCTGGGCGAAGCGCGGGCGCGGGTGATCCTTCCGATCACCGATCCCTACGTCGTCCATCACGGCGCGCTCGGTTCGTTCGCCACGGTCTACCTGCCGCCGGAGGCCGACCCCGACGACGTGGCGCGACGTATCGCCCGACTGCGCGGCATTGAGCTCGTCCTCGCGCGCGCCGACGCCGCGGCGCGCTTCGAACTGCCCGCCGACCGCATCGGCGACCTCGTTGTCGTCGCCGAGCGCGCAACGGTGATCGGCACCTCGGTCAGCCGGCACGACCTGTCTGGCCTCGAAGTGCCGCTGCGCTCGCATGGCGGCATCACCGAGCAGCGCGTGCCCTTGATCCTGAACCGGCGCATCGCGTTTGGCAAGGCCGGACTCTCGGCGCGCCGCCGCTGGCGCAACTTCGACGCCTTCGACCTCGCCCTCAACCACGCGCAGCCGGAGGCCTGAAGAATGCGACGCGAGGCACTGCGAATTGCCGGCGAGAAGGTCGGTGCCGAGCGCTCGGGCGAGCGCGTCATCGAGGTCTTCAACCCGTATACACAAGGCCTGGTCGGCAGCGTCCCCAAGGCCACGCTGGACGAAGTGCGGCGCGCAATCGCGATCGGCCACGGCTACCGCTCGCGCCTGACGCGCTACGAGCGCGCCGCCATCCTCAACCGCTGCGCAGCGCTGGTGCGCGAACGCACCGAAGCGATCGCGCAGCTCATCAGCGCCGAGTCGGGCCTGTGCATGAAGGACGGCCTGTACGAGGCCGGGCGCGTTGCCGACGTACTCGTCTACGGCGCCAACGAGGCCTTGCGCGACGACGGCCAGATCTTCAGCTGCGACCTCACGCCGCACGGCAAGAAGCGCCGCGTTTACACGCAACGCGACCCGCTGCTCGGCGTGATCACGGCCATCACGCCGTTCAACCACCCGATGAACCAGGTCGCGCACAAGGTGGTTCCTGCCGTGGCGACCAACAACCGCATGGTCTTGAAGCCGTCGGAGAAGGTGCCGCTCTCGGCGCTGTTCTTTGCCGACTTGCTCTACGAAGCCGGGCTGCCGCCCGAGATGCTTGCCGTCGTCACCGGCGACCCGCGCGAAATCGCGGACGAGCTCGTCACCAACCCGCAGGTCGACCTGGTCACCTTCACCGGCGGCGTCGCGATCGGCAAGGCGATTGCTGCCAAGGCCGGCTACCGGCGCATGGTGCTCGAACTCGGCGGCAATGACCCGATCGTCGTGATGGAAGACGCCGACCTCGACGAGGCCTCGACGCTCGCCGTGCAGGGTTCGTACAAGAACTCTGGTCAGCGCTGCACGGCCGTCAAGCGCATCCTCGTGCACAAGAGCGTCGCCGAGCGCTTCACCGAGATGGTGGTCGAAAAGACCAAGGCCTGGACCTACGGCGACCCGAGCGACACCAAGCTCGACATGGGCACAGTGATCGACGAAGCCGCAGCGCGCCTGTTCGAAGCACGCGTCAACGAAGCCGTGGCCCAGGGGGCGCGGCTGCTGGTCGGCAACGAGCGCCGCGGCGCGCTCTACTCGCCGACCGTGATCGACCGCGTGACGCCGCAGATGACGGTGGTGCGCGAAGAGACCTTCGGCCCGGTGTCGCCGATCATCACGTTCGAGAACATCGACGAGGCGATCCGCATCGTCAACGGCACTGCCTACGGCCTGTCGTCGTCGGTGTGCACGCAGCGGCTGGACTACATCACGCGCTTCGTCGCCGAGTTGCAGGTCGGCAGTGTGAACGTGCGCGAGGTGCCCGGCTACCGCCTCGAACTGACGCCCTTCGGCGGCATCAAGGACTCGGGCCTGGGCTACAAGGAAGGCGTGCAGGAGGCAATGAAGAGCTTCACCAACGTGAAGACGTATTCGTTGCCTTGGAACTGAAGATGCTGCGTTTGCGCGCTCAGGCGGGTACCACTTCTGCTTGCGGCCCGTTGCAGTCGTTCCTCGTACACGGTTCGACGTGGGCCATGGACGATGGGTGCCCGCCGCTGCTCGTGTCCCCCGGGCCGGGCTTCGCCCGTCCCTCCTCCTTTACCTCGCTGCG
>CAIKUF010000287.1 GCA_903830565.1 uncultured bacterium | reverse complement strand
GGGTCCGGCAGTTCGACCTTTACGCTGCTGTTGTCCATGGCCCGATGATCCGGAAGTGGCGATGCGCTGTCAATCAGTCCGCGTGCAGGGGGAGGGCTCGCTGGTGGCCCGTCACATGCTCCGCCGATACTGCCCCCCCACCTCGAACAGCGCGTTCGTGATCTGCCCCAGCGAGCAGCAGCGCACGGCGTCCATCAGCACTTCGAACACGTTGTCGTTGGCGATCACGGCCTGTTGAAGGCGCGCCAGCATGGCCGGCGCTTCGGCGGCGTGGCGCTGTTGGAAGTCGGCCAGGCGGGCCAGTTGCGACTGCTTTTCTTCCTCGGTCGAGCGCGCCAGTTCGAGTGATGCCGGCACGGCGTCGCCGTGCGGGTTGCGGAAGGTGTTGACGCCGACGATGGGGTACGCGCCGGTGTGTTTCTGCATCTCGTAGTGCATGCTCTCTTCCTGGATCTTGCCGCGCTGGTAGCCGGTCTCCATCGCGCCCAGCACGCCGCCGCGATCGGCGATCTTCTCGAACTCCCCGAGCACGGCTTCCTCGACCAGCTCGGTCAGCTCGTCGATGATGAACGAGCCTTGGTTCGGGTTCTCGTTCTTGGCCAGGCCCCACTCGCGGTTGATGATGAGCTGGATCGCCATCGCGCGGCGCACGCTGTCTTCGGTCGGCGTCGTGATCGCCTCGTCGAAGGCGTTGGTGTGCAGGCTGTTGCAGTTGTCGTAGATCGCGATCAGCGCCTGCAGCGTGGTGCGGATGTCGTTGAACTGGATCTCCTGCGCGTGCAGGCTGCGCCCGCTGGTCTGCACGTGGTACTTGAGCTTTTGGCTGCGTTCGTTGGCGCCGTAGCGCTCGCGCATCGCCACCGCCCAGATACGCCGCGCGACGCGCCCCATCACCGTGTACTCGGGGTCCATGCCGTTGCTGAAGAAGAAGCTCAGGTTGGGCGCGAAGTCGTCGATGTGCATGCCGCGCGCCAGATACGCCTCGACGAAGGTGAAGCCGTTGCTGAGCGTGAACGCGAGCTGGCTGATCGGGTTCGCGCCCGCTTCGGCGATGTGGTAGCCGCTGATCGAGACCGAGTAGAAGTTGCGCACCTGGTGGTGCACGAAGTACTGGGCGATGTCGCCCATCACCTTCAGGCTGAACTCAGTCGAGAAGATGCAGGTGTTCTGGCCCTGGTCTTCCTTCAGGATGTCGGCCTGCACCGTGCCGCGCACGTTCTGCTTGACCCAGGCGGCAATCTTTTGCGCCTCGTCGTCGGTCGGCTCGCGCGCGTTGTCGGCGCGGAACTTTTCAAGCTGCTGGTCGATCGCGGTGTTCATGAACATCGCCAGGATCGTCGGCGCCGGGCCGTTGATCGTCATCGAAACCGACGTGCTCGGGCTGCACAAATCGAACCCGCTGTAGAGCACCTTGAGGTCGTCGAGCGTGGCGATGGAGACGCCGCTGTTGCCGATCTTGCCGTAGATGTCGGGCCGCAGCGCCGGGTCGTTGCCATAGAGCGTGACCGAGTCGAACGCGGTCGAGAGGCGCTTGGCCGCCATGCCCGAACTCAGCAGCTTGAAGCGCGTGTTGGTGCGAAAGGCGTCGCCCTCGCCGGCGAACATGCGCGTCGGGTCTTCACCCTCGCGCTTGAAGGCAAAGGTGCCCGCGCTGTACGGGAAGCTGCCCGGCACGTTGTCGAGCAGCAGCCACTTCAAGATCTCGCCGTGGTCTTCATAGGTCGGCAATGAAACCTTACGGATGCGCGTTCCGCTGAGCGTCTTGCTGACGAGGCTGGTGCGCAATTCCTTGTCGCGAATCTTGACGACGTATTCGTCGCCCGCGTAGGCCTGCTGCATCTGCGGCCACATCGCGAGCAGCTTCTTCGCCGAGGCGCCCAGCTTGGCTTCGCGCGCCGCGGCGAGGTCGTTCACCGCTTCGACGGCGCGCTGGCGCTCGGCCTTGTCGGCCTGCAGCATGCGCGCCGATTCGCGCAGTTGCTGCACCTCGCGCGCCAGCCGGCTCTGCGCCAGCGCGTGGCGCTTGTAGCCGCGCACGGTGTCGGCAATGTCGGCAAGGTAGCGCACCCTCGCGCCAGGGACGATCGCCACCTGGTTCGTGCTGTGGCGCGTCGCGACCTTGGGCAGCTTGCCCTCTCGCAGCGCGAGGCCTAGCCCGGCCAGGCGCGCGGTGAGCGCCTGGTACAGGGCCGTCACGCCGTCGTCGTTGAAGCGGCTCGCCATGGTGCCGAAGACCGGCATGCTCTCGGGCGCGACCGTGAACGCCTCGCGGTTGCGCTGCACCTGCTTGGCAACGTCGCGCAGCGCGTCGGCGGCGCCCTTGCGGTCGAACTTGTTGATGGCGACGAACTCGGCGAAGTCGAGCATGTCGATCTTCTCGAGCTGGCTCGCGGCGCCGAACTCGGGCGTCATCACGTACACGGGCACGTCGACCAGCGGCACGATGGCGGCGTCGCCCTGGCCGATGCCCGAGGTCTCGACGACGATGAGGTCGAACCCCGCCGCTTTGCACGCCGTCAGCACGTCGGGCAGGGCCTGGCTGATCTCGCTGCCGTAGTCGCGCGTCGCCAGGCTGCGCATAAATACGCGAGGCCCCAGGCTTGCCGCTTCGCGGACTTCGCCACCCCCCGAGGGGGCTGGCTGCCCTTGGGACGGCCCGGCGGGCAGCCCCACGCGTACCCACGG
>CAIKUF010000286.1 GCA_903830565.1 uncultured bacterium | reverse complement strand
GGTAAGCCGTGTGCGGGAAATCCGCATGCACGGTTTGAACGGGGGTGTTGGCTCTGTTATCGACCTTCGGGCCTGAAACGGGCCAACATCTACCAATGAACACCTTGCTGAGCGCGCTCGCTACACAGCCCTGGACCGACTGGGCCGCGGTCGTCGTGTTCTTCAGCGGCTGGATAGGCTACGCCTGGTTCGCACGCCGCTGGGGGCGCACTCACCCGTCCTTGCTCGCCACCACCAACCGTATCCGTCGTGCCTGGATGCTGCAGACGACGTATCGCGAGGTGCGGGTGATCGACGGTGTGGTGATCCAGAACCTGTCGACCAGCCCGTCGTTCTTCGCTTCGACGACGATCCTGATCATCGGCGGCTTGCTGGCCGTTCTGCGCACGACCGACAAGGCGAGCGAACTGGTGCGCGAGATTCCGTTCGCCGCGATGACGAGCGTGCTCGTGTTCGACCTCAAGATCGTGCTGCTGCTGGTGATCTTCGTCTATGCCTTCTTTCGCTTCACGTGGTCGATGCGGCAGTACACCTTCGGTGCGCTGCTGATCGCCTCGGCGCCCGAGGCGCGCACCTTCGAGGCGCAGGGCCTGTCGCGCGACGATTTCGCCGACCGCGCCGGGCGCATCGTCGGGCTGGCGGCCGAGACCTTCAACGACGGCCTGCGCGCCTACTACCTCGCGTTCGCCGCCGTCGCCTGGTTCTTCTCGCCGCTGGTCTTCATGCTGGCCACCGCAGGCGTGATCACGATCCTCTACAAGCGCGAGTTCCACTCGGATGTGCTGGCGATGCTGAGTTCATAGCCGATCCCTGCGCGGCCTACGCGGCGCGCGCCAGGCGCAGCCCGCTGAACTGCCACTGCGCGGAGGGCGGGAAGAAGTTGCGATAGCTGGCCCGCACATGGCCGGCCGGCGTCGCGCACGAGCCGCCGCGCAGCACCACCTGGTTGCACATGAATTTGCCGTTGTACTCGCCGACGGCGCCGGGTGCAGGCCGATAGCCGGGGTACGGGCTGTAGCTCGATTGCGTCCATTCCCACACGTCACCGAACATCTGCACGGGTTCGTCAGCGGGTTGCGGTTGGGCCAGCGCACGAAGGGCACGGCGGTCTGCGAAGTTGCCGCCCGATCTGGCCGCCTCGGGCGAGCGCAGGCTGCGTGCCGCGTGCTCCCATTCGGCTTCGGTCGGCAGCCGTGCGCCGGCCCAGCGCGCATAGGCGTCGGCCTCGAAGTAGCTCAGTTGGCAAACGGGTGAGCTGGCGCCGATCTCGAGCGTGCCTTGCAGCGTGTGCTGGTGCCAGCGGTCATCGATGTGCTGCCAGTACAGCGGCGCCGTGCGGGCTTCTCCGGCATCGCTGCTGCGAACCCAGTCCCAGCCCATCGCCAGCCAGAGCTCAGGCCGGCGGTAGCCCCCGTCGTCGATGAACGCGATGTATTCGCCGCAACTCACCGGTCGCGACGCCATCTCGAACGCACCCAGCCAGACCGGATGGCGCGGGGTTTCGTTGTCGAAGCAGAATGCGCCGTCGAGTGATGTTTCATGGCCGATCGGGATCAACCCTTCGGCGAAGCCGAACCAGCGCAACGCCTGCGGCGGCGCTGCTTCTGCCGGCCCGCGCGGTGCATAGGCGGGATGGCCGGGGCTGCACGACAGCGCGTGCAGGATGTCGGTCAACAGCAGTTCCTGGTGCTGCTGCTCGTGGTGCAGGCCCAGCTCGACGAGCGCCGCAAGGTCGGCGCGTGCGGGGCCGGCCAGCAACGCCTGCATGCGTGCGTCCACCTGCGCCCGGTAGCGCAGCACCTCGGCCAGCGCAGGGTGCGTCAGCAGGCCCCGCCGCGGCCGTGCGAACTGCTCGCCGACGCCCTGGTAATAGCTGTTGAAGAGGACTCGAAAGCGCTCGTCGAAAGGCTTGAACGCCGACTCGAAACGTTCGAGGATGAAGGTCTCGAAGAACCAGGTCACGTGCGCCAGATGCCACTTGGCCGGGCTCGCATCGGGAAACGACTGCACCTGGCAGTCCTCGGCCGTCAGCGGCACGATCAGCGCCTCGGTGGCCCGGCGAACGCTCGCATAGCGCGTGCTCAGCAGCAAGAGTGACTCGTCGTTCACGGCCATGGCCGGCCTTTCGTCGTGGCGAAGGCGTGAACCTTACCAACTCTCGCCGAATCGCGAAGGCCGTAGCCTACAGCCTCCTAGAATGCCCTCATGGCCTTCGTCCACCTGCGCACCCACACCGAGTTCTCCGTCGTCGACGGCACCCTGCGCATCGACGCTATGGTGGCCGCGGCCGCGCGCGACGGCCAGGGCGCGGTGGCGATCACCGACCTCTCCAACCTGTTCGGCGCCGTCAAGCTCTACACGGCCGCGCGCAAGGCGGGCGTCAAGCCGATCATCGGCGCCGACATCTGGCTGGCGCCCGAAGGCAGCGACAAGCATGCGAGCCGCCTGCTGCTGCTGGCGCAGACGCGCGCCGGCTACGCCAACCTGTGCACGCTGCTGACGCGTGCCTGGACCGACCCCGATCCGCACCAGCGCGCGCGCCCGCAGGCCTGCCTGAACTGGAGCTGGCTGGCCGAGTGCGGCGACGGCCTGATCGTCCTCTCGGGCGCCGACCTAGGCGCCATCGGGCAGGCGCTGCTGGCTCGCGACAAGGCTCGCGCCGCTGCGCTCGCGCAGCGCCTTGCGGCGATCTTTCCGCAGCGTTTCTACATCGAGCTTCAGCGCGCCGGTGGCGCGACGAACGACGCCCATGTGCGCGCCGCAGTGGCGCTGGCCGCCGAGCTCGGCCTGCCGGTCGTCGCGACGCACCCGGTGCAGTTTCTCGAACCCGATGATTTCGAGGCCCATGAAGCGCGCGTGTGCGTCGCCGAGGGCGAGACGCTGGCCAATCCACGCCGCGCCAAGCATTTCACGACCGAGCAGTACCTGCGCACGCAGGCGCAGATGGAGCAGCGTTTCGCCGACCTGCCGAGCGCGCTCGCCAACAGCGTCGAGATCGCGCGCCGCTGCAACCTGACGCTGGTGCTTGGCGAGCCGCAGTTGCCGGCCTTCCCGACACCGCTCGTCGACGGCGTTCAGCTCACGCCCGAGGCCTACTTTCGCCACCTCTCGCACCAGGGCCTGCAGCGCCGGCTCGAACATCTCTACCCCGACGCCGAAGTGCGCGAACGCGAGCGAGCGCGCTACGCCGAGCGGCTCGAATTCGAGATCGAGACGATCCTGAAGATGGGCTTCGCGGGCTACTTCCTGATCGTTGCCGACTTCATCCAATGGGCGCGCAGCAACGCCTGCCCGGTCGGCCCCGGGCGCGGCTCGGGCGCGGGCTCGCTAGTGGCCTATGCGCTGTACATCACCGACCTCGACCCGCTGCGCTACAAGCTGCTCTTCGAGCGCTTCCTGAACCCCGAGCGGGTGTCGATGCCCGACTTCGACATCGACTTCTGCCAGGGCAACCGCGACCGCGTGATCGACTACGTGAAGGCCAAGTACGGCCGCGACGCGGTGAGCCAGATCGCGACCTTCGGCACCATGGCCGCCAAGGCCGCGCTGCGCGACGTCGGCCGCGTGCTCGGCATGAGCTACGGCCATGTCGACAGCGTGGCCAAGCTGATCCCGGCGCCGCCGGGCAAGGTGGTCACGCTGGCCCGCGTGCCCGAGAAGCCCGACGGCAGCGTGATCTACGCGCGCAAGGAGAACCCCGAGATCGAGCAGCGCGAAAGGAGCGAGGTCGAGGTCGCCGAGCTGCTGTCGCTCGCGATGCGCGTCGAGGGCATCGTGCGCAACGTCGGCATGCACGCCGGCGGCGTGCTGATCGCGCCCGGGCGGATCACCGACTTCTGCCCGCTCTACATGCAGCCCGGCAGCGACTCGGCGGTCAGCATGTTCGACAAGGACGACGTCGAAGCCATCGGCCTCGTCAAGTTCGACTTTCTGGGCCTGGCGACGCTGACGATCCTCGAGCTTGCCAAGCAGTTCATCGTTCAGCGCCGCCCCGCGTTGCAAGACTTCGACTACGACAAGTTGCCGCTCGACGATGCGCGCGTCTACAAGCTGTTCTCGGACGGGCGCACCGAGTCGGTGTTTCAGTTCGAAAGCGCGGGCATGCAGCGCATGCTCAGGGATGCGCGGCCGACGCGCATCGAAGACCTGTTCGCGCTCAACGCAATGTTCCGGCCCGGGCCGATGGAGAACATTCCGACCTTCTGCGCGCGCAAGCACGGCAAGGAGGAAGTGAGCTATCCGCACCCGCTGCTCGAGAGCGTGCTCGGCGAGACCTACGGCGTGATGGTCTACCAGGAGCAGGTGATGCAGGCCGCGCAGGTG
>CAIKUF010000285.1 GCA_903830565.1 uncultured bacterium | reverse complement strand
CGTGCCCGCGTGGCGCGACGGGTCGACCCCGGGCACGACGCCGGCCGGCACGCCGAGCGCGCCGACCAGCGGCACGTTGTGCTCGAAGCGCTGCATCGCGTTCGGCCCCGCGGCCTTGAGCGTCTGCACCCAGCGCCGGCCTTCCTTGCGCAAGCGCAGCGCGACGCCAGCCGCGGCGAGGCGGCGGTCGGGCGTGTCGAAATAGATCGCCTGCAGGCGCGTGCGCCGCGCGTCGCCGGCAGCGACGGCGGCATCGACCGCGTCGCGCGACGCGGCGGGCACCTGGAGCTTGAGTTCGATCTCGAACATCCGAACATCCTTGGGCGGTCAGTCGAATGCTACGAGAACTACGGACTCTTGTCGTTAGGTTCAAAGACGGTGTTAGGCTCAACGAGTGAACAGCCATGCCCCGTCAGGCTGGCGCACTGCCTCATAACTTGACGTACTCGTCTCGCCGCTGTCGTCTGCTTTGTAGACAACCTCAAACTGAATCGCGTTGGCGGCTGGCATTGTCCACCCGTGAATTCTGAAGACCGACATACATATTGCCTTGTTGTGGTACTGCGTGCGCATCACCGGACCCCCGCCGAAAAACACACCTGGAGCGGCAAATTCGCCGAGAGCGCTTATGCCGCTAGCGTGGTTAAGGCATGAGACGCGCTCCAGATACGCACTGATCGTCGGCGAAGCTTCCCGAACAAGTTCCCGCAGCTTCTCGTTCGGCACGTTCTTTGGCAGCTCGCGTGCAATCGCTTGACGCTGATCCTGCGTGGACGTCGCGTAGCCTGGCAGTGTGCGTCGCGCAGGAGCAGCCACAACGCCAGTGCCGGCCTGCTGGCCGGCTGACTCCTGAGGTGGAGACTTACTGCCTTCGCCCGCCGCCCCGACGGTCAGGCAAAAGTGCTTCTTGATCGCATCTTCCGGCGATGAAACGCCACCCGGTGTGGCATAGCTCAAGGCAATTCGCGCGCCGGCTTCAGCGTCTGCCACGACGATGTTCAACGGCACAGTCTTACCGTTCCCGTACGACACCGATTGAGCGGCTGAAATCACGCCGACCTCCTTGTCGGCGGAGAGGACGGTAAATCCATTCTCAACAGTGAAGGCGTATGCGCGGGCAAAAGCCTCCTGCTTGCGCACGCCAGGAAGTTGAGCCCAAGTCTTGTATGTTTTCCCGGTGAGGAAGTTGCCCTCCGCCGTGAAGTTATCCAGACAGGGCGCGGCCGACGCCGATGTAGCAACGAAGAGAGCGGCGGCGAGCCATGCGCGAATAGTCATTGATGCACCTTGTCGTGAGGGGTCGTGATTCGGCGCACTCAAGCAGGCGGACCGAGCTGCACTGCGAACGCTGTGTTGGCGATCAACGCGCCTACTTCCATTGAAGATCGAGCGTGCGATGCGATGCGGCGCAATCTCGCAGGTAGAGATTGATGAGACTTTGGTACGGAATGCCGACGGCCTGCGAAATGGACTTGAAGTAGTCGATCGAGTCTTCATCGAGCCGAATCGTGATCTGCTTCTTGAGCTGCGTGGCGTAGGGGTTCTTTCTTGCGGCGGAGAAGTCGTACTCTTTGCGCATGAGGCACCTTTACGGGTAGGACCTGGATTCCTTGGCACTTGCCTTGCGTGCGGAGATGATGCGAATCACATCACCCGCGCTCCGATAGCAATGGCAGACGAGCAGCAATCGAAGTGCGCTGCTCAGGCCAAGAAGAACAAAGCGATCTTCGTCGTCGGAATGGTCGGGGTCGTCGATCAGCTTGGCTCGCTCATCGACAAAGACGGACTTGGCTTCCTCGAAGCCCACACCGTGCTTTCTGGCATTCGCCGCGGCCTTGCGCCCGTCCCACTCGAAGCGAAGCGTGCTCATGGCGCAGTGTAACTACATCGTGATGCCACCGCGTGTGTCCGCAGGCAGTGCGGACGCGACACCGCGCTGGCGAACGCAATGGCGCGCCGACCCCGTGACTTTTCGTACTGCTTGAACAGCGCTCGCTCATTCGGGCAGCTTCTTTCCGTCCACAGCCTTGGCGCGGACTTCCTCGACCCAGTCGTCGTCCACGCCTTCGCTCGCCTTGACCCAGCGCGGCACCTCCCCGCCGCTCATTAGGGTGACGCCATTGAAGTCGCCACTATGACAGCCGCGCGCGCCCCGGCTGGCGACGCACCCAGCGTATCGGTTGCGCCACAACGTCGCGCGGCGGCGCGCCGTGATGCAACAGCGACGCATCGAAGGCCTTGCCCGAATCGTCGGCCAGCGCAGCCTGGCGGGCCGCACGTATCGCCTCGGCGCGCGCCTGCGGCGTCTCGAAGCGGCCGGCCTCTGCGAGGTGCTCCAGCACATGCAACAGTCTCGCCTTGCCGCGCTCGTTGGTCGCGCCGTAGCCCTTGATCAGGCGGCCGCACTCGGCGATCTCGTGGCCAAGCGACCAGTGCGTTCGCGTGCCCTGCGCGACGGCGCCGAGCCAGCGCTCGATGGCCGCCTGCTCGGCGGCGTAGCGATGGCCGCGCCGTCGCAGCCATTTCAGGCTCGCCAGCGCGCGCAGCACGGCGAACCCGAGCACCGTGTGCGTGCCGACCTTCAGTGGCAGTGCGAGCGGCGCCTTGCCGGCCTGCTGGCGCGCCAGATCCCGGCGCGTCAGCGCCTGTGCCCAACGCGCCGGCAGCAGCGCACCGAACTCCGCCGCGCCCGGCTTGAAGTGGTCTTGAACGCGCAGCAATTCGCCTTCACCCGCCTTCACCTCGGCGCGCACGCGGCGCATGCGGCTGGAGCGCGTCTTCAGGTCGGCAACGCGAACGATGTCATCGAAGGCCATCCACAGTGCGAGGTGGCGTGCGGTGTCGCGCGTGATCGCAAAGCCATGCACGGCGTCGCGATCCGACTCGAGTTCTGCGGCCAGCACCTGGCTCATGCGCTGCACGTACAGAGCCGCATAGGCGGCGCCCTGGTAGTCGAGCAGGCGCGCGTGGCCGAGGGCGAGCATCGGGTGGGTTGCCTCGGGAAACGCGGCTGCGACGTCGGCCGGCAAGCGGGCGCCGTGGCCTGCCGCCTCGTCGGCCGCCGCTTGCGCGGGCGAGGCCGCAGGGACGGGTTGCGCAGCCACGCCGGCCACGGCGTCGTAGGCGAGCGCGAAGCCGCGCAGACTCGCCTCCACGCCCTTGCCTCCTTCGCGAATGACGCGCTCCAACGCTGCCCGCGGAAATGGCAGCACGCCGCTGCCGGCGATGGCGCCGAGCAGTACGGCGCTGGTCACCGTCGACGCCTGCGCGGCCAGCGCCGCCATGTCGAGCAGGCGGGCATCGCGGCTGTGGCAGCGAACGATCTGCATCAGCTCTGCGGATGGCGCGCGGCCATCGCCGAGTTGCATCTTCTCCGCCGTCGTCAGTGTGCGCGAGGTCGAGCTGATGACCAGCGTGCGCTCGGCGCTGGCCATGCCGTTGCTGATCTGGCGCACGGTCTCCAGCAGCTCTGACGAGACCAGCATGTCGAGCGCGCCGGGCACGGGGCTGAGGCCGAACACCGGCCGGCGGCCACCGAGTTCGCTCTCGGGCTGCGGGAAGACTTCGATGTAGTAAGTCGTCGCGCCGGTGCGCTGCGCGACGCCGGGGATCGAGCTGCCCTGCGCGGCGTAGCCGCAGTGCACGGCAGCGTCGACCAGCCATTCGGCGAGCACGCCGCCGCCCTCGCCGCCGAGCGCGCAGATGAGCAGCGTGATCGGGCGCAGTGCAGCCTGGGTCACGGCAGTGCCCATCACACGGGCTGCAAGAGGCGGATGACCGAGCGCCGCACGCTATGCAGCGCGCGCTCGTGCCACTTCGGATTGCGCACCACCTCGGCACGATAAAAGCTCGGGCACAGCGATGCCGCGAGTGCGTTCTCGCCGCACAGCCCGCAGCCGACGCAACCGTCGATCACGGTGGCGACGGGGTCGAGCTTGAGCGGATCGGGGTTGTCCTTGAGCGTCAGTGTCGGGCAGCCCGAGAGGCGGATGCACGCATGGTCGCCGTTGCACACGTCTTCGTCGACGCCGTACTTCACGCGCGCGACGCGCTCGCCGCGCTGGAGCAAGCCGGCAATCCACGGCTTGATGCGGCGCTGGCGCTCGAGCTGGCACTCGCCTTCGGCGATGATGACCTTGAGGCCCGGCTCATGCGTCGTGAGCGCCTCGGCCAGCGTCTTGCGCATCCGGGCCACCTCGTAGGTATGCACCGTGCGCAACCACTGCACACCCAGGCCCGCGAGCGTCTTCTCGATCGTCAGGTTGGTCTGCACCAGGCTTTGCTGCTTGTCGGCGGCGCCAATCTTGGCGCCTTCGTCCGGCGTCGAGATGATCTCCTGCGTGCCGGTGGCCGAGGTGTAGCCGTTCTTCATGATTACGAGCACGGCATCGTCGCCGTTGAAGAGCGCGGACTGCACGCCGGTCAAGAGGCCGTTGTGCCAGAAGCCGCCGTCGCCCATCACCGACAGCACGCGCCGCTGCATCATCGGCGAGACGCCGGCGCGGCTGGCGAGGCTCATGCCGTAGCCGAGGATGGAGTGGCCGAGCGAGAACGGCTCGAAGGTCGCGAACGAGTGGCAGCCGATGTCGGCCGCGATGTGCACCGGCCCCACGTCCTGCTGCGCAAGCGTGATCGCAGCGAACACCGGGCGCTCGGGGCAGCCGATGCAGAACTGCGGCGGGCGCGCCGGCAAAGGCTTGGCGAGGCTCCGCGCGACCGCCCCGCGCCGCTCGGCGATACCGGCCAGCCAAGCCTTGCCGCTCGCGATGTCGGCCTCGGGCAGATGGCGCTCGCAGAACGCGGCGAGCCCGCGGCCCAGCACTTCGACCGTGTACTCGCCGGCGGGCGGCAGCAGGTCCTTGCCGTGGATCGGGGTCTGGATGTCCGCGCGGCGCAGCGTCGCCAGGATTTCCTGCTCGATGTATTCCGGCGTGCCCTCCTCGACGATCAGCACGCCGCGCTTGCCGGCGCAAAAACGCGCGACCTCCTCGGGTACCAGCGGGAAGGTCACGTTCAGCGCCAGGATGGGCCATTCGCACTCGCCGAACGCATCGGCCAGGCCGAGCTGCTGCAAGGCGCGGATGAGCGCGTTGTAGAGACCGCCCTGCACGATGATCCCGACATCGCTGCTGCGACCGGGGAACCACTCGTTGAGCGCGTGCTCGGCGATGTAGCGACGCGCCGCCGGAATGCGTCCGCTGACCTTGAGCTTCTCGTGCGCGAAGGTCACCGGCGGATGCGACAGGCGCGTGTAGTCGAAGGCTGCGGGTTCGCCGAGCAGATGCCGTGTCGACATGGCGGGCGCGAGGTTGTCCTTGCACTCGAAATGCCCGCGTACATGGCAGGCGCGGATGCGCAGCTCCAGCATGGCCGGCATGTTCGACGCCTCCGACAGCGCGAAGCCGTGCTCGACCATGCGCACCATCGCCGTCAGGTCGGGCCGCGGGTCGAGCAGCAGCAGCGACGACTTGAGCGCGAAGGCGTGCGTGCGTTCCTGGATCACGCTCGCGCCTTCGCCGTAGTCCTCGCCGACGACGATCAGCGCCCCGCCCTTGACGCCGGGCGACGAGAGGTTCGACAGCGCATCGGCCGCGACATTCGTGCCGACGATGGACTTCCAGGTCACCGCGCCGCGCAACGGGTAGTGGATGGACGCGCCGAGCATCGCCGCCGCGGAGGCCTCGTTGGCACAGGCCTCGACGTGAACGCCGAGCTCGTCCAGGTAGGGCCGCGCCTGCACCATCACGTCGAGCAGGTGCGAGACCGGCGCACCCTGGTAGCCGCCGACGTAGGCCACGCCCGATTGCAGCAAGGCCTTCGTGATCGCGAGAATGCCTTCGCCATGGAAGGTCTCGCCGCGCCCGAGACGCAGCAACTCGACTTCCTTGCTGAAGGAGACTTCCAAAGCCTGACTCCCAGGTCGCGGGCCGAAGCGAGACCGCCTGTGATGCGCCTGTGCCCGCGGCGGCGGTGCTCACAGCATGTTAGCGACCCGGCGGCGAACCTGCCGCGGGACCGCGGACTACCCTTTCAGATAGGCCGACAACGCGTCGACGAGGATCACCAACCGGGCAATGCCCTTGCGTTGGCGGCCGCGGTGCTTCAGCCCCCGCAGGGGTTCGGCCAGGCGCGTCAGACCGGCGACCCAGGGCAGCGCGTTCAGCAGCGCGGCGCGCACCTGCGGCTCGGGATGGGCTTCGAAATAGCGCGCCAGCAAATCGGGGAACAAGACTCTGGCCTCGGCTTCGTCGACGCCGCCCACGAGCGAGATCGAGTTCAGGAACAGCGCCACGTCGACCGCCTGCGCCGCCGCCAGCGGCACGCGCTCGCCGAAGCCCTCTTCGAAGTCGATGCGATAGGTGTGGCCGCCGCGCTGCGTCAGGTTCTTGATCTGCGCTGCGCCGTGCCACTGTCCGGCGTGGTGAAACGCGCCCAGTTCCGCGGCCAGGCGCCGCAGCTCGCTGCGCCAGGTTTCAAGCTCGATGGCAAGGTTCGCTCCGCAATGTTCGAGCAGCAGGTAGCGCTCGCAGCGGTACACCACCCGCGGCACGCGAACGCCCGCGCGCGCCAGCGCTTCGAGGCGCCCTGCCTCGTAGTCGACGCTGGACACGGCGCCCGAGAGCAACAGCGTTCGCATCGGCAGCGCCTGTCCGGTGACCCGCTTGACGAGCCAGCGCACGAACAGCGCCTGCGAAAGCCGGCGCGGGCGATCGGCCAGGCGCTTGGCGACGTAGCGCCGCCCGTCATGCTCGACCACCGCGATGCGCTCAGCAGTCGCGGCGAGCGCGGCGTCGGAAGCGGCGACGAGTGCTTCGTCGGGTCGGTCGGTCATGGGGAAGGGAGGGAATCGGCTCGGGCCGCGGCGCAGGCGGCGGCTTGCGGCCATTATCGGCCGCGGCCCGCGCCGGATTCGCCATCCCGAGGTGTGACAATCGCCTCTGGGCCGGGCTGCTCTGCGCTCGGCAACGTTGCCACCCCCACGGTGAGTTCAAAGCCGCTCGCGCCGTCGCGCAACCGATTCCCATCCCGACCATGTCGACTCCGGACAGCCGCTGGCAGACCCTCCCCGACCGCGCGCATTCGATCGCCCTGCTGATCGCCGGCTTCACGCTGTTGCGCCTGCTGCTGGCAGCCACGGTGCCGCTGGTGCCGCAGGAGGCTTACTACTGGAGCTGGAGCCGGCATCTCGACTGGTCGTACTTCGACCATCCGCCGCTGGCGACCTACGGCATCGCGCTGACCACGGCCGTCTTCGGCCAGTCGGTGTTCGCGATCAAACTTTCGTCGGTGCTGTGGTCGCTCGGCTGGAACCTGCTGTGGGTCCGCTTGATCCTCGACATGTACACCGATCGCCGGCTCGCGTTCTGGACGCTGGCGGCGCTGAACCTGACCGTCACCTACGAGATTCATGCGCTGGGCCCGACCCCCGACGCACCGCTGATCTTCGCCTGGACGGGCGCGATCTGGGCCGTCTGGCGCCTCTCCCAGATCGGCGACGGGCGGTGGTGGTTCGCCGCCGGCGGCTTCGTCGGTTTGTCGTGGCTCGGCAAATACTCGGGCGTGCTGCTGCTGCCGATCGTCTTCCTGTACCTGCTCAGCTCGCCGCGCCTGCGCCACTGGCTGGTCAAGCCGCAGCCCTACCTTGCGATGGCGCTCGCCGCCGCGATCTTCTCGCCCGTGCTGGCGTGGAACGCGCAGCACGATTGGGTCTCGCTCGCCTTCCAGAGCAGCCGCCGCGTCGGCGAGATGAGCGGTTTCAAGCCGCGCTACTTCCTGATGCTGGTGGCAACACAGTTCCTGCTGCTGACGCCCTACCTGTTCGTGCTCGTCGTCGGCGCGCTCGTTCGCGCAACGCGCGAGTGGTTCGCCGGCAAGAGCGACGACCGTACGCGGCTGTTGCTGCTCAGCGGCGCCGTTCCGATCGCGCTCTTCACGCTGATCAGCCTGCGCTCGATCGTGAAGATCAACTGGCTGGCCCCGGCGTACTGGTCACTCGCGATCCTCGGCGTGCGTCACGTCCTCGCGCAGGCCGACGGCGCGCGGCGGCTGGCGCGTGGCCTGGCCTCGTCGGCCGCGATCCTCGTCCTGGCGGGCGTTGCGGTCTCGATCCCCAACCTGCCGGTGGCTGGCAACCTAAACAGTTGGAGCGGCTGGGAGAAGGCCGCGGCAAGGGTCGAGAAGGCGGCGGCATCCGCGCGCGCCGAGGGCCGCGAGGTGTTCGTCTTTTCGCCGAATTACAAGATCAGCTCGCTGATCCGCTACTACCTCCCGGGTCAGCCGCGCACTTACGCGCAGGACATCTATGGCGACAAGGCCTTGCAGTTCGATTACTTCCCGCTCGCGGGCGACCTGCGCGGCGCGACCGGCATCCTGGTCGTCTCGGACCAGGACCAGGGCGACCTGGACCGCGAGCGGCTGAAAGCATACTTCGATACGGTCGAACTCGTCGACACCGTCGAGGCCCGGGCGCTCGGCAAAGTCGCGCGGCGGATCGAGATCTACCGCGCGTCGAACTACAAGGGGCATCCGCGTTGGCGCGCCGCCGACGCCGCGCGGGCTCCGGCAAAAGCGCCAGACTGACCATGCTGCAACTCTCCGTCATCGTGCCGACGTTCAACGAAGTCGGCAACGTCGTCGAACTTCGCAACCGCGTCGCCGCCGCGCTCGCGGGCATCGATTGGGAGATGATCTTCGTCGACGACGACTCGCCCGACGGCACGGCGCAGGCGGTGCGCGAGATGGCGCAGGCCGACCGCCGCGTGCGCTGCATCCGGCGCGTCGGGCGGCGCGGGCTTTCCTCGGCCTGCATCGAGGGCATGCTGGCCTCGTCGGCGCCGGTGTTGGCGGTGATCGACGCCGACCTTCAGCACGACGAGAAGTTGCTGCCGCAGATGTTCGCGCTCATCGAGGGCGGCGGCCTTGACGTCGTGGTCGGCAGTCGGTATGTGGCGAGCGGCGGCATCGGCGACTGGGACGAATCGCGGGCCACGGCCAGCCGGCTCGCCACGCGCCTGAGCCGGGTGGTGCTCAAGGCCGACCTGCACGACCCGATGAGCGGCTTCTTCATGATCCGCCACGACGCCGTCGCCGCATGCGTCAAGGCTGGCCTGTCGGGGGTCGGCTTCAAGATCCTGCTCGATTTGTTCGCCACCTCGCCGATGCCGCTGCGCTACCGCGAGTTGCCCTATCAGTTTCGCAACCGGGTGGCCGGCCAGAGCAAGCTCGACACCAATGTCGCCTGGGAGTATTTCGTCATGCTCCTGGACAAGTTCATGGGCGGCGTGGTGCCGATACGCTTCATCGCGTTCTCGCTCGTTGGCGGGCTCGGCCTCGTTGTTCACCTGCTCGTGCTCACGCTGCTCTTCAAGGGCGCGGGCATGTCGTTCCTGTGGGCGCAGGCCGCGGCGACGATGGTCGCGATGACGAGCAACTACGTGCTCAACAACGTGCTCACTTACCGCGATCTGCGCCTGCGCGGCTGGCGTTTCGTGCGCGGCTGGTTCTCGTTCGTGCTCGCCTGCAGCGTCGGTGCGCTGGCCAATGTCGGCATCGCCGACTACCTGTTCCAGAAAGATAGCTTCTGGGTCTCATCGGCCATCGCCGGCGTGCTCGTCGGCGCGGTCTGGAACTACGCGGTGACGGCCGTCTACACCTGGAAGTCGCCCAAGAGCGCCTAGAATCCGTCCGAGTCCTGTCCTGCACTGCCCGCCACCCCCCACCATGCCGCTGTTCTGGAAGCCCTACAAGTCGGACGTCACCTTGTTCATCGAGGAACTCAAGGCCAGGAAGCCAAGCCTCGAAGACGAGCAGCGGCAAGGCCGCGCGCTGCTGTGGGACCGCGCCATCGACCGCGAGACGCAGGCCGAGTACCGCGCAGCGCGTGTCGCCCAGCAGCCCTACGTCTACCAGACCCAGGGCGACTGAGACTGAGCACGGGTTCGCCTCCGTGATCAACGACGTCCTGGCACCCGAGGTGCCCGAACTTCCCGCACCCGGCGCCGCCGCGCTGGACGACGAAGGCCTGCCCGAGGCGGTGGACCAGATCGCGCTCGCGCGCCTGTACGGCGAGCCGCTGTTTGCGCTGCCGACCGACCTTTACATTCCGCCCGATGCGCTCGAAGTCTTCCTCGAGGCCTTCGAGGGCCCGCTCGATCTGCTGCTGTACCTGATCCGGCGCCAGAACTTCAACATCCTGGACATCCCGCTCGCCGACGTGACGCGCCAGTACCTGGCCTACGTCGAGCAGATCCGCAAGCGCAACCTCGAGCTTGCCAGCGAATATCTGCTGATGGCGGCGATGCTCATTGAGATCAAGTCGCGCATGCTGCTGCCGCCGCGCCGCAGTGCCGAGGGCGCCGAGCCCGAGGACCCGCGCGCCGAGCTCGTGCGCCGGCTGCTCGAATACGAGAAGATGAAGCTCGCCGCGGCGCGGCTGGATGCGCTGCCACTGCTCGGGCGCGATTTCCTGCGCGCGCAGATCGCCACCGTGCAGTCGCTGCAGCAGCGGCTGCCCGAGGTTCACGCCGACGAGCTGCGCGCCGCCTGGCAGGGCATCCTCGCCCGCGCCAAGTTGAGCGCGCATCACACGATTACGCGCGAGCAACTGAGCGTTCGCGAGCACATGAGCATCGTCCTGCGCCGCCTGCAGGGCCGGGCCTTCGCGCTGTTCGAGGACTTGTTCGACGCCGCGCGCGGCCCGCAGGTGATGGTCGTCACCTTCATCGCGCTGCTCGAGCTCTCGCGCGAGAGCCTGCTCGAGGTCACGCAGGCCGAAGCCTTTGCACCGATCTACGTGAGGCTGGCCTACCAGCCGCAATAGCCCCGTTCAGGTCGCGAGGATGGACAAACCCGCGCCGTTGCCTTAGCGTCCCTCCCGCGCCCGACGTGCACGGGCAAGGAGCGACCATGAAGGCACCCTACTACCCGATCATCTACGTGCGCGGCTACGCGATGAGCGAAGGCGAGCGCGACGAGACCGCGGCCGACCCGTTCTGCGGCTTCAACCTCGGCTCGACGGTCTACCGCGCGACGATCGATAAGACTGCGCCGCCGAAGCGCTTCATCTTCGAGTCGCCGGTGATGCGCCTCGGCAGCGACTTCGACTATTCCGACGTCTACGAGCATGGCTCGGACATCATGGACCCCGACTGGACGCCGCGCACCGGCAACGTCGGCATCGATTCGCGCTCGGTCGTCATCTACCGCTACTACGACGGCGGCTCGACGCTGTTCGGCGACGGCAAGGCAAGCCCGATCGAAGACTACGCACGCGGGCTCAGTGCGCTGATCCTGAAGGTGCGCGACCTCGTCTGTGCGCAGGAGGCTGGCGCGCTCGCGCCGAATGACTTTCGCTGTTATCTGGTCGCGCATTCGATGGGCGGCCTGATCGTGCGCGCCTTCCTGCAGAACCCGGCTCTCGGCAACGCCCACGCGCGCAACTCGGTCGACAAGTTCTTCACCTACGCGACGCCGCACAACGGTATCGAGGTCGTGGGCACGAACGTGCCGAGCTGGTTCAGCGCCAACGACATGAACAACTTCAACCGCGACCGCATGGCCGGCTACCTGAACCTGAAGGCCGCCTACGCGAAGTACCAGCGCGTCGACTACGTGCCCGCGAGCGCGTTCCCGCTCGAGCGCATCTTCTGCATGGTCGGCACCAACCGCAACGACTACGAGGCCGCGAAGGGCCTCTCGCGCACCTTCGTCGGCGACGGCAGCGACGGCCTGGTCAAGGTCGGCAACGCCTCGCTGTGGGGCCTGGACGCCGACAACAACGTCACCGGCGCCGCCGCCACCGCCTACACCTATCGCTCGCACTCAGGCGTCTACGGCATCGTCAACAGCGAGGAGGCCTACCAGAACCTGATCCGCTTCTTGTTCGGCGACGTGCGCGTCGACATCTGGCTGGAGATCGACGACGTGCGCCTGCCGGCCGAGATCGAGCACGACAAGGTCGACGCGCTCTACCAGTTCGAACTGCTGGCCCAGCCGCGCGGCAAGCGCTGGCAATTGAGCCGCCGCGTGTCGGAGGAAGACTCGCCGGCCTGCCGAACGCACAAGCAACTGACGACGCAGGGCGACGCCGGGGCGCAACATGTGTACCTGTCGACGGTGTTCCTCGCCAACCGTGCGAAGGTGTCGAAGAACCCGGACGATCGCACGCTGTCGTACTCGATGGACGTGCGCGTGCGCGTTCCCGACTACGAGAAGAACAACGCCTTCTGGCCCAACCAGCACTACGAGGGCAGCTACCTGTTCCGCGATGCGCTGATCGTCACCCTGACACCGCCGCTGACAGCCGGCGACGACTGGAGCGTGACCTGCGGCTGGGAGTCGACGCAGGTCGGCGTCGCGACGCGCACGCTGGATCACACGGTCATCGCGGGCAACAAGATTCGCATGGAGGTCGGGTTGCCGGCATCGACGAGCAAGCCCGGCATCGCCGGCAAGGTCGTCCTCATCGCCTCGGGCTGGAACATCAACGCAGCTTGAAGCCGATCATGGCGCGCAGCCGGCTCGGCACCACCGGCTTGATCAGCAGGTGGAAGTCGTGCCGCTCGGCCTCGGCGTCGTGCGCCGTCATCGTGCTGCCGGTGACGACGATCGCCGGCACGTGCGGCCCGAAGACCTCGCGCAGCATGTCGATCGCCTCGATGCCGGTGCGTCCCTCCTCGAGCCGGTAGTCGACGATCAGGAGCCTGGGCTGCACCGCGCGCGCGTCGCACTGGCGCGCCCACTGCGCGACGGCGGCGATGCCGTCGAAGCTTGCCACTTCGGCGCCCCAGCCCTTGAGCAGCACTTCCAGGCCGCTGCGCACCGCCGGCTCGTCCTCGACGATGACGATCAGCGCACCGTCCAGCGTGAGGCCCAGCGGCGCCTTGCTCGGCACGCTCTCGCGCGGCGCGGGTGCGGGCTTGCCGACCGCCAGCTCGAGGGTGAACACCGTACCTCGGCCGTGTACCGAGCGCATCGTGATCGGCTCGTTCATCAGGCCGGCCAGACGCTTGACGATCGCGAGGCCGAGGCCGAGGCCCTTCTTCTGATCGGGGGTCGGCTTCGAACTTCCCGGGACCTGGTAGAACTCCTCGAAGACCCGCTGCTGCTCGGCCTCGCGAATACCGGGCCCGGTGTCCCAGACCTGCAGCAGTAGCCGCTCGCCGCGGCGCCGGCAGGCGACGAGCACGCCACCGTCGCCGGTGTAGCGGATCGCGTTGCTGACTAGGTTGCGCAGGATGCGCTCGACGAGCAGCGGGTCGGCGTGCGCGTGGTGGTGCTCGCCGCGAAAGCGCAGCCCGAGGCCCTTCTCGAACGCGGTCGGCGCAAAGTGCAGGCGCAGGCGGCGAAAGATGTCGGCGACCGCGAAATCGGCCGCCTTGACCTCGACGCCGCCGGTATCGATGCGCGTGATGTCGAGCAGCTCGGAGAACAGGCCTTCAAGCGCGTCGACCGAGGCGTTGATGCTGCCCACGAGCTCGATCACCTCGTCGTCGTGGCTGCGCTGGCGCAGCGCCTCGGCGAACAGGCTCATCGCATGCAGCGGCTGGCGCAGGTCGTGGCTGGCGGCGGCGAAGAACTGCGTCTTCGCGCGGTTGGCGACCTCGGCGTCGCGGCGCGCGGCGTCGGCAAGTGACTTCTCGACCCGAAGCTGCTCCATGAGCGTCGCCGTGCGCCATTGCAGGCGGCTGAGCTTGTCGAACGCGGCGCGGTAGTTGCGGCCGAGCACGAGCGTCATCGCCATCGCGATAAACATCACGAATGCCGTTTGCGCGCCCAGCGCCCCGTGATGCACCGCGACGCGCGCGATCGCCGGCAGGTACACCAGACCCACGAAGCCGAGGTAGAGCCCGAACTGCGGTGCGAGGATGGGCACGCAGGCGACGCAGAACGTGTACACGACCAGGATCAGCGCGATCTGCTGCAACGCACTGCCGTAAGGGTAGAAGCTCCACGCAGCTGCGCCCCACATCGCCGCGCTCGTCAGGATGCCGATGATCCACACGTGCAGCCGTGTGCGCAGCGCCTCCAGGGTCGCCGGCTCGTCGCGCGAGAAATGCCAGGCGAGTGCCACGCGCAGCAGCCACAGTGCGCCGAACGCCGCGCCCCATCCGACGCGCAGGTGCATCGGCGCGACGTCCGCGAACACGGCTTCGACAACGAGTGCGCCGACGAGGTGGCCGGCGAGCGACGTGGCGTTGTACGAGAACATCGCGCGCGCCTTGTCGCGCAGCAGCACGAATGGGTCGGCGTCGTCGCTGGCGCGCGCGGGAATCGTGGGCGCGACGAGGGTCATCGTCGGTGCGCCGGAGCTAATGCGGCGCGGCCGGCCGCAAGGCGTGCACGGCGGCGTGGTCGCGCGTCAACTGGCCGACCGCAAGCACGGCCTGAGTGCGCGTGCCGACGTTCAGCGCACGCAGCACGGCGGCCACATGGTCCTTCACCGTCTCGACCGACAGGCCGAGCTCGCGTGCAATCAGCTTGTTCGGCTTGCCCTGCAGCAGCAGACCGAGCACGTCGGTCTGGCGCGGCGTGAGGCCGATGCCCGCCAGCGGGTCTGCGCCGCCGCTGGATGCGTGCACGTGGTCGGGGCCGTTCGGCGCAGTATCGCCGTCCCTCGGGCCTGGCAAGCCCATGGACATCGGCGGCACGTAGATGCCGCCCTGCATCACCAGGCGCAGCGCTTCGAACAACACGTCGTTGCTGGCCCGCTTGGGAACGAAGCCCATCGCGCCGAGATCGATCGCCTGGATGACGTCGCTGGCGCGGTCGGATGCGGAGACGATCACCACCGGCACCGCGGGGTAGTTGGCGCGCAGTTCGGCCAGCAGGTCGAAGCCGCTTGCGTCGCCCAGGTGCAGGTCGAGCAGCACCAGGTCGTGCTCGGGGTCGGCCTCCAGCGCCGCACGTGCCGCGGTGGCGCTGGGCGCACCGACGACCGACACGTCGTCGCCCAGGCCGCGGATGACGGCCTGCAGGGCCGCGAGGATCAGCGGGTGGTCGTCGACCAGCAGCACCTTCATCGCCCTGCCCTCCCGATCATGTGCAAGGCCGCCACGCTCAAACGTAGCGGCGCGACACCGACTCCGCGATGCACACCGGCTTGGCCGAGCCTTCGCGCTCCATCGTGACCTCCAAGGTCAGTTGCGCGCCGCCCTCGATGGACTCGTACGAGAGCAGCTTGAAGCGCCCGCGCAGCCGGCTGCCGACCGGCACCGGCGCCGGAAAGCGCACCCGGTTCAGGCCGTAGTTGACGCCCATGCGCGTGTCTTCGAGCTTGAACGCGCTCTGTCCCATCTCGGGCAGCAGCGAGAGCGTCAGGAAGCCGTGCGCGACCGTCGCGCCGAACGGCCCGGCCGCGGCGAGCACCGGGTCGACATGGATCCACTGGTGGTCCCCCGTCGCGTCGGCGAAGAGGTCGATGCGCTTCTGATCGATCGTGATCCAGTCGCTGTCGGCAACGTGTTGCCCGACCAGGGCCTGCAGATCGGTGAGCTTGTCGAATGTTCGCATGCGCTTCAGCGTTCCAGCCATTGAATGATCGGTTGCCATTGATCGACGTCGCGCTCCACACGACCAGGCGCGACATCCCACAGCGTGAGCCCGCGCGCCGCCAGGTGCACATAGTTCTGCGTGTCGCGCAGCTGGCCGAGCACCGGCACGCAAAGCGAGCCCAGAAAGGTGCGCAATTGCTCGGCGGCGATGGTGCCGTCGCGCACGCGCATGCCGACGAGCGCGATGCGGACCTTGTCGCCACGCTTGTGGTCCTGCAACTGGCGCAGGAAGTCGTGCGTCGCGCGGATGTCGAAGATGCTCGGCTGCAAGGGCACGAGCACGCAGTCGGCGACCCGCATCACGTCATCCAGCCGCTTGCCGTGCAGGCCCGCGGGCGTGTCGAGCACCGCGTGCGTGGTGCCCTTGGGCGGCCTCACGACGTCGCCGTGTTCGACCTGCCAGGTCGCGATCTTCGGTAAGTTCGGCGGGCGCAAAGACAGCCAGCCCAGCGTCGACTGCTGGCGATCGACATCGCCCAGCATCACCGCATGGCCCTGGCGCGCCAGGTAGCCCGCGAGGTTGGTCGACAGCGTGCTCTTGCCGACCCCGCCCTTGGGGTTGGCGACCACGATCACCGGCATGAACGCCTCCTTCGTTTTCCATGTATGGTAGCGGCGCCCGCGCCGCGGGCCATAGCGACTAACCTGTACCGCCTGCCATGGCCGATGTCCTCGTCGTCGCCGCGCACCCGCACCTCGAGACGTCGCGCGTCAACCGCGCGCTGACGCTGGCTGCATCGGCGCTCGGCGAGCGCGAGGTCGAGGTGCGCGACATCTACGCGCTCTACCCCGACTACCTGATCGACATCGACGCCGAACAGGCCGCCCTCGCGCGCGCCCGGCTCGTCGTCTGGCAGCACCCGATCCACTGGTACAGCATGCCGGCGCTGATGAAGCTGTGGATCGACGAGGTGCTCTCCTTCGGCTGGGCCTACGGGCCGGGCGGAACGGCACTCAAGGGCAAGGACCTGTGGCTGGCTGCATCGACCGGCGGTCCGGACGATTCGTACCGCCCCGACAGCTACAACCGATACTTCTTCGACGCCTTCCTGCCGCCCTACGAGCAGACGGCCGAACTGTGCGGAATGCGCTTCGTGCCGCCGCTGGTGCTGCACGGAGCGCATCGCGTGACCGACGCCGAGTTAGAGAGCCACGCCCAGCTCTACACGTCGCGCCTGCTGAGCTACCCGCACTGGCCCGAGCTTGCCGAGATCGAAGCGCCGGAACTCTGCGACGTACCGAGCGAGGCGCGGCCCGAGGAGGCGCAGGGATGACGCGGCCATTGATGCAAGTCGCTTCGCGGTCGCTTCTCGGCCCGTTGCGGTCGTTCGCGCGAGCCGGCTCTGCCGCACGCGAATGTCGGCGCGGGATCAGGACGACGGGGCGCTCTGCTGCGCTCGTGTCCCCCGGCCCGGTCTCTGACCGGGCCTCCTCCTTTACCTCGCTGCGCAGAACGCCCCGCCGTCCCGAT
>CAIKUF010000284.1 GCA_903830565.1 uncultured bacterium | reverse complement strand
GGCCCTGGCGCGGGAAGCGCCAGCCGCGCTGCGCGGCGTCGGCCAGGCGTTCGCCGACCTCGCGCCAGGCCTCGCCGGCGCGCGCGTCGTCGACGATGGCAACGCGAAACATCAGCGTCGGGTAGAGCCGGTCGCCGCCCTCGTCGCCCTTCTCCCACGGCGCACCGGCCCAGGCCGCGAGATCGGCATCGCCCGAGGCGTCGATGAACACCTGAGCCCGGATCGCGCCGCGGCCCGACTTGGTCTCGACGAGCAAAGCGTCTATCGTTTCGGCGCCCCGCATCGCGACACCCGCGCCGACTGCGTGGAACAGCAGGCGCACGCCGCGCGCCGCCAGCAGTTCGTCGGCGGCGCACTTGTAGGCGGCGACGTCGTAGGCCTGCGCGGCCGTCTTGCCGAAGATCGAATGCGGCTCGTTCAAGCCGCCAAGCGCAGCGATGCGCTGCAGCAGTTCGCCCGCCACGCCGTGCACGACGCGGCGCACCTCGCCGTGCACATTCGCGTGCAGGCCGCAGAAGTTGGTCACGCCGGCCGCCGTGCCCATGCCGCCGAGAAAGCCGTAGCGCTCGACGAGCATCGCCCTGCGTCCCGCAACGGCAGCGCTCGCAGCGGCGGCGATGCCGGCCGGGCCGCCGCCGAGCACCAGCACCTCGGTCTCGGCGATGACCCTGGTTTCGCGCGCCGGTTCGTGAACGCTGGACACCGGCATCGCGTTCACGCGCGCGGTCCGGTCAGATATGCAACCAGGCCAGCACGCCGAGCAGCGTGCCACCGGCACCCAGACCGGCGACACCCCAGACCAGCCACTTGCGCTTGGTGAGCAACGCGATCGCCGCCATCGCGATCGAGATCTGCAGCACCGTCGTCGCCTGCGCCCAGCGGTGGTGCTCGTGCAACTGCTCGGTGCTCTTTTCGTCGTAGGCGATCGACTCGGCATCGAGGCTCTCGGCCTTGGCCTTGATCGCTTCTTTCTCGGCCTTGTAGCGCTTGACCTCGTCCAGGTAGAAGGACTTCTTGGCCTCGGGCGCGAGTTCGATCGCGAGCTCACTCAGGTTCTGCTTGCCGCTCTTGGACTGGTAGTAGGCCCACTGGTTGGCGGCCTCGGTCTTCTTGATCGCGGCGTCGTTCTTGTACAGGCCGGCGTTGGCCTGCGTCGCACCGCCCATGTACGAAAAGATCGCGCCCAGCGTGGCCAGGATCGCGGTGGTCACTGCCAAACGCCCGGCGAAGCTGTCCGGCGAAGCATGGGCAGCATGCTCGAGCTCGTGATCGTGCGGGCCGTGGACGTGAAAGCCGTGGTCGGACATGTCGTGGAATCCTCAAGCTGCTATGCGCAGGTAGGTGACGAAAGCGTAGTCGAAGTCGTTGGGCGGCCCGGCATGGTGGCGCTCGCGACCGACTTCGCGAAACTGGCTTCGGTCCCATGCGGGAAAGCGCGTGTCGCCGCCGAAGTCGCACGCGATCTCGGTCAGCACGAGTTCGTCGGCGTGCGCGATCGCCTCGGCGTAGAGCTGGCCGCCGCCGATCACGAACACCTTCGGCGCCGACGCGGCGAGGGCGATCGCCGCCTGCAGCGACGGCACGGCCTCGGCACCTTCGCCGTGCCATGTCGGGTTGCGCGTGACGACGATGTTGCGCCGCCCGGGCAACGGCCGAAAGCGCGCCGGCACCGAGTCCCAGGTCCTGCGCCCCATGATGACCGGGCAACCCAGCGTCATGCGACGAAAGTGTTGCAGGTCCTCGGGCAGACGGAACAGCAGTTGGTTCTCGTTGCCGATGCTGCCATCCTGCGCGACGGCGGCGATGAGCGACAGCGTCATACGGCCGCCTCCGCAAGGTTGGCCGGGCGCGAACCGCCATGCGGTCGGCGGCGGGCCGCATTCGCTTTCGCTTCGATCGCCGCTTCGCGGGGCCCCTTTCCGCGGCTCATACGGCCACGGGGGCTTTTATCGCCGGATGGTGCCGGTATTCAAGCACTTCGAAGTCTTCGTACACGTAGTCGAAAATCGACGCCGGCCGGCGCTTGATGTGCAAGAGCGGATACGGATGCGGCGCTCGCGAGAGCTGCAGTGCCACCTGCTCGGCGTGGTTGGCGTAGATGTGGCAGTCGCCACCGGTCCAGATGAAGTCGCCGACGGCGAGGTCGCACTGCTGCGCGATCATGTGCGTGAGCAGCGCGTAGCTCGCGATGTTGAACGGCACGCCGAGGAAGATGTCCGCGCTGCGCTGGTAGAGCTGGCAACTCAGCCGCCCCTGCTCGCCGGCAACTTGCGGCGGCGCAACGTAGAACTGGAAGAAGGCGTGGCAGGGCAGCAACGCCATCTTCGAGAGCTCGGCGACGTTCCACGCGCTGACGATG